>JAHFAE010000002.1 GCA_023250675.1 Oligoflexia bacterium | reverse complement strand
TATTTTAGAGAACATCTTATCTGACAATTATCTCTTACCCGAATCGGCCAATTGGACGCTTATCGTATTAGCCCTTATGGCAGTTGGTGGAATTATATTTGCTGCAGTCATTCATCCTTTAGAAGCCGTTCCCAATATTATTTTGTCTGTGGTTTCTATCGGTGTATTGGCTTTTTTGGATCAGAAAATATTATTTTCAAATAACAATAGCTGGCATTTATTTTTTAGCTACGTTGAATTGGGCTTGATCAGCGTGGTGGCCCTGGGTGTAAAATATATCGCCGAAGAAAGACAGAAAAAATTTATCCACGGCGCATTCGGCAAATACGTATCACCTGCCGTGGTCGAAGCCATTGTTAAGGACCCCACCCGCCTCTCATTAGGTGGAACAAAAACTGAGCTTAGCATTCTATTTTCAGATATTAGGGGTTTTACCACCTTCTCAGAACGCTTGGACGCAAAAGTATTAGCAGCACTTTTATATGATTATTTGGGCATGATGACTGATATTATTGTAGATGGCAATCAGGGTACTCTAGATAAATACATTGGCGATGCCATTATGGCGTTTTGGGGCGCACCGATCCCGTCCCAAGACAATGGATTTAAAGCACTCACCTCCGCAATAACCATGCAAAGAAAACTAGACTCTGAACGAGAACGCCTTGCTTCAAAGTTTGGTGCAAGTATTGATGCAGGAATAGGAATCAATACGGGTCTTGTCAGCGTGGGTAACATGGGTTCGGCAAAGAATTTTAGCTACACGGTTATTGGGGACCACGTGAATTTGGCTTCTCGAGTTGAAGGCCTCACAAAGTATTACGGGGCAAGTATATTAACAACCCACTTTACCTTGGCCCAAATCAAGGCTTCGGGTCAGAAAATTCCCGACCACCGCGTTCTAGACAAAGTTATGGTCAAAGGCAAGCATGAAGCTATAGAACTAGTTGAAATATTTCATCGAGAGATCAATAAAGAACATCAAGAATTATTTCAGACGGCCCGCGAAGTTTATACTTCAATGAAATGGAATGAAGCTACCAAACTTTTTGAAGAAACCAATGATTTGTCAAAACAAAAAGTGGGCCGTGAAGATAAGACAGCCCTCATGTACGTCGAGCGAATTCAAGAATTCGCAACCAATCCACCTCCCGCTGGATGGGATGGATCTTACCATATGACGGCAAAATAATCATTCGCAGGAAGTCTATAGCCTAAAAATTCCCCAACTTAATTTCCACGAGATGTAATTTAAAATTCCAATTAATAAAGCAATGGAGACTACAATAGCAAGTTTCCATTTTGCGAAGAAATCTGGGGTAGAAATAGGGGATAAAACTTGGGATGGCAAAAGTGGTCTTTCAAAATATTTATAAAGTTCAGGATGCTGGTCTGCCCTCGTCCACCTCTTCATAATGACGTCGTACATGAGGTCTGCGGGTCTAATTTTTCTCGTTAATAGCAATTGTGCAATATCTTTCTTTTTAACTTCTGTAACTTTAGATTCTATAACCGCCAAATACTGATCCGTAGGTACAGATGCTTGAGGTTGAGATGTGCGGGGCCGTTTTCTTCGATCAAACTCAGGAAGATCACCAAGACAAATCCAAGACGGCAGGCCTTCGTACCAAATAAGTGTTCCGCGGGTAATCTTATTTGAATCAAGGAGAGATTTTAATTGTGTAAACCTAAAAGGACCTTCGTTCTTACTATCTACGTATAGAAAAACGTTGAGTTGAGGCTCGGTCATTGCTCGCCAAAACCTACCCGTTTAAAAGTCAAACTTCGTGTGCCGGTGACCTCGTCGTTTTCGTCTAAATCAGAAATATCCATTTTAAGTTTATTGGGACCGTCTAAGACGATCTGAATTAACTTTTTATCACGACTCGTGGTTTCGCCATTCTCATCGGTTTCAATTTTTTCACCGACGAAAACTCCGATGTCACCATGAAACCATGCAGAGACATATTTTTTAACATTGGGCGAGTCAGAGCCAACTTGTCGTGTGACTCCGTCTAAGGGACTTGTCACTTCATCTTCGTAATGTTTGCCAAGAATATCAGCTTTGACTTCAAGATGAGTGGAATCGCAGAAATCTTGGACAATATTCATGTTGGCCTTGGCTACAATTTGAGAATAATACCAATGCCCCGTGAGATCGGGACAAGAAGACTCGGGCCCATCAGATTTTGCTTTAAAAGAAATAATGAGAATCGTAGCGGTAGCAAGACTTAAGAGCGTTTTCATCTTGTCTATCTCCTCAAGATGATCATCACCAAAAGTCTCGTTCACCGTAAGTCCAGAAGTCTAAATTTTTTAAGATTTCCTAGACCGAAGTCTATTGAACATTAAGGAGGCAACGACAACCAGGGCGGTAGTGACAAGTTGAGCAGGCGGGAATTCCCATTGGTGGGTTCGCTGGAGAAGTGATGACACAAGTTGCCTCGGGAATTCCACAATTACTAAATGAGTCACATGACGTGGTTCCAGCACAGTCATCATCAGTTGAGCAATGACTCACACAGGTGCATTGGGGGTTAGTACCTGTACCACAAATGTTTCCACAACCGTCGGTTCTTTCTCCGCAATATGTATTGGAGAGAGGGCAATCCATGGGTTTGGTACCGCGACCACAGTTTCCACCACAGCCATCAGCTAAGGTGTCACTGGGGCAGGTGAATTCAAGCATAGAACAATCGGGTTCACATGGGGGCGGACTAATCGAGGGACCAGGTGGTGGTGTTGGTCCAGCAGGTGGAGGAGTTGGAATAGGTGTTGGAGCGGGCTTCGGTGTTGACACGGGGAATGGATTAAAAGATCCATCATTTGTTGCTCGGGAACATGAAATTTGAAAGCCAAAACTATTAAACTCAGTTATTACGCCGTAGTTAAATCCATCATTTAAACCATCAGAACGAAAATCGCTGGGCAAGCGAGCTGAGTTTTGTTGGGTGCAAAAGTCCGTAGCACAAGAGAGATTATTGTTTTTGTTGTAGTAGCTTGCTGAAACCGCATTCTGGTCCGCGAGACATGCGCTGGGGCCCGGATAGCCACTATTAAATACTTGAATTGGCGGTTTTAAATTTGAGTCCATGCATTCTGGAGGGGCTTGAATGCTAGTGATCAAACTGCTCCAACATAATCCTGAAATGAGTCCTTGTTCAGTCAGGGTGGGCGGGTTGGAAGAATCAATCACTAAATTGCCATTGATTGCCCCTAACGCCATGAAGTCCGACAAGTAGGCACGACACGCCCTTGTGGCACAGGTGAGTCGATATCTTACTTCGTGGGGCTGGTCTATCAACGCAAGCCTGAGGTTTTCTGATCTAGAAGGTATGGTGCTATCTATGCAGGCATCAGCAACTTGGTACTGGTGTGCTTGTTGGCTAGTAACAGTAGAATTGTAAGCATCTCTTAGTTTACGATTATCACAGGCGGGGCAATTACCAACGCAAGCATCAACATTGCCACACGTATCAGGTTCTTTTTGACCGCACGTTATATCAGAGCGACAAGTGCATGATTGTGGACAGACAGGCCCGTGGCAAGCATTGACATGACCACAAGAATCATCGGCCATTCTTCCACAAGCAAGGTCGCTCGGGCATGTGCATGACCCGGGACAAACATTGTCGCTGCAATCTTTAATATCTTTTTGATTTACAGTTAAATTCGACGGATCAGGACAAGGTTTATTACCCGCAGGGCAGTCATACCCACAGGCATCTTTTTTTGAACAATAAGTTGTTTTATCGCCGCATCCAGCCCCCACTGGCAAAACATAGGGACATAGAACACTTGGCACACTACACTTATTCCCTTCTTGAATAGCATAGTTTTTGGGATTTGGTGCCCCAGCAGGGCATCTCAGAGTAGCTGCATCACAGGCCCAAGTGCCTGGGCACGTTGTCTGACCGCAAGCATCGGCAACATGCTCAGAAGGACATTTGAGTTTTGCAGCAGGGTCGTTGGGATCGCAAATTGGTTCTTTGACTTGAAATCTAACGAGTGCTGATTTGTTGCCGGCATTGCCTGCCTGATCCACAGGGAGTACAGAAAAATTAAACTCCTTACCATTTGCTGTCTCTGGCAAATCCCATCTAATACCGGGCCTAAAAGGTTCATTGAAATTGACTCCACCGGCAACATTTAAGGTATTTCCTGCATTAAAACTTCTTAAATAAGGGCGGCCCTCTTGAATTAAATCACCATCACCTGCATTGTCTGCCAAAGACATCTGGGCGCAATATTTGTAGAGATCGGGCCCATCTCCGCCATCACTGGTTGGTAATTTTCGATTACAAAGAAATAAGACACCGGTTTCATTAGCCGTTGCTTCAACGTAGACTGATCTTGTGTAAGCGGGGCACTTTCTTTGTGCCGGATCGGTATTTGAAGCTACCCATTCGGCGTTGTCACATAGGCAGGCAGGATCCCCAACTGGGATTACAGTTTTAGCATTGGGAATCAGTTGAATTCTTGCAGTCACTGGGCGATTTGCAGCAAAAGCATCATAAACCTTATCATCAGTAGGATCAAAAAAAGCGATGGTAGGTTGATCAAGAGGATAATCATCAGGGCGTTTAGATAACGAAAACATTGTCACCGGTATATCACTATTTGTTCTAAAATAAGGTTTGGTAGAATCAGGTTCATAAGCTACAGACCCCGATGAAGAACATGAGCTATTCGTAATTTGAGTGCTTAAATCTGCGTCTTTGGATTTTGCATCTTTTAAAGTAACCGTGATTTTCACATCAAACTTAGCGTTGGCAAGACTTGTAACACTTGCTCCGCAATTCACTCCCATTGAAGCATTTGGTTTAATCTGTAAACTAACGGCAGAAACCTGTGAGTCAAATTTGATGACCCCTGATCGAGGCATGAGTTTAGATAAATCATCTAACGAAGGGCCACCGGCTGCGGCAGTAAATGTAATTCCTGGAGCACCTAGTCCATTACTACCAGTACAGATATCTCCGGCCACTGGGCAGGGAGCTACGCCTTGTGCTCTTGCCGTTACTCCGCATGAGTTATAAAGTCCCAGTGCCCAACTTGCAGAACTTCTCATGTTCTGGTTAGCACCTAACTGATACCGGCCGTTTGCGAAGGTCACATAATCTGATGCTTGACCTGTACCTGTGGGGCCAGTTGTGTAATAACTTACACTGTCACAAAAAATCTTTCTAAACGGCGAAGCATTACAAAATGGATCTAAGATACCTCCTGCAGCAACAGGGGTATCCCAATTAACTCCCGAGTTGTCTTGGGGCATATAATTTCTTACGACGATGGAATTACTAAATTCTTTGACCTGAGAAAAAAAGTTATCAGAGGTTCTTTGGCAAGTGCCGTAGTCAGATATTTGATGGCTTGTAGTTCTATAATTATTGATAAAATATGAAAGGGCAAGAGACATGGTAAGAACAACGACTGTCGCAATCAGCGCTTCGAGGATTTGAAATCCTTTTGGATTGACTTCAGTAAAATCGCGCAACTTAGCCCACCGCTCCTGTCTACGTCCCGTGACTTCCCCCCGTTTCCCTTTTTCGGCATGGTTAGATCTAGACTTTAGTACTATTTTGATACCAAACAGAAGTATTTTACGTAGTAATTTAAACCACTTAGACTATTCCGTCAGAGACCATATATTGGGGTATCAGAGTATTAATATCAGAATTTCAAAGGAATATTGAGTACTTAGTTATTATGAACAGGGATTAGTAACACCCGATGGTAACTCAAAGTGGGATCCGTCAACGGGGACCCAACCACGCATCTTTACGTCTATGTAGGGCTGTTGTTCTGTTGGAGGAACAGGATAGGCTTGGTCAAAAAAGAAATAGGCATCGTCGTTTCCACCTCGTCCACATTGCTCGTCTTGGGGATTACCGGGAGATAAAGGACGAGCCAGCAAGATCATCCCAATAGAAGTGGGAGGGCCCTGATAATAATCGATGGTCAAAGGGAATTTGGAATCAGCCGTAATGTGAAGAATGTTTGTCGTGCAACCAAGCTGGGTGGCGTGAACACCGTCGTTATTGATGACAAAGTCAGAGCCGTTGGCTTGGCCGCCTTTAAGACTAAAAATAGATCCATCGTCTGAAAGCATAGCCAACTGATAATCGCCAGGGGCCCAATTTCCTAAAACAAATACGCTAGTGGCATGAAGTGAAAAGTCTCTAACTAAAGGGCTTCCATCGTTGGCTGTAACGGGATTATTTGATTTATCGCTGAATCCGCTTTTGAAAAATCGAGTAGGTATTATGAGGTCACTTAAAAAGACGGGATTGGGAACATGGCCATTACTATTGAAATAATAATCCATCACACTTCCCAATGGGCCATTCTGATCTGGAGTAAGGTAATTGATGTGACCTACAAGGCCATGCCCAGGTGGTGGTTTAGACCCGCCACCAAACGGATCACAAATGGGAACAGCTGATTTGGTGAGAGCCTCCTGCTTAATCTCACTAAAGTGAACAGGACCGCAATGGCTCATTGAAAACGCACTTACGATTAATACGATGAATGTAACTCTCAAACTCATAGTTCTCATACCACCCACAATGAGCAATCCAAATACCAGATAGGATGTATCAGAATGCTTTAAATCACGTATGAGAGGCCTAAAAATGTCACTTTTGGACTTTGTGCCCAACTTTGGCATAGTGATGTTGAATTTGGCGACAAGCTTGGCTGCGGGAACAAAATATTTTCTATCTAAACGGGTCTTGGGTGTAAGCCCCGCTGATGCCCAGGTCGAATATCCAGCTAAAGTAAGTAATAAAAGTGACCGATCAAAATAGTGATGAAAGCTATTATCGCCACAGCCATCCTATTTTTAAGTTCTATTTGCCTTGGACAATCTGTTCAAGAAAATCAGTTCGAAGAAGAAATGGAAAACGTCAAAGTAGACGATGCCAAAGGCGAAAAAATCCAAGCCCGTGAAGAAGCAGTCAAGCAAGAACAAGAAGCCAAGGATTCAACTGCAAAACTTAAAAGCACCATGGCTGAAAAAGAACGAATGATTAAACAAGCTAATGTGGATATTGCCGCATCAGAACAGCGTAGAAAAAAGGCTTTGGCAGAATCGAATAAAACCAAAAAACGAATAGAAAAACTTGAAGCTGAAATTCATAAGCTTCAAGAAAACATCGCCAAAAAAGAAGGCAATGCAAAAAATGCAGAGGACGTATTAAAAGTGGGCCGCGAAGAACTCGACAAGGCCAGACAGCAGAAATCTGATCTATTAAATAGGCGCGACAAGGCCGATGCAGATCGGTCAAAGGCTAACCAAGAAGTCAACGCTCTAAAAATAGAATATAACAAAGTCAATGGGGAGACCAAAGTACTTCATTCTCAACTTAAAAGACTTGAAACCCAAGCTGTAAAATTAAAAGCTAAGAGAGACCAAGCTGAAAGAAACGTATCTTCTGTTAAAGACAGAAATAAGAATATCCACCAATCTATTAAGAATAACGGCGGTTGATCTAAACAAATTCTTTGTAAATTCAAATACAATTATATAGAACTATGCCCATGCCAAAGCTTTCCGTACTGGTACCAGTTTATAATGAAGATGCCCATTTAGAAGAAATCATTAGATTTCTCATGTCGGCTCCCTGCCCTATTGAAAGGGAATGGATTTTTATTGACGATGGGTCCAATGATAAAAGTCTCCAAGTTCTTAAAAGGCTAAGTTTCTCCTATGGTTTTAAATTGGTAGCTCAAAACCCAAATCAAGGTAAAGGTGCGGCCATTGTTCAAGGGGTAAAAATAGCCACAGGGGATTTCATCATGATTCAAGACGCCGATTTTGAATACGACCCGTGGGATATTCCCGCACTTATTCAACCCCTAATTGATGACAAAGCTGATGTGGTCTATGGAAGTCGATTTAAAAGTACCGTTTGGCAAGTTCACCGCACCTATCATTATTTTGTGAATCGATTTCTGACATTGTTGAGTAATCTCTTATCAGGTATTTATCTGACCGATATGGAAACCTGTTACAAAATATTTAGAGCCGATCTTTTAAAGAATATGAATTTAAAGTCTAAAAGATTTGGTATTGAGGTCGAACTCACAGCTTACCTTGCTAAGATTCGGGTAAGAATTTTTGAACTTCCTATTTCGTATTTCCCCAGAACAAAGCTGCATGGCAAAAAGATAAATTGGAAGGATGGCTTGGCCGCTCTCTTTCATTTGGTCAAATTTAATTGGTTCGTAGATGAAGACCAGGCCTTCTCGGGGCTCCCCTCCCACTATTTAGATATGAGTATTTTGCGTAAAGGCCGCGCCCTTCATCTTTCTAAGAAAGAGCAGAGTCCAATTCAGCAACAAGATCAGACGTTGTTTCAAGACCCACCGAGAGTCTAAAAAGATCATCTGTAATTCCTGTTTTTTCTTTGTCTTCTTTTGATAGATTGCCGTGACTTGAATGGGCAGGTCTTGTGATGAGGGATTCTACCCCACCAAGACTTGGCGCATGGGCTATGAGTTCTAATTTCTTTAAGAGGCTTTGAGCTTTTTGAGAAGGGTCTTTAACTCGAAAACTAATCATTCCGCCAAATCCTGAAAACAATTCCTGAGCACGTGAATGTTGAGCATGAGACTTTAACCCCGGGTAATGAACTTTTGAAATCTCAGAATGTTTTTCTAGGTGTTGAGCTATCTTGAGGGCACTTTCATTTTGATAGCGCATTCGAACTCCTAATGTCTTTAGTCCCCGCTGCAATAAAAAACAGGCATGGGCATCTAGACTTCCCCCAAAATACTTTTGCTTTTTTGCAATTTTTTGAATTTGAGATTTTCGCCCCACAACGACACCAGCCACAATATCACTATGGCCATTGAGATATTTAGTCGCACTATGAACAACCAAGTCAAACCCGACTTCAATGGGTCTAAAATTGACGGGACTGGCAAATGTATTATCAATAATTGACATGAGACGATTTGCCTTTGCAAATTCAACCACGGCCCTAAGATCAGGAATTTCTAAAAGCGGATTAGATATGGTTTCAACGTAAATGGCTTTTGTCTTGGGTTTGAGTTTTGAGGACCATTGATTTTTATTTGTGGCATCAATAAAGTCAAAATCTATTCCCATGGCAGGAAAGTGTTGGGTTACTAAACCATAAGTGCCACCATAAATTCCGTTTTGTAAAAGAACGTGATCCCCTTTTTCAAGGCACGAAATAAGAGTAGCAGAAATGGATGCCATTCCACTTGCACCAACAAACCCCTCTTCTCCATTTTCAAGAATGGCCAATTTCTTATTAAGGGCTTCGTGGTTGGGCGTATTGCTCAGCCTCATATATTTGATATCGTCGTATTTTAAGTCTTCATCGTGGTCATAAGTCGCCGATTGAAATATCGGCAATGTTATAGCCCCTTTTATTCTGGGTTTGGGCTCACCGGCGTGAATTGAATTTGTATCAAAACCATTAGATTTACTCATGGCTGCAAAACCTTTCAAAAATGGGGCGTCTTTACCACTAGGGCTAGACCTGGAACTCAAGTATTTAGTCTAGGTTCCGATAAGTATTTGGGCTAGTCTTTTCTGATGTGGGGTTTCAATTGAATAGTCAAAGAGGGCAGTTTTTAATCGAACTGGTCATTACATGCGCTATAGGCCTTGTAGCTGCCATGGCATTGGCGTCTATTGCCGTTTACGGAATGCAGCAATTTGCCCTTTTGCAAGACATGAATACCGTTGAATCAAATATGCAAGAAGCCTCATACCTTTTACGAACCCATATGATTCAAGCAGTGAATCTTGCAGTTACCGGTGGCCCTGTCGCCCCAGCTGCAGGAGCAACCCAAGGTCAGATTGGTGGAATCATCGCGCCATGGGTGCCATGTACTGCCGCAGCCCCCTTTGCTTGCGGCGCCGATACATGCCCCGCCGCAGCTGCGGGCGCTTGTTATGGCTATGACTCAAGTGCCACTGCTCAAGATGGCAATCCTGAAATAGTAGCCGTGTTCAATGAAGAGGTAGGCACGACCTCAAGTTTGTTTCGAGCCATGGGGATTTTTTTTCAAAAACCAAATAGTAATTTAAAAGGACCTGCAAGCTCTGGAGTTTTATACATTGCCACCGATCCTACCGGCGTAAATCTTCACCCTTCACCCGACGGAATATTTTTTGACCAATTGGTAAGTATGCGAGTCGAAGTGACGCCTGTTGGTCCTGGCCTTACGAATCCTGCAGCTCGCAGTGCCCGAATCGTTTTGACTAGTCGTTATTTTTTAGATTCAGACCAGAGCAAATGGGACTATACACCGGCAAATTTAAATTTAGTCGGTGGTAATGCAGAAATGCTTCCTTTTGGCAAAGATGTCGTAACGACGATTGATATTGGCTTTAGAAATAATGCCTTAAGGGCATCGCTTATTTCTGGAGAAGCAGTAGTAGAGCGGCTTCATGGCAATGTTTACTATTTTAAATTTACACCGCCAGCTTTACCCCTGGCGAATTTTTAATTTGAGGGTTTTTTATTATTATATGAAAAGCAAATTGTGGCCTGCTGAAAAAATTTTAGAAGTGAAGCTAGGTAGACAATCATGTTTTTTTTCAAACAGTTTTGGCCAGAGCACTATGCTTGTAATCATGGTCATCTCTGTAGTCTTTGCTATTAGTTTTATTGCTATGCAGTCTTGGATGTACTATCGCATACAAAGAAAACAAATTATTCGCCAAGCCTATTTAGCAAGTTACATTTCAGAAGACTTAAGCCAATTAACAATGAACGCCTTAGATTCTGCCAATAAAGCTGCTTATGACACCTATTTGGCATGTCTTAGTGCTCCTGCACCTAATACCTGTGTCTTCACTAATTGTGGCAACCAAGTGAATGGAGTCAACGTGTTTGCTTATGGCCCAACTGGTATTCCCGGCTGTTGGCCCCCCACCAACGTGGCTCCAACAGCCGTTGTAGCTGCAAGTTTTTGCCCTGCCGGATTTTTCCTTGCAAAATTAACTGGTATTAATAATGGTGCTGGTGACAATGCCAATCCGCTAAATGCAGCTCCGTGGGCATGCTGGCCAATTCCAGCAGGTATTGCGGTCCCAGCTGCCGGAAACGTTCGATGTATCGCCGATCCGTTGGGGCGAGCTACGAATTATTGTCTCTCTGAAAATGGTACGATCATCAGAGAAAACGGAAACCCTCAAGTCTATGCCCGCTTTGATCGATTCATGAATGGACTATTTAGGTCTTTCTTTAAATTAGAAAAATATATTCAGCCAATTTCAAAGGCATTGGCCAACCCACCAGATCAGACTACCGCTGTGGCAACGGCGGTCAGAGATTGGCCCGACAAAGTTTCTACAATTAGTGTGCCCGCTTGTGACCCTGCAGCTTTATTGCCCAGTCAATGCGAAAGGCCAACTGACTTAGGAGCAGCGGGAACAGTATCAAGTCAAATGCAGAATTTAATCTTTAACGATCTAGCTGGTAACGCCATGACCTTTCAGCAACCGGTCAAAATCATAAACAATATTCAGATTCCAATTACACCTAATGCTGACCCAGCATCAGCGGGACTTACAGGTCAGATTTGGTGCGATCGGTATGAGCAAAACCTCCTTCCAACGGGTTCTCCGCCTTTGCTCACACAGGCCGTTTGGACTTGCCTTGCTGTAAGAATAAGCGGAGCACCCGCCGATTCTGCGTGCACCCTAGCAATTCCAATTCCGATCGCCGCTGGTGCCGGCCCACCCGCCCTCACAACAGTCTACTGCGGGCCGAGTCTTAATCGACCTATGTTATGAAATAACTTACTTGAGTTTGAGTTATATCTTTAAAAGCGGTATAAACAAGCATGCGTCAAGTTTTTGTTTCGCCAAGATATTTCTCTGCGGCCGATATTCTTATTTTTCTTTTGTTGGGTGCTTGCATCTACGGCATTATCGCTATTGGAGCTCAATGGCAGGCCGACTATCACCCCGTAACTGAAATCGATTTATCTATAGGTGCCCTACCCCGATATGCACTCTTTTCTGCAATGAGAGGGCTTGTCGCCTATATTCTATCTTTGGCTTTCACACTTGTTGTTGGTTACTCTGCTGCAAAATCAAAAAAAGCCGAGCGAATTATTATTCCTCTTATTGATATTTTACAGAGTATTCCGGTTTTGGGATTTTTACCTGGTTTGGTGTTAGGTCTTATTGCACTTTTTCCGAAAACAAATTTGGGCTTAGAACTCGCAGCCATCATTATGATCTTCACCGGTCAAGTTTGGAATATGACTTTTTCATTTTACTCGTCCCTCAAATCTCTCCCCAGCGATTACTCTGAAGCTTCAAAAATTATGGGCCTCACATGGTGGCAAAAATTTTGGCGCCTTGAAATGCCCTTTTCTTCGGTCAACTTGGTTTGGAATAGTCTTATGTCTATGGCGGGGGGATGGTTTTTCTTAAGTGTCAGCGAAGCCTTTACATTGGGCGAAAGAGAATATCGCATCCCCGGAGTTGGCGCCTACATGGCCGTTGCCATCAGTAAAAGCGATACAGGCGCCATGCTCAATGGCATTATTGCCATGGTCTGTATCATTTTTGTGCTCGATACATTTATCTGGCATCCGATTTTATCATGGGTTCGTCGATTCAGATTAGAAGATGTGCCAGGCATTGCTCCTGAAGAGCCATTGATGACCTTGGCTATCCGAGAGTCCCGATTCATTCGTTTAGTAAAGGTATTTTATCGACGATATCTTGTAAGAAAAAGAACTAGAACTGAACTTCCAGAAAAGTCTATTCCTCTTCCACGCATGATTGGTTTGACAACCAGAGAGACAAGAAAAATTTGGAACTCGTCGGTCAAGTATGTAGAGCCGATTTTATGGGTAGTCGCCATAGGTATTGTGGGGGCGGGTTTCATGAGACTCGTCAATATTCTTCTCAATGTTGACGGTGAAACCTGGATTTACCTTCTCTCCGCAACTGGATTTACATTTTTACGAGTCGTTGGGGCGTTAGCGCTAAGTTCTCTTTGGGCCGTTCCTGTTGGAATTTGGATAGGATTATCGGCAAAACGAATCGCCGTAGCTCAGCCGATAATTCAGATTTTTGCGTCGTTTCCGGCACCCATGCTCTACCCCCTCGCTCTTGCTATATTTATTTCTTTGGGCATGAGCCTTGATTGGAGTTCTATGTTTTTGATGATGCTCGGTGTTCAGTGGTATGTGCTTTTTAATGTTCTGGCTGGTGCATTGAAAATTTCACAGGAATTAGGGGATTCTTTAAACCTTATGAAAAACTCTCATTGGGATAGATGGACAACCTTGTATTTACCAAGTGTTTTTCCCTCTCTTGTTACCGGTTGGGTCACCGCCGCTGGAGGCGCTTGGAACGCTAGTATTGTGGCCGAATATATTTCTTATCAAGGCAAGACTTTGGCGGCAAAAGGTTTAGGAGCAGCCATCAGTACGGCTGCAGGAAAACCTGATTTCAATTTGCTTGCGGCAAGCCTAACCCTTATGATCATAGTTGTTTTGGTATTAAACCAAACTCTTTGGGACAAATTATATAAATTAGCCCAATCAAGGTATCGAATGGATGCGTTATGAGTACTCCAAGAATTGAATTAAAAAACGTTTCTAAAAATTATGTTTTAGAATCGGGCAATGAGATCAAGGTTCTCAACGGTGTGAATTTCTCTGTGGCCAGTGAAGACGTTATCGCATTGCTTGGACCGTCAGGCTCCGGCAAATCCACTTGCTTAAGAATAATGTGCGGGCTTCTTGAACAAAGTTCAGGAGAAGTATTGGCTAATGGTCAACCTTTATTGGGTACAAACTATGATGTGGCTTTGGTTTTTCAATCCTTCGCGCTATTTCCTTGGGAAACTGTTTATACAAATATCGAATTAGCACTTAGGCCCGTGGGGATTTCACCCCATGAAATGCGGGCTCGAGTAAAAAAAGCCATTGATTTGGTTGGTCTTGAAGGGTTTGAAGAAGCCTACCCCCGAGAATTGTCTGGAGGAATGAAACAACGGGTAGGAATTGCAAGAGCCCTTGTCATGGAACGACCCATTCTATTTTTAGACGAGCCCTTTAGCGCTTTAGATGTTTTAACAGCAGACACGTTGCGGTGGGAGATCGTCAACATTTGGCACTCCAAAAACACATCTGTTCAAACTTTGGTTTTGGTAACTCATAATATTCAAGAAGCGGTTTATATGGCAAAAAAGATTTTGGTGATGGGTACAAACCCAGGGCATATTCGCTCAGAAATCGTAAACGATTTGCCTTACCCCCGAGATGATAAAGACCCTAACTTTCGACGAATGGTCACAAAAATTCATGATCTTATTACAGAAACTTATATGCCCGATGCCCCGACGGCGTCGGCGACTGCAGTTACATCGGGTGCGACGACGATTCAGCCCAAAATTGTGCGTGAACCACCTATTGAAACTTTGCCCAATGTTCAGATTAGTGATGTTATCGGTATTGTCGAAGTCATTTTTGACCAAGGGGGAAGGGCGGACATTTTCGAGTTAGCTTTGAAAATCGGAAAAGATTTTGGAACGACACTCTATATGGTTAAAGCTGCTGAACTTTTAGATCTAGTAGACACTCCCAGACATAATGTCATTCTCACAGAATTGGGAAAGCGTTTTGCGGAAGGCGATATTAATTCTCGCAAACGAGTACTCCATGAACTTTTTGGTGCATTGAAGATCGTTCAACTTAGCTCAAATTTACTAAGAACCGAAGAAAGTTTACGTGTTCCCATAGATACCCTTGAAACCAGAGTTGGCGAATGGTTACCAAACGAGAATCCCCATCAAATCGTTGAGACACTCATTGCTTGGGGTCGCTTTGCAGAATATTTTGGTTATAACGACGATACTAAAGAAGTCTACTTAGACGTAGGCCAAGAACCGACCGTTTGAGGTGATAGATGGCAAACGACTTATTAGATTTGCATGGTTTCATAGCTGAAGACGTAGAAGCCACGGTAGATGCTTTCATTATGAAAGTAAACCTCTTAAAATTAAAACGGGCGCGCATTATGACGGGAAAAGGAACCGGAAAAGTTCGGCAAATTGTCATCGAATACCTCAAACGAGCCGGGTACCCGTGGGAATACGAGCGAATCCCAAAAGGTCGCCATAACGAAGGAGTTTTGGTCATTTTCCTAGATTAACGAGCTTGCGACAGTACCTATTTTTTTGAGTATTAAATTCAAACTCTGATTTCTTATAAATATTAATGGCATTGAGGTTTACGCAAACTTGGCTAGAACAATCTGGCGAAATAACGATGTCGTTTTCTGTAAAATAACTCTCTTGTTGGCAACGAGGGTTTTCTTTTCGTTGGGAGTCGAAGATAAGGTCTACTAAGTCGTTTCTTCCCACTTCAGGAAATAAGAAAGGGTAGGAGAGGGGCTGGTAACAATTGACCATGGCGCGTCCCATAAGAATTTGACTGTACATATGAACGGGATCGCCTCCAGTCATTTGTCGCATTTTCAGAGGACTATTTTGGAGGTTCCAAATTTTTTCTGTTCCGATTTTGTCAACAAGGTCTGAAACAGAATTAAAACCACAAAGGCCTACGATGAGTAAGGCTATTGAAAAGTATTTTAAATATTCTGTTTTACGAACTTGAAGGTTTAATATCAGAAAATAAAGTACGAACGGGATCCCCAGCAAAAATGGAAAAATATATCTGACAGGGGCACGAATAGAGTTAGAAAATAAAGCCCTATTAAGAAGACCAAACGGCGACCACCAGCTAAATTCTCCCAAAAATAGAAAAACGCAAAGTACGCCAAACACCACCCAAAGTATTAAAAGTCTTTTCTGAGAATATTTTAATTGAATATACGTTTTAGAAAAACGCATTCTAATAAATAAGAAAAAAATAAAAAGATAATTCAGTGGGCTGAAAAAACTATACTCCCATATGGACCAGGGCCCTGGCGATTCTGAACCATCCCAAAATCTGAATCCTTGAGTGGGGACAAATAAAAATTTAAGCAAAAGGGTGGGGTCATAAAATTCTGGATCATGGGCCGCCAAGACTCTTGGAAACTTGTTTTGGTACGAAACAATAAAGTAGAATTTAATACTTGCCACTAAAAGACCCAAACCTAAAAAACTCCAAGATTTTAATAACTCATGTCGAAGTTTTACTTTTTTCATTAGTAAATAAGGTAAAACCAATAAAATGAGAAAAAGGAAGAGGGGAACCAAGATAAAAAGGGCTAATAGTTGAATTCCCCCTGCGAATACACAAATCGAAAGTAAAGTAGCTTTGACGTAGTCTCGTCTCGTGAGTTTAGAATCATAGGCGTAAACCAAATAATAAATTACTCCAAAACTCAGATAAACATTAAGATAAACAAGGTGGCCTGCAAAAAAATTCCATAAAAAATAATTTTGAAAAACCGTCAATAGACTTAGTGTGGTAGCAACGTAGTTTTTAGAACTCGAATCATTATTGGGGAGCCACCAATAGCCCAGTAAAAGAAGTAATTTTCTTAAATACCAAAAACCCAAAATGCTTGAGAAAAAAACCAAGATTTTTGAACCTATAAAGGACCCGAAAATTAGGGGTATTAAAAATAAGGGAGATAACCCGTAGGATTGGGGGTCGCCAGCTCTGCTCACCCCCCCACAAAGTTGATAGGACCAAAGGGGCCAGTGAAAATCATTTATCCACGAACGCCTTTCTATTTCTAGGAGGCTCAATTGCTGATCCCAATCCCAGTAATTGCTAAATATAAGAATGTAAGCAAACCATAGAAAGTAAGAAGTAATGAGCACGATGAAAGTAGCTTCTAAAATTCCCTTTTTCTTCATGAAAAAATAGTAACAATGAGATTAAAAGATAGCAATATGACATTGTTTGAGTTTTGATAATTTATATGTTCAAAAAAAGTAATAATATATTTTTTCTCATTCTCATAGTTTGTTTTGCCATATACGGAGCTTCACTCGGTTTTACATTTTTGTCATGGGACGATGACGTCAATATTTTCAGAAATGTGTGGATGGAAACAGAAGGCTTAAGTGCCTTTTGGCTTCATAGTTATTACGGACTCTATATTCCCGTAACCTTTACTGTTTGGAAAATTCTTGCTCTCGGTCAAATCATGCCGTTAAGTTGGGCTTGTCATTTATTTAATATTGTTTTTCACTGCATCAATAGTTTTTTAGTATTTCAAATTTTGCAAATTATTCTTGATCGTCATGGTGTCCAAAAAGTTGAAAAAATGAGGCCCGCATTGGCGGGTGCTCTTATTTTTGCTGTTCACCCCCTTCAGGTAGAAACTGTCGCCTGGGCATCTGGAATGCGAGATCTTCTCGGTGCGACGTTTTCTTTGATTGCTGTTTACATTTTCTTGCGCAACTCGAGTCTAAAATCTAATTTATTGGCCACGGGCTTGTTTTTCTTTGGAATGTTATCAAAACCGTCCATCATTTCAGTACCCGCAGGGATCTTGGTTGGTAGCTTTTTTCTTTGTCGTGAACAAATAAAAAAACAATTTAAAAGACTTATACCCTGGTTTGTCGTCTCTTTACCTCTTATCTACGTTACCAAAATGGCGCAAGGATATGCTCAAGCCCCAGATACTCCGCTGTGGCAGCGGCCCCTCGTAGCAATAGATGCTTTAGGTTTTTATTTGGTCAAATTGGTTTTGCCATTTAACTTGGGGCCCGACTACGGGAGAAAACCCCAGTGGGTCTTAGAAAATCAGACTTATTTTCTAACTGGTTTGATTGTTTTTGTTCTCGTCATTTTTCTGCTCACAAGAAAAAATAAAGATTCTCGTATTTTAAATGGGGGATTCTTTAGCTCAGCCGCTTTGCTCTTACCCGTTCTAGGCCTTATACCTTTTGCATTTCAACACACTTCAACAGTGGCCGACCACTATATGTACCTTCCCATGTTTGGCGTCTCCCTTTTTATCGCACAAATTGTTTCAAGTTTTGCAGATTTAAACCCAAAAAATAGGGGCCAAAATTGGGGGGGAGGCTTAATTATTGGGGGGTTGGCCATCACGTCAATTTCCACGAGCCTCCACTGGAAGGACGACCGCGCTTTTTTCGCCCACATGCTTAAAATTAACCCAACAGGTGTCGGCGCATTAAACGCAATGAGCAATTTTGCTACTCAAGATGGCGATTTAGAGCTGGCGGCAAAACTGGCGAAAAAAGCATCTGATATTTTTCCTGAAAATGCTGTGACTTTTGCTAACTATGCCATAGCTCTTGGTAGACTCAAAAAAGATAAAGAAATTCTAGAGACTGTGGCGCCGAGGCTTCCCCCTGATGAAATGATTTTAGCTAACAAAGAGGCATGGGCCTATTTTTCATCATTTTATTCTGTCATTGCGGGGGCACAGTTTCGTTCAGGTCAAACCCAAAAAGCCATTATCTCTTTATGTCGGTCTATGGACCTGGACCCCCAAAATCCCGATGCGGTTTTGATGGTTAAAGAGCACAATATTACCTGTAAGAAATAAAAAACTTTTAATAAGCGACAGCATCTTCATTGGGCGCTTCCCAACGATCATAACGAAACAAAAATATGAGTCCGGGCACCATCACTATCACTGAGATAAAAAAGTACATTTCCCAGCCCACAAATTTTTGCAAGTAACCTGCCGGGCTAATTCCAATGGTTCGCGTTAGAGCCATAAGACTCGTCAATAACGCATATTGGGTCGCCGAAAATCTTTTATTGCAAATGCTTAAGATAAAACCTGAATAGGCCACGGTACCCATCCCCCCACATAAAAATTCCAAAATCGTCGCGACTACGAGCATGGGATAATTATGGCCCAAATGGGCAAGAGCCATAAAGGCAAGACCTGAAAATCCTTGGACCGCACCAAAAATCCAAAGAGATTTTTTGATCCCTAATCGGGTCATATAACGACCAGCAATGAGTGTCCCCGCAATAGTCGCAAATAAACCCAGACTATTTTTTACCACACCGATATCAGTTAGTGAAAACTGCATATCCATGAGAAACGGTGTGAGAAGTGCCTGAGCAATGTTGGTATCAAGTTTATAAAGCGTAATAAATGCGATGATTTCTAATGACCCAGTTCTTTTAAAAAAATCAACAAAGGGGAGCCAAACAGCGTCTTTTATTGATTGAGGAGGTTTTGCATTTGTCACCGGCACAGGCATAAAAAGAGTACCAATCATGCAAAACCCGATGAGTAAAGCCATGCTGACATAAACCCACTTCCAGGGAATATAACTTGCCATGACCAAAGCGCCACCAGTTGAAATCAAATACCCTACCCGGTAACCAATAATGTACATAGACGACGCCTGTCCAACCTCTGATTTTTCTACCAAAACAGTTCGGTATGCATCGACGACGATGTCTTGACTGGCGCTAAAAAATGCCACAAAAACGGCTACAAGTGCCGTCATAAATGGAAACTCCGAGGGTTTAGAAAAACCCAGGGCCACCAATGACAATGCCAGGGCTCCTTGAGTTAAAAGTATCCAACCTCGCCGTCGCCCTAAGAAAGGTGGGGAATAACGATCCATCAGCGGTGACCACAAGAACTTTACCGTATAGGGCCATCCCACGAGAGAGACCAAACCAACCACGGTTATGTCTACGTTCTCTGCTTTCATCCAAGCTTGAAGAGTGCCCCAGCTTAAAGCCAGGGGGAGACCCGACGAGAAACCCGTGAGCAAAATGGCAACCATTTTTCTAGTGAGATACACAGATTTGATCACCCGATTAGGTTAAAGAAACTTTGCCAATGTAACAATAAAATAGTATTTTTCGGTTGTGGTGAGTCAAAATAATTTCTTTGAGCTAACGCCCCAACATATTTTGGAGGCCGTCGAAGCTATCGGGTTTCGTTCAACTGGTCGATGTTTTGCACTTAACAGCCTTGAAAATAGAGTTTACGAAGTGGAGATGGAAGACGAAAATCGTTTCGTCGGAAAATTCTATCGGCCCAATCGTTGGACCAAAGAAGCTATTTTGGAAGAACATGGGTTTTTAGGTGATCTTGCTAAAGCAGAGATACCTGTGGCACAGCCAATGGTTATGGGCAATAGCTCCACCATTGGTAAAACTGCAAGTGGAATTCTTTTTGCCGTATTCCCGAAAGTGAGGGGCAGGGTTCCTCAAGAATTAGATCAACAACAATATTTGCAATTGGGACGGTTTTTAGGTCGGCTTCATACGGTTGGCGCTTCAAAGAGCGCGCAACATCGAATGGCACTGACACCTCAAACTTATGGCTTAGCACCTCTTAAGTTTTTAGATGAAAAGGGATTTTTGCCCATGGAATTGGCGAGTCAATACAAAGCAAAAGTTATTGAACTGGTAGATCTCATTGCTCCATGGTTTGAAAATATCCATGTCCAGAGAATCCATGGCGATTGTCATATGGGCAATCTGCTTTACAATGGTGATGGTCCATTTTTCTTAGATTTTGATGACATGGTCATTGGCCCACCAGTTCAAGATATTTGGCTTATCGCAGGGGGAAGTGACGAACAAGGGAAGCGCGACAGGGAGATATTTTTGAAGGGATACTGCGAGATGCGAGAGTTTGAAATGGCATCGCTTCGCCTCATCGAACCTCTAAGAGCACTTCGATTTATCCATTATTCAGCATGGATAGCAAAAAGATGGGATGATCCGGCGTTTCCTAGGGCTTTTCCTGAATTTAACACATATAAATATTGGCTTTCAGAACTTCAAGACTTGCAGAAGCAATTAGATCTCATTCGTCAGGGAAATTGTCATCAAAATTGATATTACGATGCCTGGTAACCCTTGCGGCATTGTTGATTTCTTCTTGGGTAATGGGCTTATGTAAGTTACCGGCCATGGCCAATTCCATTTCGCTAAAATCGATGGTCGCAATTCGACGTCTAGCTACTTTCGGTGAATTTTGTTTTACAGGCTTTGCAATGGCAATGACATGGGCAATGGGCCTATGGACCTGTTTCTTTACTAATACGATTTTTTCTGGGACTCGAGTTTGAATTTGAACGGTTCTGACAGGGAGAACTGATTTTGCTCTATTTATCTTAGCAGGTTCCTTTACGAATGCGGCACTTGCTAAAGTAAGAAAGGCCGTCAGAAAAACGATACTAGCTAATTTGCCGACGACTTTGAATGGCCGTCGTTTTCTTCTAACTTGTTGTGACTTCTTTGGTTTCATCGAAATTCCCCTATCAATCCCTTGCCATTAAATAAAGCATGACCCATGCCATACGATGGCTCCTTTGGGTGTTTCTCCCTGTCTATCCTTTTGACACCCGTCATATATTTGGTAGAAACTAGCTCCATGAGTGAAGTTTTAGATGTATTTCGATCCATAGTTGGTACCACGCAAGTGGTAACCGGTGAAGAGGCCAAAGCTTGGGCTAAAGATTACACAAAGGCCTACACCCCTTCGCCACTTGCAGCGGTTTTTCCTAAAACCACTCAAGAGGTTTCTAAGATTCTTCAATTTTGTAATCAAAAAAAGATTTCAGTAGTGCCTTCAGGGGGCCGAACGGGCCTAAGTGGCGGTGCCGTCGCGGCTCGTCAAGAGGTCGTCATTTCAACATCTAAAATGAATGGAATATTTGGCGTTAATCCCGTTGAAAAAACTATTCATTGCCAAGCCGGTGTTGTGACAAAAGAACTTCAACGAGCGGCGGTAGATGCAGGGCTGTATTTTCCGGTGGATTTTGCGTCAAGTGGAAGTAGTCATATTGGCGGCAATGTGGCGACAAATGCCGGGGGTATAAAGGTCATTCGCTATGGCCTCATTCGGCAATGGGTTTCGGGCCTTAAAGTTGTTTTGGCAGACGGTAGTATTCTTGAACTGACCAACGCCTGCGTAAAAAACAATACGGGGTATGACCTCAAACATTTGTTTATCGGTAGCGAAGGGACGTTGGGAATTATTACTGAAGTTATCATGAATCTTACAACGCCTCCAAAAGAACTTATGGTTTGTTTGTTTGCGTTGAATAAACTAGAAGACATTACTTCTCTCTTTGAGCTCACTCAAAAAATGGCATTACCTCTCACAGCATACGAAATGTTTACGAGTTTTGGACTTTTGCGAGTTCAGGAACATACAAAATTAAAATCGCCATTTTCTAAACTCCACCCCTTTTACACACTCATCGAGGTTGAAAAAATAAGTGATAAAACCGAGGGGTATTTAGAACAGTTTGTGCAAAAAGCCTTTGACGAAAAAATAATCGTAGACGGAGTTTTAAGCCAAAGTTCACAGCAAGACCAGGATTTTTGGGGGTTAAGAGAAAATATTGCCGAGAGTCTCTCTGCACTGACGGTAGCACATAAAAATGATATTTCCTTACCACTTTCAAAAATCACTCCGTTTTGTACGGATCTTCAAGAAATTATTTCTTCTAAATACCCTGGGTTTGAAGCTGTTATTTTTGGCCATATTGGCGATGGCAACCTTCATGTGAATTTTACGAAACCTGAAAAAATGTCTAAAGACGAATTCTTTGCCCATGCTAAAAAATCAGATGTCTCAATGTTTGAATTAGTTAAAAAATATGGTGGGAGTATTTCAGCAGAGCATGGAATCGGTTTAACAAAGAAGGACTTCTTACATTACACGCGATCGCCTCTTGAAATTGGCATAATGAAAAAAATCAAACAAGACCTAGATCCCAACGAAATTATGAATCCCGGCAAAGTGTTTTAGACTTTACTTTTTCTCGCAAAATAAAGTACCTATCGAGACTTTGTTTTTACAAAGGCTGTACTAGTCTTTATGAGTATGAATTAGAAAATTTCAATCCCTGCAGCTTAAGGGCTACGGCCCCGGAGGGATCTTGCCGAGCTTGAGCGCATGGATGCGCGACCTTTTGGCGAAGGGGATTAAATTTTCTAATTCATACTCATAAAATTTATGAAACACTTGCAAGATAAAGTTGAGATGGGCCTTACTGCGAGTTAGTACAAAATTCTTGTTCTAATACTTGTTGGCAAAATAGAAATTTGTTCCTTAACTTTATCAGAAACTTGCTTATCTAGGTCCACAATGAGGTATCCAATTTCAGGATCTGTCGAAAGATACTGACCTTGAATATTGGCACCAAGATCAGAAATAATTCTGTTAATGTCTTTTAAAACTCCGGGGACGTTTTTATGAATATTCAAAATCCTATGGCTTGATTGGTGAACGGGCAAATCAACTTGGGGAAAATTCACTGAACCCGTTGTGCTGCCATTATTGATAAACTTAATAAGGCTCATTGAAACTTCAATGCCAATATTTTCTTGGGCCTCTTCGGTACTTCCACCAATATGGGGGGTCAAGATGACATTGGGCACATTTTGAAGTTCACACTTAAAAATGTCATCATTACTTTCTGGTTCCTCCGGAAAAACATCAAGAGCCGCTCCAGCCGTATACCCTGATACGAGTGATTGTTTCAAAGCTCTAAGATCTACAACTGTACCTCGACTTGCATTAATTAAAAAGCTCCCTGCCTTCATAGATTTTAGTTGCTGAGGTCCAACCATATTTTTTGTTTGTGGAGTTTCAGGGACATGAAGAGTTACAAAATCTGATTGGGCCAAGAGCTCTTCAAGCGATCCAATCTGACGTCCATTTCCCAAGGGCATTTTTGTAACAATATCAAAATAGTTAACTTTCATCCCGAAACTCTCGGCGAGTATACTGACTTGGGAACCTATATGACCATACCCGATTATTCCTAAACACTTACCCCGAATCTCATAGCAGCCCGCTGCTGATTTATCCCATTTACCATTATGCAATTGAGTGTTTCGATCACCTATTTGCCGCGACAGCATGACTATCTCTGCCATTACCATTTCGGCCACACTTCGCGTATTGCTAAAAGGCGCATTGAAAACTGGTATTCCTTGAAGCCGAGCTGCTTCTAGATCTACCTGGTTTGTGCCAATACAAAAACAGCCAATACTCAAAAGCTTCTTCGACTCACGAACCGCCTTCGGTGAAATTTGAGTTTTCGATCGTATTCCAAGCACGTGAACATCTTGAGTCTTAGAGATGAGTTCTGATTCTCCAAGGGCTTGCTTAACCCCTTCTACAGAAAATCCCTCTGCTTTCAATCGATCATGGGCCACAGAATGAATGTTTTCTGCCAACAATATCTTTATAGAAGCTTTAGGATAAGAATATTTTTTCATTAACATCGAGTTTATTTTCATAACCCTGGGGCGTCAATAACATCCCGTAACCAGACGAAAGATTAGGGTATGTTCTGACATCGGGAGTTGCAACTAAGGCTCAAATAAAAATGAACCCTGTGGCGCCAAGGGGAGACAATTTCTCAACACTGTATTATTCTTTAAAAATGCTCATCGGTCAAAAGTTGGCTGTTACGGCAAGTAAAAATTCTACCAAGCCAGCGTTTCGATATCTTGGAAGATCCACAAGTTATCGTGAGGCCTACGATTATATCAGCCGCTACTCTTACTTTCTCCAAAAAGAAATTATGCACGGTAAAAATGTATTAGTTTACATGACTAATTGTCCCCACATGGCATTTAGCTTTTTTGCTTTGGCCAATACTAAAAATACCGCTATTTTTGGTGATCCCTCCTGGACCTCTGAAAAACTCTCAAAAGTAATATCAGACTTTTCAGTGCACGCGATCATCGCCAGCGACGATTGTGTCGTAAATTTAAAGAGAGAGCTAAAATCTAAAAGAATCAATATCCCTATTATCCAATGCGAAAAACGTCGTTGGAGCGAGTATGAAAATACTTACCGATTACCCCCCAGTATGTCTGCTGGTGATTCAGACGTGGTGGCCTATTTTGATACCCAAGGAGTCTCGGGCAGACCAAAGTGCGTACCCTACACCCATGCCATGCTTAATCATGCCGCAATGGCTCTGACAGCAAGTTATCGTCTCAGTGCCAATGATATTATGTTTTCTTACGGGTCTTCATTGACAAAACCCTTTTATTTTATGCACGGTTTGATGTTGCCCCTTTTGACGGGGGCGGGAGTGTACATTTCAGACGAGATAACTCCTTCAGAATTGCAACGGGATCTAATAGAAGCCCGAGTGACACGCGTGCTCATGAAGTCGCTTATGGTCGAAGAGTGGCTTGATATCTTAAGGCGCGAAAATCTCAAGATACCAACCATTCGAAGTATTACGGTGGAACACGGTCCCCTAGGCTCAAAGGCCGAAGTTTTATCGCAAGATTATTTTAATCTGCGATTATTGAGATTTTATGGTTCAGTCGAAACTTGCTTTGCCGTCGCCATGCAGAGTTTTGACAATCCAGAATCGCCCGAATCAGTGGGCCAATTTCTTAAGGGATTGAAGACAAGAGTTACAGATCAAAACGGCGACGATTTACCGACCAATAAAGTACGTCGCGGCCAACTTTTGGTCTCAGGCCCAAGCGTTGCGACAAGCTATTTTAAAAATAAAGATGCAACAAAAACCAATATGCGTGGAACATGGTTTTTTACTGGTGATATGGTTGAAGTAAACAAAGAACAAGTCGTTACTTATTTAGATCGTCGGGATAACCTGAATCTTAGTACTAAAGAATTTGTCTTACCAAGTGAACTTGAAGCGCATCTTTCGAAATGCCAGGGCGTACACCGTGCCGCTGTGGCCCATATCAAGAATAAAATGGGTAAACTTGAACTCACTGCTTTCATAGTTAAATCCCCTGGGTCCAAACTTACAATCGCCTCCCTTCAAGAATTAATCGACCAAAGTTTACCAATTCATGAAAGACCCAAAAAAATTATTTTCCTTTCCGAACTCCCCTTGGACGACCATGGTTTGGTAAATAAATACAAACTGCGCCAAGAATTCAATTAGGGCCTAGGTGCCAGGCACCTTTTCCGCAAATATAGAGGTGCCTGGTGGTTTTTCCGCAAATATAAGGCCTTTCCGGCAAAAAGTTCGAAGGGCAAATTGGCTAGTTTAAGAAGCCAATTTAGAATCGAAAAAGATGAGAAATATTATTTCAGTTCTGCTTTTAGTTTTTGAAGCTTTTCAAAATATCGGTGGGTCCGAACAGATTTGTCTTCCGGTAAATCGGTGTTTTTCATGGTTTCATCTAAGATCTTTTGGGCACCTGCACTTTCCCCGAGGTCTTTGAGAATTTTTGCAAGTAATGCCGCTGAACGCAGATGGTTGTCCCCATAAGAAAATTTGTATGCTTTTTCCGCTTTACCCTGAGCTTCTTTGGGGAGTTTGATTTCGTCTAAAAGCCGGCCATGCTGATAATAAAATGTGAATTCTTCTGGGTATATTTTTTCTAATTTTTCATAGGCTTGCCGGGCTTCTTCAACCCGGCCAGATTTCCAAAGGCAATAAATTCTCTCCAAATTAAATCCTCTTTCAGAATTTTCATTAAGATGTGCATCTTGAATTTGCTTTAAGTAGTATTTTGAAGCTTCTTTATATGATTCCCTCGACTTTTCTATTTCAGTGAGTGAGCCGTAGGAATCCCCAATGACCTGGTACAAATCCCCAAAAGTCCATTCTGATCCTTGTAAAGCTTTGGGATTCTTAAGAAACCACTTGGCCGTATTAATCTGAAGATTTAAGACTTCACGTTCTGCAGATTTATTTTCTAGTTCTTTAGTTTGGTTAACCAATTCGTCCGCTCGATCCAGTGCCTCAATATAGTGGGGAAATTTTTCTATTGCCATTTTTAATAGAGCAACATGTCTCTGACGAGAATTCGAATCAGCGGCATTTGCATAAATTCCAAGAGTCGCACTCATGATATTATTTTCTAAGTTTTTGCGCGCCGACCCAGCACTACCATTTAAAATAGACTTTAAATAATAGAAGTGAGCATCATGATACTCTCTGCGGTTTAAATAAATATTGCCCACCTGCAATGCGGCATTTTTATCGTTTTTCTCATCGGCAATACGTTTTGCTTCGACAAATGAATTGGTCTTATTAGATAGTGCCTTTTTCATTACTTTGATAAAATCGGGAAGGGTGCGGGCTCCAAGAATTCGGTCTATCTCATCTCCCTTTGGGGTGGTAAACAAAACTGTCGGGTAACCTCTAATCTTGTATTTGGATTTCAGGTCCCAGGCCAATGGTTTATCTACGTCAATTTTCAAGAGTATAAAACTCCCTTTCAATTTTGAAAAATCTTCTGAAGAAAAGACTGTTTCATCCAACATGTTACAGGGAGGACACCAAATGCCAAAAAAATCAATGAGGACCAGTTTGTTTTCAACTCTTGCTTTTTCAAAAACAATTCTAGCATCATTTAATATAAAACCGTCTTGAGATCCAATCGATTCTTCAGTTGGTTTGACTTTATCCTTTTCATCATCAAGCCAGCCAGAGATATAGAACTCTTTACCACGACAACTAAAATTTTGTTTAATCGGTAAACAATAAGTGTTTGCATCGTCACACATATATAAATGCGCCCGCAGATGGCAAGGTTCAATTTTTTCTTCCCAGAATGCTTTCACTTCATTACCTGAAGTATTTAGCGTATGTGCCCTGACCCAATTTCCACCTGCCTGTCCTTCAGCCAAGGAGGGGGATTGCCCATTAAAATGGTGATTTGGCGGTGCTACGAAAGTGATTTCATTGGTAAGTGTATCAATTTTTGAGGTTTTGATCGTAAAAGACACATCCATGTCTGCAAAGGTGTTGCAGGAAACAATTAACGATAAAGTCAATCCAAGAATATTTATCATTGATCATTTATACGATTGGCCCATGGGATTTGCAATAGACTAGTTTCATAAAACATTGCTTAACAGATTCGTCGACATGAAATTCAAGAAGGCTTGACTCCTTCGGGTAAGTTAAACGCTTCGTCTTTTTGAAATACGAATCTAGAATACAGCGGAGTACCCTCGTAGTTGTTCTCGGCCAATTTATCAAAAACTAACTGGGCACGGTGACTTGACTCCCCCTGCCTGGGAATAATTTTGATCCACTGGCCATCGGGCATGAGCTGTCGAGCTTTTTGATTATCCTTTATAAGGTTTTCGAGTACTACATCTCTGATATACTTTTTGAGATCGCTATCATGAATAGGAAATGCCACTTCAATTCGTTTATGAAAATTTCGAGGCATCCAGTCGGCACTTGAGAGATAAACTTGCGGGTGCTCACCATTTTGAAAAAAGTAGATGCGACTGTGCTCTAGGTACTTTTCAACAATACTTGTAACCCTAATATTCTCGCTTAAACCCGGAACACCGGGTCGAAGCATACAAGCTCCCCGTACGATAAGATCTATTTTTACGCCGGCCTTAGATGCTTTATAGAGTGCTTCGACCAGCTGAACATCAACAAGCGCATTGATTTTTGCAATAATATGAGACTTTTTATCACCCGCCAAGGACCGCTTAGTTTCAAATCGAATCCAATCTAATATTTTTTTATGTAACTGTACCGGTGCCGCAACGAATGTTTCAAATGTTCTAGGAATGGTTTTGTTTTGCAGAGACCTAAAGATTTTTTCTGCATCTCGCCCAAATGATTTGCTTGTGGTGAGAAGACCCAGATCAGTGTAAAGTTTCGCAGTACTGGGATTGTAATTGCCCGTACCAATGTGTACAAATGAAATGACTTCCTGCTTTTCTCTTCTTAAAATTTGGGTCAATTTACAGTGAATTTTTTTATCTGAAAATCCCTCTAAAACCTTTACACCATATCTTTTAAACTCTTTAGCAAGTTCGATATTATGAACTTCGTCGAACCTCGCCCTGAGTTCAATAAATACGGTAACCTGTTTTCCCCTTTTCGCAGCTTCTATAAGAGCAGCAACAATGGGAGAGTTTTTGCCCGTTCTATAAAGCGTTTGTCTGATCGCGAAGACAGAGGGGTCCTGCGCTGCTGCTTGTAACAATTTTACCACCGTATCAAATGAATCATAAGGGTGATGGAGTAAAATATCTTGCCCCTTCACTGCCTTTACCAGGTCCGGAACTCGAAGCGAAAGGGCGCCAGATTTTTTACCTGAAACAGAAAATCGTAAATTAGAAAACTCTTCAAGCCCGTGAAGTCTCCACAAGATTTTAAGATCTAATGGAACGTCATACCGGTAGACTGATCGTGCGCGAAGTTTTAAAGAACTTGCCAGTAACAGTGCTCCATCAGAAATTGTTGGTGCATCAACTTCAAGGCGAACAACAGTTTGTTTGGCACGATTTAAAATAGCCTCTTCAATTGTAGACAAGAGGTCTTCGGGATCAGTCTCTGGATCAATATCTACCTCAGCGTCTCTAATGACTTTAAATGGAAAAGCCTCTAAGACTGTTTCATTTTCGAAATAAAGACCGGCAGCTGCGGCTATTAATTTTTCGGCTAAAATAAAATGGTGTTTTGATTTAATATTGTCAGCCAACGGACTAGCCACAAGGCGATCGAATTTTTCGGGCCACCCTAAGACTGCAAATCTATTTTTAAGTCTTACGAAAACGTAAATCTGACTTCCTACCAATTGATGAAATGCATCTGGAGAATTGAAATGGTAAATTTTAACTTCGGGTAGAATTTTTTTGGCAACTTTCAAATGAGCTTCGTCGATCTGAGGAATATGGATTTGAAGATCTAATCCCTTATCGCGAAGCTGCTTGAGAAGGTCATTGAGAATGATTCCTTGTCTAGCTTTTTGACTTAAAACCCATTCTCGAATTTGATATAAGGTATCCTCTATTTTCATTCCATCCTCCGAACGAGAATGGGGACTCCGTTTGACTTGTCGCTCCAAACCGGCCACGCGAATCATGAAAAACTCGTCTAAATTTGAGCTCACAATGGCCAAAAACTTGAGCCGTTCTAAGATTGGATAGTTTGTGTCCTGAGCTTCTTCGAGCACTCGGTCATTGAATGCTAACCAACTGAGTTCTCTATTTATAAAAGGCGAAAATTTCGCGGTCGTCATACCCGCCCATTTTAACCGATTTTAAGAGCGCTAGGAAGGCCTTTGCTCAAACTTCACAATTGACCATTTCTGTGTTTAAAGCAAAACTATCGAAGATGGACGTGGTTCAAGAACAATATGAAAAGTTTCCTTACCCGTCAATTCCCTGGACAGGGCGAATTGTAACCACAAGTTTAGCTCATGCCTGCTATGAGGCTGGTGCTGCTTTAGTTCACCAGCGCTTTATTTCAAGTTCTGAGAAAACTTTGGCCCTCCTTGGATGTGGAACCCTTGAACCCTACGCTTTTGGTCTTACCCACAAGAATGCTCATATTCGAGCCGTCGATTTTAGCTCACAGTCATTAACATTAGCCCAACGCAAATGTAGACTTTCTAGAATCAAAAACGTCCAATTCTTCAATCAAGACTTGTTGAAATGGGCCGACGAAAATAAAGAATCGATCGACTACGTTCATTGTTACGGAGTTATCCATCATTTGGCAGAACCTCAAAGTGGTTTCGATGCAGTTAGAAAAGTTTTAAAAAAAGACGGGTTTGCGCGAATCATGGTCTATTCTCAATCGAATCGTCGTCGCATCAAACAATTTCAAAGGATCGCTAATATATTGAACGTAACTTCAGCTTCAAAAAATCAATACAAAAACCTCAAGAATTTCGCGCTTTGCTTGCCTTCGGACCATCCCATGAGAAAAACTTTTCTTAGTCATTCCGAAAAATCATTTACTAGTGGTCTTATCGATGCATTTTTGCATACGAGGGAGGCAAGCTTTACTTACGAAACTTTTTTAAAAAACTTAAGGAGTGCTGGTTTAATTATTTATGGTTGGGACTTTTCTGAAACCACAAAGAGCTTTTTGGACAAGGCCTGGGGCAAAAACTTCGAAGAGAAAATTCTTTGGCTTGAAGCTTTTGACCAATTCCCTTCTCCTTTTACAGTCTGGGTTGGCCCCCTAATACAAATGAGAATTAATAGACCCCTTGATTTTGTCACTGCAAATCCATTGGTTGACTACAGGTTTAAAAGAACTATTTATTCAACACTTCTCAAAAGAAAAATAAAGCTAACTTCTTACCATAAAAAAATTCTTAAAGCTTCTCAAGAAAAACTCTTAAGGCGATCCGAATTAAAAGAAGACATCGTAGATCTTGTTGAATCAAGATTTCTTTTAGAGGTGAGCCAATGAATTTGTTTTCTGCACCGTTTCCTTGGAATCAAGGCGAATGGCAGCAGTTCGTAGGTAAATTTAAGATCGAAGACTCCATTTCTGTCAAATGGTGGTGGGAACCTTTTCATAAAACAGGATTCAATGCTCTTGAATTTTGCCAAAAATACGGAATCCAAAACGAAACTCTTGAAAAACTCTTAACTGATTTATCGTGTCCCGCCGGAGGAAACGATCCCGAATTAAGCATCAGAAAATCCGCTGAAGAATCCAGTGAAAATCGAATCTTTGATAAGAATTTAAGCTGTTTGCCGACGATCCGTGATCTCAAAAAAGCTGTGGGCGGTTCGTTAGAAGGTTGGATCCCCTTGACAATGAACTTACCCGAATTTTTCACTGTGTCAAACTGGTTGACAGCAAATCCTTCATTGATGAGTACATTTTACAAGCTCGATGAGTGGAATCAATTGGAACTCATCGAACTTCTCTGCGGACAAGTTGTATCGTCGTCAATTTTGAATTTTCAACGTGTGTACATCAGCTCATAAGAGTGCTATAGACTCCAAAGAGGAGAGTTGGAGTAAAAAAAGAATGTCTAAGTCTACAGTGCACGATCTATCAAAATACAGAGCAGAACAACTTGTTGAAGATGGAAAACATCAGATTTCTATTGGGGAATTAGACGCAGCTTTACTCACTTTTGAAAAATCAAATTCATTCTATGAAAACTCTGAGGCCTATACCTACCTGGCTTGGGTGCAAAGTCTAAAAGGTTTTACTGACAAAGCCATTGAACTTTGCAAAAAGGCAATCGAGCTCGATCCCGATTTTGGAAATCCGCTCAATGATCTTGGTAGCTATCTCATTCAAAAAAATCAGCTCGATGAGGCCATTCCCTGGTTAGAAAAAGCAAAAGAAGCTAAGCGATATGAAGTGAAGCATTTTCCACACATGAACCTTGGTCGAATTTATTCGGCCCAAGGTAAGATTAGCCAAGCGATTGACGAATTTAGAAAAGCGCTGCAGTACACTCCTGGTCATAATGAAATTCAAAAAGTTCTCGCACATTTAGAAAATCTCAAAAACAACCAGATTAACGCATAGCGGTAGCCGCTAGTCGTTGTCAAATTCCCTATTTAGGTCTAATACAAAAATGTCTCAATTTAGTGGGCATTTACGTCGAGAAACAAAGGGACATATGAAACAAATCATTAATGATTGCAGCATTTGCGCGGCGACTGTCAACGGAAGTGGTTCTCAATCAGCCAACAACATCTTGCTTAAAACTATTTTTAGGATGGGAATTCCGGTTGGCGCGAAGAATTTATTTCCATCAAATATTTCGGGGTTACCCACCTGGTACACATTAAGAGTGAGTAAATCTGGGTACACGGCTCGAAAAAAAGAAATCGATATTCTAGTGGCATTGAATCCGGCCACTTGGACTGATGATGTTCGATCGGTCAATAAGGGCGGGGTGCTCGTTTACAATAGCGATTTTCCAACAATGGCAGGAAAACGTGATGACATAGTTTATTATCCTGTTCCCTTCAAAAAACTAGCTGAAGAAAATTTTACAGAAGTAAAGTTGCGAAAACTCTTAACCAATATGATTTACGTGGGCGTCTTAACCGAATTGCTTGGTTTAGATATAGAAGTTTTGAAAAGCGCTGTTTCTGATAATTTTTCAAGCAAACAAAAAGTCGTAGATAGCAATCTCAAGGCCGTACAAGTTGGAATTGATTTTGCAAAAACAGGCATTAAAAAAACTGATCCATTTCGGCTAGAAAAAATGGATAAGAATAAAGGTAAGATCATCATAGACGGTAATAGCGCTGCAGCCCTTGGCTGCCTCTACGGCGGATGTTCAGTTGTTGCGTGGTATCCCATCACTCCTTCAAGCTCACTTTGCGAAACCCTGATTGATTATTTTGAGGAGTTTCGTATAGACAAAGCCACGGGCAAAAAGAAGTTTGCCGTGATTCAAGCCGAAGATGAATTAGCAGCTATCGGAATGACCATGGGAGCGGGATGGGCAGGCGCAAGGGCCATGACAGCGACGGCCGGGCCGGGGATCAGTCTCATGGCTGAATTTGCAGGTTTTGGATATTTCACCGAAGTACCCGCGGTCATTTTTGATGTTCAAAGAGTTGGCCCCTCAACGGGATTACCCACGCGCACCATGCAGGGCGACGTGGATTTTTCATATAAATTGAGTCATGGGGATACCAATCATCCGGTATTGTTCCCGGCAAATCCTGAAGAATGTTTTGAGTTTTCCCAATCGGCATTTGATCTGGCTGACCGACTTCAAACACCCGTCTTCGTTTTGAGCGATCTAGATTTGGGAATGAATTTTTGGACCTCAAACGAATTTAAAAATCCAACCAAGCCTTTTGATCGTGGAAAAGTATTAGACGCCGCCGCCCTTGAAAAGGTAGGAAAATTTGAAAGATATCGAGATATCGATGGCGACGCCATCCCCTACCGCACTCTTCCTGGCACAAACCATAAACTGGCTGCCTACTTTGTTCGAGGTTCAGGTCATAATGAAGGCGCCAAATACACCGAAAAATCAGAAGACTATGTCAATCTCGTAGACCGATTAAAGCGCAAAATAGCAACAGCGACGAAGTATATGCCCGAACCTGTTCTAGAAACCGAGTCGGGGGCAAAAATTGGAGTATTGGCTTATGGCAGTACAGATCTCGCCATGGCCGAGGCACGAGACCTGTTACGTAGCCAAGGGATCAAAACAAATTATCTTCGGGTCAGAGCCCTGCCCTGCTCTAGCGATGTCATTAAGTTTTTTGAATCAAACGATCGGGTGTATGTCGTAGAACAAAACCGAGATGGTCAAATGGAACAGTTGATCCGTGTTGGAATTGGAAAGAATTTTTCTAAATCTCGGTCGGTGACTCACTATGATGGAATGCCCATCGATGCGAGTTCTATTGCCGAAGGTATCTTGACCCAAGAAAGGGAAAGTTCATGAGTCCCCCTGAATCCCCGTCTGCCCCTGCTTCATCTGCCGCGCCAGTACCACCACCTGCTACCGTAAACCGGGCTGGACTTTCTAAAGCCGATTACAAAGGCGCACCAAGCACGCTCTGCATTGGTTGCGGCCATGATAGCGTTACAAATCATATTATTACTTCATTTTATGAGTTGGGAATCAACCCCCACGAAGTTGCCAAAATGTCTGGTATCGGATGCTCATCAAAAACGCCAGCTTATTTTATGAGTCAGGCCCATGGATTTAATTCGGTACATGGTCGAATGCCTTCGGTTTCAACCGGGGCAAAGTCTGCTAATAGAAATCTTAATATGATCGCAGTAAGCGGAGATGGTGACACCGCAAGCATTGGCCTTGGGCAATTTTGCCATCTCATTCGTAGAAATCTCGATATGGTTTATATCGTAGAAAATAATGGTGTGTATGGTTTAACAAAAGGTCAGTTCTCAGCAACAGCTGACAAAGATTCTAAACTTAAATACGGAGCAGTAAATTCATTTGAACAAGTCGATATCTGCGAAGTGGCAATTATTTTAGGTTGCTCTTATGTGGCAAGATCTTTTTCGGGTGACGCTAAACAACTCGTACCCTTAATAAAAGGGGCAATCAGTCATAGAGGTACAGCCATCATTGACTGCATTTCTCCTTGCGTGACATTTAATAACCACGAAGGTTCTTCTCGAAGTTATCTTGCCGTAAAAGACAAGGATCAACCTATTCATGAAATAAGTTATATTCCGTCATATGAAGATATTATTGTGGATTACGCAGAAGGAACCGTGAAAGAAGTTGAATTTCCCGACGGAAGTGTGGTCGCGCTAAAAAAGCTCAACCACGACTACGACCCCAATGATAAAGTAAATGCACTCAAAACATTAGAAGAATCCAAGAAAAACGGAACTCTCATGACTGGGCTATTTTACGTCAATCTTAAAAACAAAGATTTGACAGAAACATTGAACGTGATCGACACCCCTCTTTGCCATCTCAAAGAGAGTGATCTTCGCCCCGATACAGGCGCTATGGAAAAAATTCTCAAAGGTTATCGCTAAAAACTTAATAACCCCGCAATTGTGGCGATAGATTGTGAGCCAGTTACACCATCTTTATTCGTGTAGGCCTGCAACGAACTTGAATCATTGCCGTATTCAGCTCTTACAATGAGACCCGTACCTAGCTCGTAATCTAGAGACAGTGTTCCTGAAGTGATTGTTTGCCCACTTCCTAGCGTATAGCCAGAAAGTGTCCCCGTTGAAATCACTCCGTCGTCAGAAAACATTTCATACCGAGGACTGATCGCAAATTTTTCTCCTAATTTTAAACGTGCATAGAATACCGTCGAGGTCAGTTGGTTAATCGGTGACCCGTTCATAGTTTCTTTGGCCACCGCATAGTCAACTGCGACTTTGAGGAACTTTAAGCCGGAGTAACTGGCAATACCTTCGTATACCGTTCGGTTATCGCTTGAATTTCCAACACCGGCGGTTTCATTTCCGCCAATATAATTAAGTGTTGTTTCTAATCCCATACCCGGTTTGATCTTAATCTGCCCGCCGTACGTTTTATTGTAGTTGTTTTCATAAAAAGTATTCCAACCGTTGGCAACAGACCCACTGATAGACAAATTATTTCCGACGGGCATAGTCGCACGAACGCCGTTATGCCATAGAGGAAGCGCATAAATAAAAAGTTTTGAATAAGAATAGTTCCAATTTCTCGCTGCCTCGATAGACTCAAAACCCATATGGGTAGCAAATTTTCCCGCATCGACTTGAAGGCCAAAGGGAGTTTGGTAGCTCAAGTAACCTTGCATTACCCTTCTCGTACTTTCATCACTTCCCGTTCCTGCTACAAAATCTGAAATAGGACCAAATCCCAAATCAATTCGAAATCCAACGGGTTCAGCTTTTTGATCCCAAGAAAGCTCAAGTAAATTGAGCGTTGGCGAATCGTGGTAAAAATTAGGTGCCACCAATTTATTTTGTTGATCTTTGGCAGGTGAGGCCCCGTATGCGGCTTGGCCCGGTTTTGACGTTGGTTCGTTGAAATTGTAAGAATAATATGAATCAACAAGACCAGAAAATTTTATTTTAGAAATATCCACTGCGGATTTGACTTCTTCGGGCGCCAAAACAGCAACCGGAGTAGGACTTGGCTTGGCCGCTTCTGGTGCGGGAGCGGGCGTTGATGCCACGGCTACTTTCTCTTCTTTAGCTGGTGTAGCGGTGGGTGTAACTTTTAAATTATCTCTAGCAAGATCTGCTTTGATTGATTTCGTATCTAAGGGACCCGCCCCTAAATTTACAGGAATTGGTAATGAAGCAGCTTTGGTTGTACCTACGACTAATGGGGGTTTCGCCGTTGATGCTTTGGTGGTTTTATTAGATGGCGTAGCTGGATTTGTGTAAGTTTTTACAACCTTATACGAATTGCCATCCTTCTCTAAATCACCGTAGAGCATTTGATCTTTGTACCAATATTTAAGACGTTTGACTGGACGTTTGCATTCAAAGTTGGCAAAAACTTTAGATACCTCTCCTTGATTGGCACCGGTCGCGCAATCTTTCATCTGCAGTTCAGCTCGAACCGCTGAACATTTCTCGTCGTTGAATTGGCTAACAGGTTTAAAATCAAAGCACTTCTGACTCTGCGCAAAGGCTTGGACTGAAGTGAATAAATACCCAACGAAAATAATGTAAGTCAAAGATCTGGCCATTGGTTGCCCCCTCAAGTTGTTTTGCTCTTGCATCTTCATTCAAGCATAAACTTGGGTCAACTGCGACTGCGATTTATAAGTAGCGGCGCGTCGGTACCAGTTTTTGGTCCAGTAGGACGCTCCGTCATGTTTTTGCTTCTAAGTACCGAGAAGTATTGGAGATGCTTGATAAAATCAAAAATATGAAAATCCCTATCGCAGTAAAACTTGTGACTATCACTAGTCTACTGATGCTCGCAGCGACCATTCCAATTGCATTGCGATCGACGTTTTTGTTTAAAGACGTTTCAACCGCAAGAGAAAACGACGTCAACGGTAGTCAAGCCAAAATTATTGCCGAAGAAATTCAAGACAATTTTCAAGATATTATTAATAAAGAAAAAGTAGTGGGTGGAATTCTCTATAGAAATTTTCCTTCTGAAGAAAATAGAGAAGCCGCTCTAGATCTTGCGTTTCGTGGTGACCACGATCTTGTTGCCGTCGAAGTTATAACCCGTGTTGACAATAAAGATGTGTTGGTAAAGCGAGTTATCAATGAGGAATATTTAAAACAATACAAGGTGGACAGCGAGTACATTTCGTCGCTCAGAGCTAATAAACCGTTTTCTACAAGGTTGTCTTTTGAAATAGGAGAAGTCGAGGTTCGAAATTCAACTCTTGAGGGTGGAGCCCCACTCTTGTCTATTAGTTTGCCCCTGGTCAAAGATGATGAAACCGGTCGAATCACCCATGTGGTTCTAGCGGATATACGGTTAAGCCGATTTCAAGCCATATTTGACACCTTGGCCGAAAGAATGAGTGAGAGAACAATCTTCTTAGTTGATAAATTTGGAAGAACATTGGCCCATTCCAACCAAGAGTTTGCCATACACGGCCAAAATTTATCTGCTGACCCCATGGTAGTTAAAGCTTTGTCTCAAAAAGTAAATCAATTTCAAAGTCGGTTTGAAAATGAAGATAAAGAGACAATAGTTGGTGCCTACGCAAAAACACTGTATGGTCCCATTGTGATTTCAGAAATACCTGGAAGCATTTTTCTTGAACCTTCATTAAACGTTCGTCGAAACGCCTTTTTAATAACAGGCATTGTCCTCTTTGGCGCGTTATTCTTCATTATTTTATTTTCTACGACACTCACAAGACCCCTCGAAGTATTGTTGCGGGCCACAGAAGAAGTAGCCAAAGGTAATTTTGAAGCTAATGCGTCTATCAAAACCAAAGATGAAGTGGGGCAATTAGCACAAGCATTTGATAAAATGGTGGTAGGTCTCAAAGAACGCGACAAAGTTAAAACTCTTTTTAATAAATTCCACGGCACCGGCATCGCGAACAAACTCATCACTGGTGAAATGAAACTGGGTGGTGATTTTCGAGAGGCCACTGTTTTTTTTAGTGATATCAGAGGATTTACGGCTACCAGCGAAAAAGCCACTCCCCAAGAAGTAGTGGATATGCTCAATGAATATTTTAAAGTTATGGTTGCTATTATCACAAAAAACAAAGGTGTCGTCGACAAATTCATAGGAGACGCCATCATGGCGGTATGGGGCGCGCCAGAGAGTTTTGGGAATGATGCTGCCAACGCGCTTAAAGCTTGCTTAGAAATGAGGCAGGCACTTGCCGAACTAAACGCGACGCGAATCGAGCGAAAACAAAGTCCCATTAAAATTGGAATGGGTGTTCATTCCGGAGACCTTATCGCAGGAACTATCGGAAGCGATGATCGTATGGAATACACTGTCATCGGAGATACAGTTAACATGGCCTCAAGAATTGAAGCCGCAACTAAGGCTTACGGTACAGATTTTCTTGTGAGCGAAGTTACTTATGAAAAAGTAAAAGAATTTTTTACTTTTGTTCAAGCAGGCACGGCCACAGTGAAAGGAAAATCAGAACCTCTTAAATTATTTAAAGTTACCGGTTATATCGATGAGACAGGGAGGGCAATTGAGATTTCAACACCCTACTCTGCTTATGAAGCCGAACATGCCGACAAGATCAAAGCCGCCTAGGTGCCAGGCACCTTTTCCGCAAATATAGAGGTGCCTGCTGGTTTTTCCGCAAATATAGGGGCATTTGGCGAAAATTTCTCTAAGTTAAATTCAAAAATCTTGATGTTCTAATTGACTAGGAATTCTTGTAAATTTGTTTATGGGAAGTGAAAATGACTTTTTGCGAAGCGCACAACGAACCTCTTCCAAATGGGTTTTTTGGGGATTTCGATTCAGCCAGTTCACTGTTTTCCAACTGAATTCTTGATTAAAAAGCAAAGTATCTTCTTCAATCGGAATTACGAGTGTGCGTCTGCCTAACAAGCCGTGCAAGCTTGAGAATGGATAGTCCTCCACTCTATTTACTAAATTTGCTCTTACTGGATTACTGTAGACATACTTATATGCGTGCCTAAAATAAATCTCATTAGATATGAGAGAGCGATGGTAACGGCCACCATACAATTGGTTTATCCGCCCGGATTTTTCCCCAACCCGCCTACTTGTTTCGCCCATGAAAAAACCCATTGTTTCGCTCATGTTACCTTTTGGAAATTGAGCTAGTAGATGAAAGTGATTTGGCATTAATACAAATGAAAGTAATTTTGTCCCGTATGCCAAGTGTATATAGTAAAGGTAGTTTTCATAAACTTGCCAAAGGATTGGTAGTGGAATAGGAAAAAGGTCTCTGTTCACCGTGCGTGCGGTAATATGAAAAGGGAAATACTCAGAAGTAACTGCCAATTTTCTCGTCATGCGAATCGACAATGCAAAGCGTACCAACTTCCCAAATGAAATATATGGTATATTGAGCATAAAGTGTCCGAATCCACGTCGGACAATTTCGGACATTTTTGAGAGAAATCACTTCCCAAATTCTGATGGCACGATTATTTCAATAGTAAGCCTCAGAAGTCTCAATTAGCACTAATTCAACAATGGTGGGTAAATGGCCAAAAAATGAGACGGTTTTAAGCCCACGTTTTGAATTTATTCCAGGGAGTTACAAATGACAATTTCAATTATTAAGAGGCCAAGTTTGATATTAGGATTATTAACCTTTGCAATTTTCTTAGCACCTTTGGTTGCTTTTTCCGAACCATGGAAAAATGCTGTAAACTGCGACAAAGGGATTTTTGCCGTTGATTACGATACAACAAGCCCGTCTAGACAAATAATTTTTAGGGGTCACTTGGTTAACTGGCTAGTATTTGAAAAGGGCCTACTGTCCGAAAAAAATATTAATTCTAAACATGAAATTGTTTTGCCACTGGCTACCTGGGCTGGTCGCCATTATGTTGTTACTACCGGAACCTACCTACAGGCTTTGGCAATAAACCTCGAGAACTACTATCCTCGCCTTGAATTCTATTTGTACAACCCCAAGTATGGTTCAAAGAGTCAGATTGAAACATACTTTGTTCGGGATTGTGAAGGTTTGTAGCGGGCCAAAAATAACCACACAGCACATTTCTAAAAGTTAAACTTTAAGCCTCAGATCAACTACATTTGCGGAAAAACCAGCAGGCACCTCTATATTTGCGGAAAAGGTGCCTGGCACCTTAGAAGCCGTACTCTAACATGAGGTTCAGATAATGGCCGGTCAGAGAAACGGAGTTGTCGCCAATTCCGCGAGAACCGGAGGTTGTCGTATACGCAGCGTTTTCTACTCGATAGACGTAACCGAGAAATCCTACGAGGCCGGTCTTTAACTTTAGAGAACCTAGAACGCCGCCTTGATAACTAACGCGGCCAATGTTAGAACCATGGCCACTTGAATCTGTTGCCCCATTATTGCCCCCATTTGGGGAGATGCCGAGTGCAGATCGTGCGGACTCAGGCGTGCTTAATCCCAATGTAGAATGACGTAGTCCTAAGTTAAATTGAATGCCGATGTTCTGACTAAACCCATGATAGAAACCAACGCCTAAACTTGGACCCGCAGTGGTGATCTTTCTTTGGACAATTTGGATTTGACTTCCTGGTTTCTTCACCGTCTCAGGTAATTCTTTATAGTCTAATCCCATATAAAATCTAAGCTGACCAATGGATTCAAGCCGCATTCTGTAAACCCCAAGTATTGCAGCCGATGCATAGGTGGAGGTTTGCGTTGAACCAGAATTCGCAATTTGAATTCCAGATAGATCAGCCGTCAACAATGCACCCCATTTTGAATCATCGCCAAACCAAGTTCCCACTCCCAATCTCCCCGTGCCGCTGATTGCGTTAAATTTAGTCTCATTACCAACATCTGCATTCTTACTGCTAAAATCGATAGACGAAAAATAATAACTTGCTACTGCAAAGATGCGACTCTTTGAATCGTAACTTGCCTCGGCTTTTATCTGTTCAATGGCGGCAGGAGCTCTCGTACCTAAATCGCGAGTACTGAATTCCTTCATGGAAAATTCAGATTCTTGCCACATTTTGCTCACGCAAGACAATAAGACTCTGTACTTGCCTGTCGGAAGAATTTTATCGGTCTTATGTTTGGTCCCAGAAATTTTATTAGCTTCGTAATGTGCAATCCAATTTCCTTTTAAGTCCCTTTTTTCAATTTTTATTGAAAACTCATCGGCAAGGGAGTGTTCGGCCCACTCAAAATCTTCGGTGTTTGTATCATCGACAGCTCCAATTTTAGGAGGTTTCAATTTTCCACCATGAAGTTGAAACGGATTAGCCGGTTCATTGGCCTCCCCTTCTAAATCCCCAGGCATAACAGGGATAAGAATCCAACTGTATGTTTTGCCGACAGGGAGCTCAACTCTTACGCTGGAGTCTTTTTCCATGGTTTCAAGAACCATAGAACCCTTTGAATCTAGAATTCTTAACTTATATTTTTCAGCACCTTCTACCGGCTGCCATTGAAAATTTACTTTTTCTTTCTCAGTTTGATCTGACATTACTACTTCATCTGTTGAGGGCTTAGTCAAAGTTGCGGGAGGAAGTTTGACGATAAAATCTTGAGATTCACTCCACTCCCCTGGAACTTCTCTGGAATCCAATGATCGAACGCGAAGTTCATAGCGACCCGGAACAAGTTTCGCACGCCAAGTGGTTGTTTTAATTTTGAAAAGTACTGGCGGTTTACGTTTATTATTTTCTAAGATTCGAATAACTTGGATTTCGTAACCTGAAACTCCCGTGACCGCTTCTAGTTCCAATTCTAAAGCACGCCGAGGTAGTTCGGCATAACTGCGCGGGCTGAACAGACAAGACAACGTTAAAATCGTAATCAATGACATCCATGACATTTTCATTTTAATTAATGAATTTTAAATTTTTTAAACTGAGGCGGCTTCAAATCGCTCACCTCTGGTACTTTGAGTGCCCTTTCTTCACTTGATGGTCCCGATCGTCCATGTTCATCTACGGAACTCACTGTTAATTTATATTGCCCCGGTAATAAGTTTTTCATTACAACAGAATCAGACGTAAATTTTTCTTCTTTTCTGACCTTGCCACTCTCATCTTTAAGTTGAACAAGATAAGCCCTTGCCCCGGCCACAGGATTCCAAGCTAAGGGCGCCGTGCCATTTTTTGAAGCCTGCACTGCAGCTGGCATACGCGCTGCGAACTGGGGTGCTGGTAATAATGGCTTTGGTTCTACCACCACATCTCGCACATCGGATTTACTCATAAGATTTTCTTTAGAATCAAACTCTTCGATAAACACATGGTATAAACCATTGCTAGAAACTTTAAGGATTTGATCCACGGGACCTGGCACCAGCATACTTTCTGGTTTTTCTGTCCCCTCGACGCGATAAAAAACTTTGAAGTGATGGGGACCCACTCCTCCAGTTTTTGCTGGCGGTTTGAAAGAAACTTTAAAACTTGGATTTGATGTTATATAAAAATAATTCTCTTGCATTCTATTGTCAGACCATTCGATTTTGGGAACATCTTGAATCTTAAAAATTCTAGATTTACTTGGAGTAGATTTTCGACCTTCAGTATCCATTGAAACTACATACCACTTGTATTGACCGGGCTTGGCATCTTGTGGAATCTTGGCGATTGTGTCACTCACTTCTTTGTCGATGGCAAAACCACCTTTTTTGTTTTCTTCTTCTATATGAACTGAGTAACCGGTGGCACCTGGTTGAGGATTCCAAACGAGAAACACCGCACCGGTGGCTACTTTGTCAAACGAAAGTGTCGTTTCTGTAGCGGGAAGTTTTAGTTCAGGCGGAACAAGTTCATATTTGGTTTTAAACGTAAATTTTTGAGCCATACTTTCAATTTTGACATTGGTCTCGGGCTGAAAACCGATAATACGCCAATAATAATCGCCATCGTCTTCGGGCGTAATAGCTTTTTGCCCGGTGTCTTCAATTTCTTCTGAAAAAATCGAAGTTTGAAAACCAGGGTCCTTCGCAACATCAAGATGAAGATTTATAAGACGTGCCGGATTGGCCCAGCGAAACTCTAAGTTCTTTGTATCTGACGATAGAGTCACGAGAGAATCAGCCGACGGAGCAAGCAGGTGGGGTGGCACGTTTGCAATAACTACAAGTTTATTTATCGAAGAATAACTTATTTCCTGGGGGTTTTTCTTATTTGTAGCGACAAACCGCCAGTATTGGGTACCTGGTTTTAGCGCCATATTCACAGAACCTTTTGAGCCCGCCACCAAATCCCCTACTGGTTTTAGCAATTCTCTTTTTTGTCCCATTTCAATTCGAACATCATAATCAGCAGAAATTGGCGCCCACGCAAATACACTTGATTCTTTTTTATCAAAACGAATGTAGATTCGGTCATTCGCTAATGGTTTTAAAACGTTTAGTAATTTTTGTGAAATGTTCACCCCGTTTGATCCAATATCGCCAGAATGGGTTTGATCCAAGGTGATTTTCTTGTCTCCATTTGTAACAAGAGCTGTGCCACTCAAAACCTGAACTGCTGTTTTTCCTCCTGAAGAACCTAATGACACATTAGCGTTTTTAATATCAATCTTTGTTTCACCTGATTTAAGTGCAAGAGAATCAGCTTCGGCGCCGCCTTTTACAAAGATATTCCCCTGCACAAAGTCCAAATTAGGTTTGTCGCCTTCATTTGCAATAGTGACGACAGAATCGGGATCTAAATCAACTTCGGCTCCCGAATTAAATTTTATTTTTGCCTCACTATCAGAAGAAGTTCGAACTGCTTCCCCTGCAAAGAGTTGCTCTTGTTCTTCAACGCGCTTCCAAATGACTCTTCCCTTTTGTCTTTTTTGAACTTCATTTTTTGCAGAAGCAATTTGTCCTAAGAGAGTTTTTTGAGAATTATCGGATCGTTGAGAACGAGCTAGGTCATAATTGTACCAACCGAAAGTGGCCGCGATTCCGCTCAAGCTGAGGGCCGCTGCATATACTAACTTTCGAGTGTAAGTGGACATAATATTTTATCGGAATTCTCCAGTGAATATTGATAGTTAACTTCGAAAACAAGACTGTTGTCTGTGGCGGGGCGTCATGACTAAAGCCATTAATTTATTCTGTTAACTGTGAAGTCATTTTGACAGCCTTGGTTAATTTGACGAAATGGGGAGACGCCCTAATATTAGACCCTTTTTTTTGAAAGACTCAAAAGACCCTTAAGGGTGTTCAGATCAACAAGATACTTACGGCCGCAAAAATCGCAATTGACCTCAGCATCAATATTTCGATCTACCAAAGCCTGAAGTTCAACTTCGCCCAAAAGAAGAAGAGACCGCTCCACTCTTTTTGAAGAACAATGACACGCAAACTGAAGCGCTGTGCGTTCGTCTAGTTTTCGAAAGTTAAAATCTTCTAAAACCTCGTAGGCGAGGTCACTGGTTGTTCCGCCAGCTTTGATGAGTTCGGTAACTGTGTGCATCTGTTTGACCCGCTCTTCTAAAGTTTTCAAAGTGATTTCTTTCACACCCGGCATAGCTTGCAAAATCGTACCCCCAGCTGCCCCTACAGAATTATCGGCTTCAATGAAAACTCCCAAGGCAACTACTGACGGTACTTGCTGGGACTGAAATAAATAATGGGCGATATCGTCTCCGATTTCCCCAGATTGCAATGGGACTGTACCAATATAAGGTTTTTTATTATCGACCGTTGAAGTCGCCACACTTAAAACGCCCTTTCCAACTGCACCACCCACATCTAGTTTGCCACTTTTACTTGGCAAATGAATTTGAGGAAAAGAAGCAAAGCCCCTCACCTGTCCCGAAAAATCTCCTTCGGCAAAAACGGGCCCCAAGGGTCCATCACCTTTAAAATACAAACCAATTCTACCTTTATTTTTAAGAAAACTTGCTAAAAGTCCTGCTCCTATAAGTGATCGGCCCAAGGCAGCCGTGGCTACCGGAAAGGAGTTATGGATATTTCTTGTTTCTTCAATTACTTTTGTACAAATCACGGCCGATAGGCGAAGTGTGCCATCAGTGGTAATAAATCTTTCGATGACCCCATCGGCTCTAGCCATTACTAGTTAGAACTTAACCTCCGGCGCCTTTTCAGAACCAGTGACTGCTTCAAAGTACGGTCTTTCTTTAAATCCAGATATACCGGCGACAAAGTTTGTAGGAACAGTTCGTAACGCCGTATTATATTCTTTCACAGCTAAATTGAAATCGCGACGGGCCACGGTGATTCTATTTTCTGTGCCTTCAAGTTGAGATTGCAACTCACTGAAATTCGCAGTGGCTTTGAGTTCTGGATATTTTTCTACGACCACCATCAATCGAGAGAGTGCGGAACTCAACTGACCTTGCGCTTCTTCGAATTTTCTAAATTGAGATGGATCATTAAGCAAATTCTTGTCAAGTTGCATAGACCCGACCTTTGAACGAGCCGTAATTACAGCCGTTAGCGTGTCTTGTTCAAATTTCGCGACACCTTTAACTGTATTGACAAGATTGGGAATCAGATCTGATCTTCTCTGGTAATCGTTTTGAATCTGACTCCATTTCTCGTTCACCGCTTCTTGGCGAGAAACAAGGCCATTATAGGACCCCATGTAAAACAGGACAAAAAGAAGCACGATTCCGACAACTATCCCGATACCGACAAAGTAACCCTTCATAGCAATAACCTCCAAGCAAAGTCTGATGTCTCAAGCCCAAGTTGTCAACATGAGCCACCATTTAGACACTTGCAAAAGCCACTTAACTCTAAGTAGAGTTTAATCTCTATGAAAACCTTTGATCTGATTGTCATTGGATCGGGCCCGGGGGGCCAACGGGCAGCCATTCAGGCCGCAAAATTTGGAAAAAAAGTGGCTCTCATTGAAAAAGAACCGGTTTTCGGAGGAGCCTGCATTCATACAGGCACTTTGCCCAGCAAAGCTCTCCGTGAAAGCATTTACAATGTATTTACTTTTAGATTGGGTTCAACCGAACTTACTCGCCGAGCAGTGAGACAACAGGTCACGATGCAGGAGCTCACTGCACGAAAAGAAAACGTGGTTTCAAATGAAAATGATATTATTTCGGCACAAATTCGATCAAATGGAATTAGCGTTTATCATGGCACGGGCTCCTTTGCTTCAAAAAATCAATTAAACGTTCTCACATCAGAAGGCGGAGAAACTGTTGTCGAAGGAAAGTTCTTTGTCATTGCCACTGGTTCTCGACCCGTGCGCCCCAGTCAAATCCCCTTTGACGACGAAACGGTTTGCGACAGCGATAGCATTTTAAATATTAAAAAAACTCCAGAGTCTCTTACTGTCATCGGCGGCGGAGTTATCGGCTGTGAGTACGCAAGTATGTTCGCGGCCCTTGGTGTGAATGTACATTTGGTCGACAAGAAAAATGATATTCTTCCATTTATAGACCAAGAAATCACTGAGGTTCTAAAGAAAACTCTCATAGAACAAGGGTGTCGCCTGCATCTGGGAGATGAATTTGTCAAAATCTCCAAACTCCCAGACGGGCAGATTGAAACAACTTTGATGAGTGGAAAAAAAGTTGTTTCTTCTACGCTTTTATACGCTATGGGTAGAAACGCCATGACCGGTCCTTTGAATTTGTCGGCAGCGGGGTTGACTGCCGATACGCGCGGACAAATCGCAGTGGACAAGAATTATCTCACAGCGACTCCTAATATATACGCCGTAGGAGATGTTATTGGATTTCCAAGTCTTGCCTCCTCAAGTTTTGAGCAAGGCCGCTTGGCCGCTTGTCATGCTTTTAATATTCCCCATGATGAATTTCCGGCTCAATTCCCCTACGGAATCTTTACGATTCCGGAAATCAGCAGTTTAGGAAAATCCGAAGAAACACTTATCGCTGAAAATATTGAATATCAAATTGGTCGTGCCGAGTATCGCGAAACAGCTCGAGGCCAAATCATCGCCGACTCAGTTGGATTGCTAAAAATTTGCTTTTGTCCAAAGACCACTGAAATTTATGGAATTCACATCATTGGGAATTCGGCTTCAGAATTAGTCCACCTGGGTCAAATGGTAATGACATTGGGGGGTGATATGCGAACCCTTGTCAAAAATATATTCAACTATCCTACTTTGGCAGAAGCTTACAAGATAGCCGCATTCAATGGTTTGAATAAAGTTGTAAGACCTCAAAATACTCCGACTTAATCGGCCGTTTTTCAAAATGGCAAGTCTTTCGCTCAAACCGTGGGAACAAACCCTAAGCGTCAACTACATTTTTTTTACAATTTCAGACCCAATTTTGGCAGACCGAGCTACCTAGTCAAAATTCAAAGAATTAATCCAATTGCTTGAAAAGAAAATCACTTTGAATGACCATTTTGTATACGATTTACCTTCTAAATCCTGGCTGGCATGGAATTGCATAGTATGTGAATTCTATGTCTACTCGTACTTTTGTTCTTTGTATTGCGGTCCTTGTTATTATTGATGCTTTCTTAAATTTTCCTTTGTTTGCCGGTCATATTTTCGGAAAAGATGACCGGCGCCCAGTACTATTCCCATCGCCTCCCTACAGCATGGTGGGCCGGATTAGAATTGAAACTGGAGGCAAAGTCTTATTTTGCTCAGGTTCGTTAGTGGGGCCGGATCTTGCTCTTACAAATTTACACTGTGTTGACCAATTTTTAACCAATAAGAATGATACCAAGATTTACTTTCAGGCATTTTATCACAAAGGACGATCCTTAGCTGATTCTCCTGTTACTGAGATTTTCGCTGACTATCAATTGACTAAGGCCGCTATCTCCTATGAAGGCTATAATGATTGGGCCATTTTAAAACTAGAAAATCCAATAGGCCTTCGTTTAGGTTGGTTCGAAGTTGCTTCAACTGCAAAGATCGAGAAAACATATTCCCAATGGTTGAGCGAATTTGTTGGACTATCTAAACCCGCACGTTACTTAGTAGATCTTGCTGGTTACAATGGAGATATTGATGAGGCTGAAGTGCTGACCGTTCAAAAAGACTGTGAAATAAAAGCTACGTCCTCAAAAATAGGTCATGACTGCGACATGAACAAAGGGAGTTCGGGCGCACCAATTTATTATTTAAGTCCGGATGGAAAATACACAATCGTTGCAGTAAACGAAGGCGCGCGTTTGTCGCCTGAAGGAAATAACATTGGTTTGCATTTAAAGGAATACAGTTATCCCCGTTCAAATTTGGCCATCGACACGGCCCGATTTTACCCCTACTTAAAAACTAAACTAAAAGAAAGTTTGAAACAGGCCAACATAGTTCAGCAATAGAAAACGGGAAGGTCAGACTAGACCTTTACGTAAAAGTTCTCAGTACCGTTCTCCAGGGCCCCTAAAATATTACTTTGGCGCGGCCAATTTATCAGTGAACTTAAACGGGGAACGTTTCTGCCAGCTTTTTTTGTGATAGGCATATCCCGCTAACAGGGGCAACAATGTCGTCGCTTCACCAAAAACCATTTGCTCATAGGCGGTATCGACTTTGCCCCAAGAACTCGCCTCTTTCAAAGTAGATCCGGATAAGGCTCCATCGCGCTCGTCTGCAACGGTGATTTGCACCGCATATTTATGCATGGGCACGTCCTTACCTAAGATTTCTGCCGCCACTACTGTATCTTGGGCAAAGTTCTTAGGCACGCCACCGCCAATCATCATAAGACCCGTTTCTTTAGCCATCAATTTTACTTTGGTGAGTTCCAAAAAATCCTTGGCAGAATCAATACTCACCTGGCTCTTCGAATTATTCCATTGATGGTGCACCAAACCAAAGCCAGCAGAACAATCTGAAAAAGCAGGAACAAAAATGGGCACTTGGTTTTTATAGGCAGCCAAGACAACTGATTCTTTGTTCTTACCATTTTTATCTAAATAGGCACCCATAGCATTAATAAATTCACGAGATGAATAGGGGCGTGGCTCTAAACTTTTGCAAATCTCAGAAATCGTCATATCGCAGTTACGCAATTCATCTTCATCAATATAGGTATCATAGATGCGGTCAATATGATTTTCTCTAAGCATATTGTCATCGACAAACTGAGTTCCGACATAATGCTTAAAACCCAGGCCTTCGAAAAAATCTTGGTCAACAATAATGGCACCAGTTGATACAATGGCATCCACCATATTATTTGAAACCAAATCGTAGACGATCTTTTTTAGACCTGCGCTAAAAAGACTTCCAGCCATACATAAAATAACTGCACAGTCTTTTTCGGCTAACATTTGATCGTAAATTTTAGCGGCTCGGCCTAAGTTTCTCGCTTGAAAAGCCATTTTTGACATGGCGTCAACTATGGGGACTACGTCGATTTTTTTGATGTCATAATGTTCGATGGTTTCTTTGAGTAGTTCTTTTCGCATATTCATAGACACTCCTTGTAAAAAGGGTGGCGTCGATAAATAAAAAAACCACCCTTAGGTTTATTAGCTACGAGAGCCCCAAAAAAGCACCCGCCATCGCTAATTGAGTGTGGCTTTTGTTATTTTATAGCATAATATCAGCCAGCTGCCAAGTACGAGGTCGGCCAAATGCCAAAGAAATTAGTTAAACACATCGTCTTTGTAAGACATGCTCACCGAGACACGGCTGATAAATCCCAAGACAACGGTTTATCTTCGAAAGGCAAAGAACAAACCAGTGAATTACTCAAACAATACGAAGATGGTGAGCTACCACCTGGGGATGTTTTTATGACGAGCCCCAAGCGCCGGTGCATTGAAACCATAGAGCCTCTGAGCCAAAGAGCAGGATCCATACTTATAATTGAACCGTCTTTAGACGAACAAAAATCAGGAGAGTCAGAAGGCATTTTTGCGAAACGTATTGAAAAATTTTTAAAAGAAAATCAGGAAGACCCAAGAACTCACTATTTATGCAGTCACGGCGATGTAATTCCCCAAGCTATAGACGAACTCACAGGTAACTTCACCAATATTGGTAAAGGCCAAGCACTAGTCTTTAAATACGAAGACGGTTTTTGGATCATGTTATGATTTATGGAATTGGGCGCAATTACGCCGACCACGCCAAGGAATTGGGCAACCAAGCCCCGCCAGCAGCAAGCGAATCCCCTATGGTGTTTTTTAAACCCCACTCAAGTATTGTGTTGAGCGGCGGCACAGTTCACCTTCCCCCATTTTCAAAAAATGTGCACTACGAAGGGGAGCTGGCGGTAAAACTTGGGCGGGAGTTAGAAATTTCAGAAATTGCCATTGGCAACGATCTCACCGCCCGCGACATACAAAAAGAAGCCCAAGACTCAAAAGGTCCCTGGGCTCTCGCTAAGGGATTTAAGCAAAGTTGCGGAATTGGAAATTGGGTATCTGCATCAGGAGTGGACCTTTCTAACCTTGAAATTAAGGTTTTTCTTAATGAGAAAGTAGTTCAACACGGTTTCACAAAAGATATGATTTTCAAAGTTTCCCAACTCGTTAAGTATTTAGAGAGCACTTTTCCGTTAGAACCAGGGGATATAATTCTTACCGGCACACCGTCGGGAGTAGGTCCTGTTAAACCCGGTGATGAGCTAAAAGCTGAATTACTGGGATTAAGCAAAGGCTTTTGGCGATTTGCCACTTGAAAACTACTGGTATCAGATCTAGATAATTGAACTTATGGCCAATTCCGATATCCAAAACATTCAAGCTGAAATCTTCGCCCGAGGACAGCAGATATTTGATCTCATGGAAAATGAGACAAGTTCTATATTTAACAAAGATTGGTGGTATGGACGAATTATGGATTGGTCCATGCAAAACGAAAAATTTAAAACTCAAATGTTTCGGTTCGTCGATGTACTCCCCTATCTTGATTCCTCAGACGAAGTCGCTAGACACCTTAAAGAGTATTTCTCAGGAGAGGGCCAAGAAATGCCTTCTATTTTGGGTTGGGGTTTGGGGCTGGGAGCTCTGGCTCCAGGACTGCTTGCTTCTAGTATCAAAAAAAATGTCACTCAAATGGCAAAAATGTTTATCACCGGTAGCACACCAGAAGATGCCATTAAAAACCTAGAAAAAATGAGGGCCGAAAAACTTTGTTTCACGGCTGATCTATTAGGTGAGGCCGCTGTGAGCGAAGCTGAAGCCTGGGCCTATCAAAAACGATACATGGAACTCATTGATAAACTCTGGAAGAGTTCTCAAAAATGGCCCAAACTTCCCCATATAGATGAAGACTCTTCTGGTGAAATTTCTAAGGTCAATGTTTCTGTAAAGGCCAGCTCTCTTTATTCTCAATTTGATTCCATTGATCCTGTGAATTCCATCAACTCTGTAAATGAAAAACTTCGTCTAATCGTTCGAAGAGCCATGGAACTAGATGTCTTTATTAATCTTGATATGGAGTCTTATTTTCATAAAGATCTCACTTTGGCTCTATTTAAAAGTTTAATGGAAGAAGAGGAATTTAAAGATCATCACAACGTTGGAATTGTCATTCAAGCCTACCTCAAAGATTCTCAAAAAGATCTTGAAAGCCTCATCGAATGGGCTAAGAAGCGCCAAGGCAAAATAACAATTCGGCTGGTGAAAGGGGCCTATTGGGACTATGAAACTGTTTTGGCGGGGCAAAGGGGATGGCCCATTCCTGTCTTTACTAATAAAAGTGAGACCGATGCCAACTATGAAATATTGTCGACGCTGATGCTTCAAAATCACAAATTTATTAAGCCCGCGTTCGGGTCCCATAATATCCGCTCCATCGCCAATGTTCTGGTGCAGGCGGAAAAACTTGGAATCGACAAACGAAGTTTCGAAATACAAATGCTATACGGCATGGCCGAGCCAATTAAAAAAGCACTTGTTAAAATGGGATTGAGAGTGCGGGAATATGCACCCATTGGTGAGCTCATTCCCGGAATGGCGTACTTGGTTCGAAGACTCCTAGAAAACACCTCTAACGAGTCCTTTTTAAGAGCCAAATTTTCAGCAAATACTTCTACATCCGAATTACTTAGAGATCCGGCTTCACTGACACATTCTCCTAGCCATACGACGGCCAACCATTTTTTTGTAAACGAACCACCTGTTGATTTTAATTTGCTCTTAAATCGTCAAGCTCTTACAAACGCTTTGGTTCAAGTAAAAAAAGATTTGGGGAAATACCATCCCCTCGTGATTGGCAAAAAAGAAATTAAGACCTCTGAAGAACATCTGTCAGTTTGTCCATCATCACCTACACTTGTAATCGGGAAAATGGCTTTGGCCAAACAACCAGAAGCAGAGCTAGCCCTTGCAGCTGCCAAAACGTCTCAGAAAATTTGGTCTCAAAAATCAGCCGATGAACGCTGTGCTGTTTTTGAAAAAGCGGCCGCCATTATGATTCAAAGAAAATTTGAACTTATGGCTTTGGCCATTCTAGAAGTTGGAAAAACATGGCGTGAAGCCGATGGCGAAGTAGCCGAGGCCATCGATTTTTGCCGCTATTATTCTGAACAGATCAAAAAATTTGCTAAGGCGAGCCCCACAAGTTTGATTCCCGGTGAAGAAAGTTTTTATTCTTACCAACCGCGAGGTGTGGGAGTTGTTATAGCCCCGTGGAATTTCCCCCTTGCGATTTTAGCCGGAATGGTCGTAGGCAGTGCCATTTGCGGCAACTCGGTCATCATGAAACCCGCAGAGCAATCCTCCGTCATTGCTTCTGAATTCATGTCTATATTATTAGAAGCGGGGCTCTTACCAGGCGTAGTAAATTTTTTACCGGGACGAGGAGAAGAAGTCGGCGATTATCTCGTCAATCACAAGCAAATAGATTTTATCGTGTTCACGGGTTCAAAAGATGTAGGACTAAGCATTATCAATAAATCTGGCCAAACCCAACCGGGCCAAAGATCTGTAAAAAAAGTAGTAGCCGAAATGGGAGGCAAGAACGCCATCATCATTGACAGTGACGCTGATCTAGATGAAGCGGTCCTTGGCACACTTCACTCTGCCTTTGGATTTCAAGGTCAGAAATGTTCTGCCTGTTCAAGAGTTATCGTCTTAGAAGAAAATTACGAAAAGTTTGTTCATCGACTTATCGAAGCAGCTAGAAGTCTGGTCGTTCAAAATCCTGAGAATGCGTCGGCGGCCATTGGACCCGTTATTGATGGAGAGGCCCAGAAGAAAATATTAGCAATAATTGAAGTGGGAAAATCAGAAGGCCAATTGGCCTTTCAAGGAATTGCACCCAAAGAAGGATTCTTTGTTCCGCCAACCATATTCACAGAAATAAAACCCACAGCTCGCCTTGCCAATGAAGAAATTTTTGGACCCGTCTTAGCTGTAATTTCTGCTAAGAATTTTGATGAAGCTCTTCAAATTGCCAATAACACGGAGTTTGCCCTAACAGGGGGAGTTTACACTAGAAGCCCCACCCATATTCAAAAGGCCAAAGATGAGTTTGAAGTGGGCAATCTTTATATTAACAGAGCTATTACGGGCGCCATAGTGGGACGGCATCCCTTTGGTGGATTTAAAATGTCTGGCGTTGGAAGCAAAGCCGGAGGGCCCGATTATCTTCTCCAATTTATGGAACCAAAGACCATAACCGAAAATACGTTGCGTCGGGGATTCGCACCGGTATCTGAGGCTATTAGCCCCCTTATTTAAATCAGTGCCAGGGGAGATCCTCAAGAAGTGGCCTCGGACGCCGTTTAGTTGATTTGATTTCGAGTGAGCTGATGTTGGGACTTTTCTGAATGGATTGCAAAGAGGCGATCCATATCGTCTAGGACAAAACTTAAAATCGTGTCCTGCCCCGAACTTGTCTTTACAAGATAGTTTTCAATGATCTTACTGCCCTTGATATTGGTGCTGATTCTTTCTAAACGACTTCCTAATTCAAAAAATTGACCGAAATCTTTAATGAATTGTTTGCGATCGGCGATGGTGGCAGGGCGGCCTTCAGTATTGGGATTATCTATAAATGAAATCTCTTTAATAAAATCGCCGGCCATTGTTAAAGAATATTTTCCTTCAAGGACTCCGAATCTTAATTTTTCAAGGGGATCAGCAGGTCGTCCAATACTTGCTAAGGTCCTTTGTTTAAGTTCCGCCACCTGAACGGCCAGATTTCGTTCTAAATTTACGGATCCTGATCTAATTTCTTCGATCCAACGACTTGCGGGAGAGCGGACAGAATCTTTTGGTTCATCGCTCATGCTTCTCAAGCCATTTATGACTAAAGGTACAGCAACAAACGCAGCCAAAAGAACACTTGGCACTACAACCTTCTTATTTATTTTCTTTGAATTCATTTTTCACCCGCCTCCTACAATCCTATAAATAGCAATTTGAATACCAACTGTGATTTCAACTAGTTAGCTCATTTTGCTATGGCCATCGGTTAGACAATTTAACGGGGACAAAGTTAAAAACCATATAAACTATTGAATTAATAAGAGAATATAAAAATCGAAGGATTTAGTCAGCCGACCAATGTTAATACACTCACGATCCGTTCCGATAGGGTCTCACAAGGAGATTGGGCAATGGCAAAGTTCATGACTACAGCTTTACTTTCGATTCTGATTTTAAGTTGTTCTGTGGCATTGGGGCAAGCAGGGGGAATCGTCAACGACGAACAGCAGATCGAGCAAGATCGGCAAAATCTAAAGAAAGATCGTCACGAATTGAGAAAAGACCGGCGAAAGCGCCGGCACGATCGACGAGAGATTCGCCATGACCGTCGTGTGAGGCGCCACCATCGCAGGGCGTAGCCTACTAACTGGTATATCTCATTGCAGGTGCCACCAACTTTCTGTTATAAGGAGCCCAGTTTTTAGTAAGGGGTTTTATATGACAAAATTTTTTCTTTTCTTTTGGTTTCTCTTTTCTTTTTCTGTGACCAAAGCTCAGAGCATTGATCCGCGGATTTTTGATCAATTAAGTTCAGAGCAACGAATGAAAGTTCTTTCTGGCGAGCAAGTCTACGCCACAGAAAAAATTGCCGATGCCCCTTGGCCGCAAATTACGATTTTTCAACTTATAAAAGCCACTCCAGAAGAATGTGCCGCCGTATCCCTAGACTACGAATTAAAACCTCAGTACTCCCATGAATTTAAATCGGCAAAAATTTCTAAATCAGGACCCGGCTCGCAAACTGAGGTTGACTACCTTCTCAGTGTTTTATTTCTGCCCGATGAGGAATTTACACTTCGTTACGACTGGTCAACTAATGAGGCTCGAAATCAATTTGATCTTGAATGGTCGTTAGTTAGAGCCAAGAGAATGAAGAAATCTTGGGGACGATCGATTTTCACCCCACATAAAGGTAACACTCTTCTCATTACTCAACTATTTACAGATCCTGGAATTTTTGGAGCGCGACTATTTGCAGGAAAAGCAACAAGCCAAACTCTCGAAGTCACCGATTCGTTGGTCAAACAAATTGAACACGAACATTTCTTTGATCGCCAGCTTCTAGAAAAGCAAATTCAAGCAATTCGAAACTAATGACAAGAGGGACTTTGCTCCATAACCAATCTCAGTTGGCCAAGAGTTTCATAACAAAGATCGTGTAGGATATAGCCGTTTACGTCGATTCCATATGAATTGTTACAGTAGTGTCCTTGCCTGTCTCTTTCATCTGGATTAAAGACTCCGCATCTTCCCATAAAATACGGAGGGCGATTTTCGCACATGGTCTGGTGTGACATCTCTGCGTAAGCTCTATTGGTGGTCGGGTAACAGGAATTATCCGCAATGTATCCCTCGTACTCATAACCATATCCACCATCACAATAGCGACCGGCTCTATCGCGAACACCGGGAGTCATCAGATGACAATAGTAATATTGCCCCGCCCCCCCTCCTCCACCATTGTTTTGACAGAAATTAGATGTTTGCATGCGGCGGATTGCCACATCCATCGCTTGGAAGCAGGAATTATCTGTGATGACACCTTCGTAACCAACCCCATAACTGTTGGCGCAAAAGTGACCCGTGAGATCTCGCTGAGAAGGATAAAAAATCTCGCAAGCACCGATAGTGACGGGGCTCGGAAAAGAACACCCGTAAGTCTCTCGCATTCCTTGGTAAGCACCGTCGGTAGAGTAAAAACATCTGTTGTCAACAATGTATCCACCATGAACGACACCAAAACTATTAATGCAATAGCGGCCGGCTAAATCTCGAACACCAGGATAAATGACGTTGCAGTAATTATACTTATCCGAATAAACTTCTTTGTCAGAACAAGTTTGAGTGAGTTCGTTTGCAAAAAGTGTTAACGAACCAAAAATCCCCAAAGTCAAAAGCAGTAATGGTCTCATGGCGCCTCCGATGGATCGTTTTACTAAATATACGATGCCTATACTAAGTCACCGGTGCAACCAAATTTGTTTTAGGATTTACGCTTAGTGTATACGCATGTCTACAGTTCAAATGCGTAGCGTCGAGAGGTGTTTACTTTTGACTGAAAGGGATTTGACGTTGTAAATTGCCAGCAATGAAACGATTTCTTGTTGGAACTCTCACAATGTTTTCTTCGTTTTTTCTTGTAGCGCTGTCTAAGGGGCAAATCGCACCAGATTTTTCTGCTAAAAATCAAAGTGGCAAAATGGTTAATTTGAAAGACTTTAGGGGAAAGCCCGTAGTTTTGTTCTTTTACCCCAAAGATGAAACACCAGGATGTACTAAAGAAGCTTGCAGCTTTCGGGATCAGTTTTCAAAATTAAAAGACCTTGGTGCCGTGGTTTTTGGGATTTCAAAACAAGATGAGAAAAGCCACCGAGCTTTTATTCAGAACCACAAGCTGCCCTTTGATTTATTGGTTGACGATGGTTCAATTTCGAAAGCTTATGGTATACCAGAAATTCCGCTCACAGGTATTCTAATGCGCCGGAGTGCACTTATCGATGCCCAAGGTAAAATTGCACGAGTCTATGAAAGTGTTGATCCGACCACCCATGTTGAAGAAGTAATTCAAGATATCAAAACCCTCATTAATTAATCGAAAAGAGGTTTTGGTGATTTGCACCGACGTATGCAGCGACTTTTCAACTATCTTATAGCCGCAGTAGCTTTAATGAGGTCGCCTACCTCAAGTGAGGTGACCTTTTTCTTCAGTGGAATATTTATTCTGGTTTTTAGCGTGTAGTAGATCATCGTCATTCCCAGAATAAAAGTCTTATGGAAATAACCTGTCACAGCACTCACTCCTACGCGAGGCAAATAATGAATGGGAAGTTCTACAAATGGGATTCGAGCCAAAACGGTGAGGAGAATCATTTCTAATCCGAAATAAGAATCTCCCACACTAAATAATGGTTGAATCTTATTGAGAGCATCGCGACGTAAAAGCCTTGTGGTACAACCCACGTCACTTAATTCTGTCGTCCAAAACAAAACTTCAATCATTTTGGCCACGGCCCAATTTCCCCATTTCAAGAAAATTCCCATATTTGCCCCATCGTGAATGGCATGAGTCGCCGTGCGCGTACAAAAAATCACGGGGAAGTCTTTTGAGAATACGAGAAGTTTTTCAAAATCATGAGCAGTGAATGTTCCATCGGCTTCGGTCATAATGATTAAATCCCCCGAAGCTTCTCGAAGCCCTCTTTGGTAACCATGACCGTAGCCCTGCTTGGATTCGTGGATCAATGTAGCTTTTGTTTGCTTTACTTCGTCGTTTGTTCCTATTTCTGCGTTATTGTTAACAACAATGACCTCGTCCACAAGTTGGGTTGAAAAACAATCGTTTACGAATTTTTTAATAGAGTTTTTTTCTTGATAGGTAGAAATAACAACTGAAACTTTTTTGCCCTGGTACATTTAAATTCCTCTAAAATCCTTTTGCACATTCGCAGTCGTACTAACTGTATTATGAATCTCAACGCTCAATTGTTTTGAGTTTGTTTATAGCAGTTCGTCTAAAAACTTCAATCTAATACCGACGCAAAAACATTCTCAAGTAATTAACCTGATTAAAGGCCTTCTTCACATTTAGCTAATGGCTTCCACCACCATTCAAATCGCTCGCGAGGCAAATTTATAACCTGGTGACATCTAAATCTAGAATTGACGTCCGTTAGCCACTGTGGATTATATCGTACTGAATAATTATCGTAGGTTCTTGAAACTAAAATATCGTATTGATCTAATATTTTTAAATAATCTTCTTTTTCAAAAACCAAAAGTTTAGCGTCGTTTTGAAATGCCCATTGAACATCAACAGCCGTTGTCAATACAGGTTTGCCCCTTGAAATTTTGATTTTAAGTTGCTTAACCTCTTCAATGGTTTGGGCGAGCCCCTCTTCGCCAAACAGGTAACCCGGCGAATCCATGGTGGCTTGGCTTAAAGAATGTCCTAAAAAAGTGACAATGATCCCGAAAACCACAACGGCATTCTGGATCCCCTTTTCTTGATACTTTATAATTTTGACGCCCATTAAAATAAGAAAAATAGGCAACGCTATTGAAACAAAGTGCCACCCCAATTTATTAAGATTTGGATCTTGCCTCATTTCGATAATGTAAAGGGGTTCAAAACAATTGAAAAAACAGATACCAAAAAGCCAAACAAAAAGAAAACCAAGAATGAATTTTTTTGAATTCTTTAACTCATTTAAACATTCAGTGGCTTTTTTTAGATTCAACGGGATCACCATAGAAAAATCCAAGACTAGCATAGGCCAAACAACTGCTGAGTACTTGGCAAAATAAAACGAGCCTTGGATAAGCCAGCTATAGCAAAGATAAACGGCCAAGGCGAACAAGAAGGGAAGAGGGATAGAAAAAAATTTATGAGCTGAAATTTTTTCTAGAGCCATCTTTGTCAAAAAAAACAGGGTTGGAATTTGAAGCCAAACAAGAGGTAGGTAACTAAGAAAAATCCACCGAACAATTCCAAGAACGTCCCAAGGGGTATACTGACCGATCTTACCTTTGGACTTTCCCAATGTTAATTCCAATGGTTCACGCCAACTCATATGATGAGCTTGAGTCCAAATAATCAAGACTAATGCAAATAAAGAGAGTCCCAAAATAATTCCAATAATAGATTGAATGATATGTGTGAATGAAGACTCAGCAGGTTTTCTCCAAGGCCGAAGAAAACTATAACAAATCCAAGTTGGTATTAAGATAAGCGGCGTTAGCTCTTTTACCATGAGCGCAAAAGCTGAAATAAAGGCTATGACGACGGTCTGACTCCAGCTTCCATTTTTAGCATCGTCCCACTTCAATACGGCCAAAACCCACAAAACAAGTGCCGGAATCATAAGAGTATTGTCGATATCTAAAAGTAAGGAGCACTGAATAAAATAAGGATTTAATAACAAGAGCGCTAAAACTATTGCTGGGTAAGAGCTCAGAAATCCTTCTTTTCTTTTTGCACCTTTTAAAAATAAGAACGCGGTCAATAAACCGGTAAATACGCCAAACGATCTAAGAATAAATACACTTCCTTGGCGTCCTGGGTCGGCGATGCCAAAAAGCTTTTGCCAAATTCTAAGGCCCTCTAAATAAAAAGGTGTGTGCCAAAGCCCGTCGGCCTGAGGTCCACCAACGGCCCATTTGAAAGCAGCTCGATGAAAAAAAATCTCATCTTGAATAGGAAGGCGATGCCACTGCAAAACACAAAGAATAATATAGACCGCAATGACCGAGAGTACTGCCACTAATGGTCTCTTCGTTGAGCCAAGAGGCACATTTGCCCCGCCAATGGTTTAATGGGACTTCGAAGATAAAACGGTACTAAAAATGTTAACCGAGATCCGGCTGACTTTAAAGTAAGGGGCAAAAACCTCTTCCACAATTTAATGACTTGAAAACCATGGGCTGACACAAAATCACTTAAACTCACATGGGTAAAGACAGTTTTATGGGTATAGTCATCAAAATATTCTTTAGGACAAAGAGCGAAGTTGGGCTGTACCAGACAAAGTTGTCCACCGGGCTTTAAGATTCTAAAAATTTCTTTGATGCAAGAATTTAACTCATCATGGTCAAGATGTTCAAGCAAATTACTGGCAAGAACTAAATCTAATGTTTCACTTTTCCATCGGCCTAGATCCGTGCAATCACCCACATGTGCTGCCACATCTTTTATTCCATTTTTTTGAAATAATTGGTGAAGTTCTGGATAAGAATCCAAAGCTTCTCTTTGATTTGCCTTGATAGACTTAATCCAAGCACCGTAGCCCGTTCCAAGTTCTAAAACATGACTTTTAGAATTTAACTCCCAATAGGGTTCTAAGAAACGAGTGATGTGATTCCAAACAGCATCCCTTGCCACGTGGGGAGCCATTCTTGTCTCAAAATAGTTTGTCATGCGCAGCTATGGCCTATCATCTGATCCTCCAATTGTCACTTGTGTAAAAACTATAGACAAATCAAATAGCTAGATGTCCCTGAATAACTCCACAGCAAAGCCTACAGGCATAGAAAATGGAATAGTAATTGCTAAGGTAAGTGTTTAGAAATACATCATTTGCGATGAGGATAAATTTATGAAACTTAAAACGATGCAAATTCTAATGGCCATCATGTTGATTCCCCTGTCTTTAAAGGCGGCAGAGTGCGCCCGCGGCGGACCAATTCATTTTCAAGAGTGCGACGAGTACCGGGGTTTCTTGAATTTCCAAGGCAAAGTTAAGGCAACCAAAGTCGAAGAAAAAAAGTGCTTTGTTCAAATAAAGTTCATTAGTAGTAATTCTCATATTGGGTGTCATTGCGATATCAGTGAAACGGATTGGGTTTTTATTCATACAGAAACTTGCCCTACACTAGACTCAAACATCTCCGGGTATATTAGAGTTGGTTTTGACTACTTCATAGAACTTGAGGTTCCAAAATCGATTCAATGAACAGTCGAATCGAAGCCCTTGTCCGAAAGCCTTCTCCTTCTATTGTCAATTGTGAACTTAGTTTTTTAGAAAGACGGCCAATTGATTTTCATCTCCTGGTGAAACAACATGAGTATTACTGTCATACGCTTTCAACATTGGGTATACAGGTTAGTTTTCTCGAGGCCTTGAACTTTGCGCCCGACGGAGTCTTTGTAGAGGATGGGGCAATCGTACTAAACGAAATTGCGGTCATTTGTAGGCCTGGGACTCCTTCACGACTCATCGAAGTTCCAAGTATTGCCAATATATTATTATCAAAGAGAAAAGTTATAGGAACCATTGCATCACCGGGCACTCTTGATGGAGGAGATGTATTAATGATCGGGCGTCGTCTCTACGTGGGACGTTCGGCAAGAACTAATGATTCTGGCATAACTCAATTGCAAAACCTTGTGCTGCCCTGTGATTATCAAGTTATCGCTGTTGATATTCAAGATTGCTTGCATTTAAAAAGTGGAATTACGTTTTTAGGAAACGGTTTTGTATTGGCAAATCCAAAGTGGATTGACATGGAAAAATTTAAAGAGTTTGAAGTCATAAATATAAACCCAGAAGAACACTTTGCGGCAAACGCCTTGCTCATAGACGATAAACTTATCTATGGCCAAGAATATCCAAAAACCACTAAACTGATAGAAAATGCAGGGTTTAAATTGATCCAAGTGCCAAATTTTGAATTTGCGAAAGCTGAAGGCGGCCTTACGTGTCGAAGCCTTATTTTTGAAAGTCATCTATGATCATCGAAACCCTGGATCAAATTCCGCCACTACATCAAACGAGATTACCCTCTAAAATCTTGATGGCAAATCCTGAGTACTACGATATTTTATATGCGATTAATCCCTATATGAAAACCGCAGACGGACACCTGAATAAGCCAAATAAAGAATTGGCTCAAATTCAATGGAAAGCGGTTTACGATAAATATTTAGAACTTGGGTTTAACGTTAAAATTCTACAGGGACTTGAAGGCTACCCAGACTTTGTATTTTGCGCCAATCAGAGTTTTCCGTTTTGGAACCAAAAAACAAATCGAGCGGCTGTCATCATCAGTAATATGAGATCTGATTTTAGAAAAGAAGAGGTCCGTATTTTTGAAAATTGGTACGAAAATCAGGGCTATGAAATTTATCACGTTTCTGAAAAATTTAGTTTTGAGGGAAACGGAGATGCATTCAAGCACCCCGATCGCCCACTTATTTGGGGAGGATGTGGGCCAAGAACTGATCCAGGAGTTTACAATGAGATTTCAGAAATCACCGGTTGGGATGTCATTCTTGTTCCGCTCACTCGCCCCGAGTTTTATCATTTAGATACTTGCTTTTCTATCATCGACTCGAAAACTGCCGTTGTTCAACCCGATGCAATGGCACCCCAAGCGATGAAACTGATTCGCAGCGTTTTTGAAAATGTAATTGAAACCGGGTTAGAAGAATGCTCCAAAAGTTTTACCGCGAATTGTCATGGCGCCAATGATCATGACGTTTTGCTTCAGCGTGGCAATGCCGACTTTGAAAAGAAACTTTTGAAAAATGGTTTTAATGTTCACGCTTTAGACACCTCCGAATTTCTAAAATCAGGCGGCTCGGTTTTCTGCATGAAAATGATGGTCTTTTGATTAAGTAAAAAATGACGTTGTGCCTCTAGCGCTGCGCAGTATGGTATTTAGTAGGGTTTGGGGCTAAAGTTTTCGTCGAAGTTGTCGAATAGATCTTTGACTAGAATATTCTAAATGGACGAAAGGAATAATTTCTATGAAGCCCCTTAGACCAGTATTGATCGTGATGGCAGTATTCTTGGTAGTTTCGAGTTTTCCTTCGAAGACAAGTGCATTGGAATACACCCGAGGTGATTTTGAAAATTGTGCGTACAAAGCTCTGGTTCAAGATGGTACAGGGATGGCTCTCATCAATTCAAAGAATTCTGATCGAATAATCCATTATATTCAAAATTCTTGTAATAAAACACTTTGGGAAAACCTAGAAGCTGATGTGCAGGGTGATGCTATTGTCAATGCCATTGCCCGTGCCAAAGGGTTTTCAAAGATGAAAACGAAGTTAGATAAGACTTTTGGAAATTAGCCCCTTAAGTATTTTCTGTAAAATCTAAATCACGCCCGAAGGTTTCTTGGAGTCCAAACAACGATATGGATGCGATAGAAAGCACCACAATTCCTACGGCGGCTGCAGCCCAAATCAATCCAAGAAAAGGTTTTAAGGCTAGAAACGCCAAACTCATGGGTACTACAGATCCTCTCACAAAATTAGGAACTGTAGTCCCCGCCGTCGCGCGCAAGTCTGTTCCAAATTGTTCTACAGCAATGGTCACCAGAACTGCCCAATAGCCTGCTGCGATTCCTAAACCAAAACAGACTCCATAAAATAATTTTTCAGACTTAATAGGCATGAAGAGATAACAAAAGACAAATATCGATGAAATAACTAAGTACCATGCCACAGATTTTCTGCGACTTTCTAATAACTGGCTCAAATACCCGCTAGAAAAGTCTCCCAATATAAGGCCTGAGTAACAAAACATGATGGCCCGGGAAGAAGTAATGTTTCCAACGACACCGATGGCATTACTGAACTCGGGGGCATAGGCCACGAGAATCCCGATAATATACCAAATGGGAATTCCGATGAGGATACAACAAAAATAGCGGAGACGTCGGTCTGCCCTGATAAAGAGCTGAAAGAAATTTCCTCTTTTTATTTTTTTGGATTTTAATTTATCAAACATCCCAGACTCGCTCACTCCTATCCGTAATAACAAGAGAAGTAGCCCCAGCACTCCACCAATAATATAGCAAGTGCGCCATGTGAAAACTTCAGCCAGCAAAGCTGCCACTACAGCGCCTGACACGCCAACTGTAGCCACGAACATGGTACCTAGACCTCGCATATGTTTTGGAATTATTTCTGAAACAAGAGTTATTCCTGCACCTAGTTCCCCCGCCAAACCAAGACCAGCCACAAACCTTAGAAAAGCATACTGTTGAAATGTGGTCACGTAAGCATTTGCAAGATTTGCTGCAGAATAAATAAATATAGATCCGAAGAGTACAGAGAGCCTACCCCTCTTGTCTCCGAGGATTCCCCACATAACTCCGCCTATCATCATCCCCGTCATTTGAGTGTTATTAAGATAAAGTCCCATCTTTAATTCTTGACCGTGAAGACCGATGGATTGAAGGCTCGGCACGCGAACAATGTTAAATAAAAGCAAATCATAGATGTCGACGAAATAACCAAGTGCTGCCACAATAACTGGAGCTTTCAATAATTGCTTCAACGGATCCCCCTACCCTCTTTGACTAAATTATCGGCGACAATGAACTCTTGATCAGCGTCAGCTTGTCTCCCGAATTCTTTGTAGATTTGACCAAGCATTTCATGGGCCTTCACTAACTTTGATTCTAATTTAATAGCCTGCAAACATTCATTTAGAGCTAAGTCTTTTTCACCCTTCATGTTATAGACGATGGCTAAATTTAAATGCAGATATCCCCCTTGAGGATCCCAAATAAGCGCCTTTTTATAGAGCTCAATAGATTTTTCAAGATCGCCTTTTTTAGAATAAATAAAAGCTGAAGTTGCTAAGGGTTCTACAAATTCTGGTTTATAGCCAGTGGCTAAATCAAACTCCTCAAGAGCTTTGTCAAAATCACCTTGGTCCATCCAAATTACACCTAAGTTGTAATGAGCATCAGGAATATCGGGTTTGAGTCTTAAGGCCGTTTCAAGGTGAACTCTTGCTTCTGTCATGTTGCCTGTCTTATGCAGGTAAGTTCCCAAATTTCTCTGCGCATAAGAGCTTGTGGGGTATTTCGAAACCACATCGGCCCATAGCGTTCCCGTATTTCGCCAAATGCTAACTCGTTCAACACTGAGTACCACGAAAAATAGAGATACTAAGACAAGTAAAGGCTTAAATAATTTATTTGAAAAATCGCGAAGCATGACCCCATAACAAAGGAGAAGTCCTACACTGGGAACATAAAAATACCGGTCGGCATAAGAGAAAAGTCATTTTATTCTGATAAATTGACATGCAGGGAGACCAGATATGAGAAAAAAGCCCAAGCCAAAAATGATAAGGTTTTTTCGAGACTGATGAGTTTTTACAAATTCATTTATTCCCCAAATTACCAATCCCGTTATGACATAGGCTAGAAAACCTATTCGAGTGGCCCCGGTTTCGTAGAGAACACTGAGCCCAACGGGCAATACGGACCGACTGATGTAAAAACAAAAAGCGGGTACAACGTATATAATATTTTGAATAGAAATTGCGCTCTCTGTGTTACTCATCACATGCAAAAGAGGCCAAGCAATCAAAATACTCAAAAAAGACACGATAAAAAGAGGAATTTTTTCTATTATTATTTTTAGTTCAATTTTAACGCCTTGGTAATAGTCAATAAGTAAGAAAACAAAGGGTAGAGTCAGGGCAAAAGATTTAGCTAGAATGGCCATTGCTCCAAAAATGAAAGCACCCCAATAAAAACTGACTTTCTTAGTTTTCGAATACCTCAAATAGACCAATAAGCTTAAAAGGTAGAAAAAACAGGATAAAACATCTTTTCTCTCGGCCACCCAGTTAACCGATTCTACATGAAGGGGATGAATCCCAAAGAGCAAGCTTGAAATGAAACTCATTCTCGTATCTTCACCTGAAAGCTCAATGATGAGAAAAAATACCAAAATGCAATTGAGTAGATGAAGAATAATGTTATCCAGGTGGTAAATAAAGGGCTTTAGTCCAAAGAACTTATATTCAATGGCAAATGTCAGAAGTGTAAGGGGGACAAAGTCTTCAGCCAAAGGCTTTGTAAAAATGGTATAAATATCAAAATCTTTGACCGGTTTATTCTCTAAGAGTATAAGCTCATCATCAAAATTGACAAAATCATTTTGCAATGCCGTTGCATAGGTAAAAGCAACAACGACTAATACCAGCGCCAGGCTCTTTTTGAATTGTATTGAATGCATGCTTTAAATATTGGAACACGCATAGACTTTGGTTTCAATATGAAGATGGCTTGAAGCATAAAATAGAGGGTATTCATGAAAAGTTTAGTTCAAGTCTTGTTAAGTGTGCTCTTTCTCCAGTCCCATGGAGAAACGGCCTTTTCTTCGGGGTCCGATTGCCGAGAAAATTTGAATGTTACAGGCTCCGCCGTGAGAATAGAGGGGACTCAGCTTACCTCAAATGCGGCCATTTACACTTCGGCTGACGAAACGTTTAAGCATAAATTTGAAGTTTTGAAACACGCCAAATACTCCATTCTCATTTCAACTTTTACCATTAAACCTGACGCATGGTACGCCCACGACGAAATAGGTAAAAGTCTTGCCGATATATTAATCGAAAAACACCGAGCAGGTATTGAAGTAAAGGTATTTACTGATTATTGGGGTAATCCTCCCACCACCCGTGCCGAAATTCATCGCATGATAAAAGCCGGGGTGGATATTCGTTTTTTTGGTACACCTCCTTATTTCTTCGAATTTGCCAAAAAATCATTAAAAGCCATATGGACCATTAATTTAGAAAAATTAAGTCATGCAAAAGTAATGGTTGTTGATGGTTGGCATGTTTTTACTGGCGGTTATAACTGGATGCTTGGTAAATCAAAACATGTTCAATCGTGGAGAGATACGGACATCTACGTTTCTGGGCCCATAGCTCAAAAAGTTTCCCAAGAATTTTATTGGGTCTTTGACACATTAAAAAAAATCACAAAGTGCACTGGAACTGCAAAAAAAATATATGACTATTCTCAAGTACCCCAAGATTTTAACGACGAATTTTACTTGCAGGCCCCTTGGTTAAGAAATGGGCAAACACCAATAAATGATAAGATTGCCCAGCTCATCGATAGTGCGAAAGCAGGAGATCAAATATATTGGCAATCTTTTTCTTTTAGAGTTCAACCACCCCATTTGAAAGCATTGCGAGGTGCTGCAAAACGAGGAGTTAAGATTACGATTCTTTCTAATTCAAAAGAAAATTTAGTCAAACAGCTGTTTTTTATTTTTGAACCCCTCACAAGACGGGTCATTGCCAATAAATTGTATCGTGAAGCAAGGCAGTCCTATGGCCCCCTTCTCACTCTCTCATCAAACAATCCGGCCCATCTTTATGAGTATTCTGGCCCCAAAGGTCCCATGCATGCAAAAGCCTTTTTACTTTTGCGACGAGAGACTTCGGAGGCTCTAAAAATCGGCCAGGAGCCCTCCATTTACATCGGTGAGGGAGGAGCAGGAACCTACAATGCCTCGCCAAATTCATGGGATAAACACATTGAGACTATGCTCTTTACCACCCGACCAAGTATTATTCGCGATCTATATCAGACTTATCTTTGGGATATTGCCAATAGTGTTGAAGTAATAAAAGGGACCAGCCTCAACTAATTCTTCGCCTCAACTAGTCTACAGTTTGGGAATGAGCATCCGAATCCACATTGTCTTTAAGCCAATCAAAGAAACGGGATTGGTCTTGGAAACTCTTACCTGGTTGTAAAATGGCTGCGTCCTTCCACGACACCATAACTTTGGCGTCTTGGGTTAAAACCTTTACCCTCGATCTCTTAATTTTGGTTGACCACTGGTCCCCAATTTTGGCGTCTGTATACAGAAGTCTTATGGTCACATTTCGAGAAATCAGTTCAAAGGGTTGTAGTTCTATTTTGCTCACATCGTGGCCCTTTTGTCCTGGGTAATCGGGTTCGCCGTCACTAATGAGCACGATAGAAATCGGACGCAGTATGAGACCTTTTGATTTGCATATAGTCTGGGCCTGTTTAAAAAACGCGTTAAAATCAGTGTAGCGGTCATTATGTGTTTTGGGGAATAATCTTTTCAGTTCGCTGTGGATTCCCTCAACTGACTTATGCTCGAAATTTTGAATAGGGTACATGGTTTGAGGCTCTCCGCCCTTCATTCCCCCTAAAGATCCCACAAACAAAATCTTGGGAACATCTAACCCCGCAATACCTTTGAGATGCCCATAAATGTAGTGGGCTAGAAAATTCAGAGAGTCGTCGAAGTAACGGCTCTTCATAAATGAACCGCTGACGTCTACACCAATAAACATCGTGAGTCTGGGAGGGTCCTTCTCTTCTGCCGTAGAGACACCGGCAAAAGTGAATAAAGAAAAACCGACGATTAGAACGATCTTCTTAAGCTGATTTCTTGTCATTGAAGATTCCTCGAGACGTTCCTGTGACTCTTCTCAAAGAAGGTCGTGTTGTATATATTGATTTAAAGTCGGTGAAAGGAATTTCAAACAGATGATCTGAAGTAATGACTAAAACAAAGAAATTAATGGTTGCCGCCACAATTTGAAGTGGCGGAAATAAGAAAGCCCCTAAAAAATTATCTCCGTACTCGATAATCCATTTCATTTCTGTTTTCATTCTTTCGATGGATTTCAATTTCATATCAAATGAAATATCTTTTCCGCCCCCAGCGCCCTTAGTTGCAAATCCTCGGCCGCCAATGACCGACATGATAACGGGGGTACCTGCTTGGGCGAACAGGAACCAGGACATGCTTCTAATACCCATCCAGGTGAAAGAAGCAATGGCTAAAGTCCCTGTAATTCCCAGTGAAAAATTGCCACCAGAATGCTGGGCAAACCAAGGCACCAATGCATCAACAAACTCTCGATACAAGAAAATTACTTCGACCATCATGGCGATGACTTCAACCACGGCAATTTTAACTATTGTAGTTACATTTCGTGTTTTGAGTGCATCACCTAGTGTGAGCAAAACCGAGTAGCTTCCTAAGACGATAAAGAGCATAAAACCAAACAGTGGGAAGCGAATGGCACGGGGACTAATCGTCATCCCTGAAACACTAGAAAGGGTGTCTGTAACTAGACCCGTTGTAACGAAAGTAAATATTGTGGCTTCAAGAAGTGTCCAACCTAGAGTTAAAAGAATTGCAATCCATGGTAATCCCGCACCAAAAGCACTTGCACCTGCCACTTGAACTACTTTGAAAGGAGCTGACAATATATCGCTAATAAAAACGAGTAAACCCACAACGATCAGACGAGAAAAGAGAAATACAGAGTGAATGGCGAACATACAAAATTTAAAACAGCCACCCCAAAAAGATAGAATGCACTTTCCCATGTCCCACCAAGTAACAAAAAGATAAGTTATGAATTCTCTTCGATTTTGCCTTACGATCACGCTGATTAGAGCAACTGTCGTAGCCCAACATGCAGCGATCAGGGCACAACACGGAAGGAGAATAAAAATTCTCTTAGCCATGGCAATCATTTCTGGATCGTGAGCACCCCAAGCAAAATTCAAAAGAGGGCCTTGGAAATAAGATGGGAAAAAGATGAGAGAAACAACCGTCATCCAAGTGCTTGTATCAAACATATATAAACCTCCGCCCAAAAACTGGTGTCCTTGATATTAATAGTATCGGTCTAGGCAGCCAAAACTGAAACTTGATACGGTGCATCCAATCGAAACCACTCAACTTTTGACATAATTGGAAAAGAGTTTGTCGGTTTTATTAAATTCCAAAGACATCATGAAGCGGCTTTTTGGGGTGGCGAGTTGCTAGGTTCCTTTTCGGTTTCGATTTTCCAAGTACTGCCCTTACGTTTACCGATACGAATTTGACCAACTACGACTTTATCCTTTAATGAATAAATAAAACCAGCGTATTTTACGCCCAAGCCAAATCGTGAACTAAGCTTTATGCAAACACTGACTAACGTACCTTTAGGGGATCTCTCTACGGATTCAACGGTTTTCTTGTAAGTTCCAAAAATGATATTCTCTTGGTTGACTATAGAATCCCAGGATCTCTTCTCATCTTTTTTGACTACCGAGCCACTTAGTGCTTTCAACAGATTAAGAAAATAGCCTCGCTCCTGATCTATCAATTCTCTATTAAAACTGAGACCCGTGATGAGGCAGACCGCTGCATCCTCGGGGTGAATCCTTTGATGACTCCAATCGCAAACCATGGCTTCTTGAGGGCTACAAAACTTGCCCGTAGTTGACTTGATCGCTTTGTTTTTAATAATCCATTTTTTTGAAATGCTACTTGTAACACAGATACTCTTGAGCACTTTTTTCTGGGTTACTGAGCATTCTACTAACTCTGAGGGCAAAACTTTTTTACCCGTAACTTCACATTGCACTGCTTCTGATGGAATGAGAGGGTAATTTGTTTCGGCACAGGCTATAAATTCTTTTGGATGCCCGACTTTGCCTGAAACTTCAGACTTCATCACATGATCCATTCTAAATTTCTTACCTGAAACTTGACTTGCCATAAGTTCGTCTTTTAATGCCTCTTCCCGGGTGAACGAACATTTTTCGAAATATTCTGGCTCTGCAAGCTTTCCACTAATCTCTGATTTTTTTAACAATGATTTTTCCACAAATTTGCCGCTGACAGCAGACTTTTCAACTTCATCGGGGAATAGTCTCTTTTTGCTTAAATGACAGGTGACAAGTTTTTCACTCAGAGCTTCCCGACCACTTAAAGCTGATTTTTCTAATAAATGTTTCATCACAGTTAGGCCAGTGATAGCGCAGAGTCCAAGACAATCTTCAGGGGCGATTTGCTTTGTGACAGCGCATGTTCCCATCTTGGTTGCCGATGTAATTTCGTTTTTTGACGGAATCATTAACAATTCAGAACTGTAATCTTTTTTTGAACCTAAACTATAAGAAATCTTTGCTTTTACTTGGCGGTAAAACTGACCTTTGAAACCCACAAGTTCGATATGAAAACGGGGTAAGAAATCACCTTCTAGTTTTTTTCTTAATCTTTTATTTGTTCCGACGTTTTGTACTTCATGGGCAAATCTTTCACCGTAAAACCGACAGAACTCGGCAATACCCGGCTCTTGTTTTGTTTGTTCAAGAAGAAATTCAGAACTTATGCCTAAGATTTCTGGATTTGAAATAAACTTAGGGAGAGGCTCAAGGCCTCCTTTTTGCGAAACCGTGTCTTGCCCGGGAGCGCAATTGACTTCGATGAGTCTTTCGAAACTATCATGGGCCACTGTGACGCGAATGCGCACAAGAGCCGTACCAGTAAAACAAGGAGTGATTTCTTCAACTGTGTGTTTTTCGTATTTACCTTTGAAAGTTTTCGGCCATCCTCGAACAAGTTTATCAATTTTTGGAGCAGCCCCGATGTCAAGGTCTTCAATATTACGTCGGCCCACCTCAGAAATTCGACTTACGATGCGTTCAAAATCAGGATCCCCGGGCCCGAATATAAGACCAGGTGTGGCTTCATCTTTATTGCTCTCAAAAGAAATGACTTTTTTTGTTTCATCTAACTCCAAAAGGAACTGTCCCTGGTCTGCAGGGGTCATTTTACCTCCAAGAGATTCTAAGGCACGTTTTACAAACGTGGGTAAATCAATGGAGCGAACTTGTTTTGGTAACTTTGGCGTTGAGGGGCCGTTGTAGGGGGGCGGTCCATCACTGCCTAATATTTCATTTAAGTTCTCTTCTGCCTTTTTAAGTTGGACCTTGGCACTAACAATATTTTTTTCTTGTAACTTTATTGCCTCTTCGACGTCTCTGCCAGCGAGGGCGGCCACTACGAGTTCTCGAATATTTTCTTCAAAACCCTCATTGCCTTCTTCATTGATACCGGCGGCATCTAATAGAGCATCCACATCTCCTATGGCTTGTGAGGCCATTTGAAGTTTTTCCATTAGGCGACCTACGATGTATTCTTCAAATGTCCCTTTTAAAATTAAATTAAAAACACAGACATTTTTGTGGGCAGAGGCGAGCCTTTGCACGCGACCAATACGCTGTTCAACGACCATGGGGTTCCAAGGAAGATCATAATTCACAAGAACATTAGCGGCCTGAAGATTAACACCTTCAGAACCGGCTTCGGTTGAAATAATGACATGAAGTTGTGGTGGATCACTCTTGAACTTTGCTATGGTACCTACATTTTTAGATCCTGAGTCGCCGTTTATGATGCCCGACTCTATCCCTTTATTTTTTAAAAACGCTTCGATGGTACTTTGGGTCTCTCTTCGGGTAGTAAAAATGACCACCCGCCAATCTTTGGGTTTTTCTCTTCTAAGTTTGTCTACAAGAGTCTCTAAACCTTTTTGCTTTGCCGTTATAGAAATTGATTCAACAATAGTTCGTACTTGGGCTACAAGAGATTTTGGAATGGTATTTTTTTTTGCCATAGATTGCAATTGAGTTAGCAAAGCATGAGGACTGCTGATGAGAGCTTGGGCAATTGAAATTTGAGATAATCTATTTAGTTTTTGAATGGGTTTTGCAATGACATCTATAAGGTCGAGCTCAGGTTTCGTTGGTTTTACGCCATTGAGTTGAACGATTCTCTCAGGAAATGCCAGTTTAGCATCAGCTCTGCGAATCCGCGACATATGACTATAGACAATAGAACGAAATTCTTCTTGTTTTTGAGGTTTGAGCTTTCTTGCATGTTGACGCTTATCGGCCACAAATTTCGTAATGAATTTGTCTTTGGTGCCAAAGGGATTTTGATGCCCTCGGGCTGATGCTAAGAGGTCAACCAGAGAATACATATCCCATAATCGATTTTGAATGGGAGTTGCTGTTAGCATTAAAACGTATTTGAAGTCTCTATTAGCAAGAGCCTTTTGAAACATCTTTCCGACAACGGGAGCTTTACCGCTGCCGTGGAGATTTCGCAATTTATGAGCTTCGTCCAGAATTAAAAATTCAAAACCCATTTTAACTATGTCGTCCAAATAAAGACGAGCGGAGTTATAGGTCGTGATCAAGGCTCCCCTGCCATTGGGTAACATTGCTTTAGTGATTTTGTTGCCCGAGGCAATGACGGATGGAATATTAAACTTCACTTTAAGTTCTTCTTCCCACTGGGGCATGATCAATTTAGGGCATACAATGAGAATTTTTGAAACACGGCCACGAGACATGAGTTCACTTGAAATTAGACCAGCACTTATTGTTTTACCGAGCCCAACATCGTCGGCAAGCAAAGCCACAGGCAGGCGTCTACAAAATGATATTAAATTAGATATTTGATGCTGATAGGGTTCTATTTTGTCACGCCAATTGGCAGCAGAAACTAAATCAGAATGACTTTCAATGATTATGGGTTCGATGAGACCCCACTCAAGAGCGGCTCTGTAGAGGTCAAATTCCTCAGAAATAGCTTGCTGAAGTTTTCGTGTTTTTAACTGAGTACCCAATTAAGCTCCCCGTCCCTTTTAATCTCTTCATAAGAGCTGCAACGAATGATCCAAGCTCTCTTCGCGAAAATACTCAATAATTTCAGCTAATTTGGACTAGCGATTTTACAGTCGAACAAGATTTGGACAGGTTTAACTACCTTTTTCGGGGATTGTTCTACCTCTATAATCTACCTATAATCTGTCAATAAATACGTTCGGAAAGGCCGCGACTACCACCGTGACCCCCGAGGCAATCGCAGCAGAGTGTGTGAAATACCAAGTTGCTCCAAACACAATGAGTAAGAAAAGTATGAAAAATGATGCATTGGTATCTGACGTTTCTTTTATGACGCCACCTTTAGGCTCAGTAATTTTAGACCGGTCTTGGGTTGCCGAATCGGTTTGGAATTGCGTTGGAATTGGGGCTAGTGATGGATTGACCTCGATTTCATTTTCCTCCTCACGATTAGGTACATGAATCAGATCTACTACTGCAACTTGAGGTTTTTCTTTTAGCTTCCTATTGTACTCAATAACTTGCCGAATATTATTATTCTCAATTCTCTTGTTAGGGTTTACACCTGATTTTGAGATATTAATATTGACGCCACCAAACTTGAAATTCTTCTTTATCTGCCAGCCCATTCTTTCATTATAATTCAATTTAACGCGATGCGCTACTAATGAGATTAGCGATCAGAAATTCGACAGCTGTTGATATTCTATGAGTTCAAGGCAATTAGGCTAAAGCCAAGTGACAATAATCCAAGGTCAATCGGCTCTAACCATGTGAATCCCTCGAGAATTCCAATTTATCTTTCAAAGGGACACGCCGATTGATAATGAGATGAAGCAATGCTCTTTGTGGAAGTTGATATCCCCTTGATAAATCAAGACCCAATCAGCAGAAATTATTTTTTAAGATTTTGTAGATCCCCGGTATTTCTTGCGCTCAACTCTCACCTTTGCACCCATAAGCAATAATTGAACTTCTTCATTTCACTTAAACAATTTAGAACATGAACCTTTGAAAGATAAACTAGACTCCTCATCTTTCAAAAAATTGCCGAAAACTTAGGCAAATTTGAGTATTTTATAAGGTAAAACAACGAAAATTCTTAAGGAAAACATCGGGTAAGTCCGGAGACATTGGGGAGAAATATGAATCTACTGTTCTTACGTCGTATAATCTTTGCTGTTGTTTGTCTAGGTTTGGGTTGCACAGGTGGTCAATCCCCGAACACCTCAGCCCCAAGTCAAACTCCTAGCGCATCGATACTAAATCAAATTTCTAAAGTAGTTCTTCACGATAGTACCGGTGCAGAATTTGAGTCTTTTTTCGATTCATTTGTCGGCGGGCAAGGCCAACCCTTAAGAACCTCAACTGCGCCAGGAAATAAATCTTTTGAAGAACTAAGTGGAATTCCCAATACTATTATTCGACAAAGTGATCATTCCGACGCCGATGGAATCATTATTACCCTTAAAGAAGAACCAATTCTAAAGGCCCGCGGTCGAATGAAAAAACAGGGAAAATCACAAAGAGATATTGAATTTGAAGTATCTACGCGACACCAAGCCCTGGAGTCTGAACATTCAAGATTTAAAGAGCACCTTGGCAATCTATTTCCCAACAAAATAATTCCATTTAGTCCACGAACGCAAAAAGATAAAATTAGGATAAGTGAGCATAGCGGAGTCGTCAATGTCGTCGTCATTCATGATGTGCCGGTTGCAGCAACACGAAAACTCTTAATGAACCACCCCGATGTTGTGAAAATCGCGCCCAACTACAAGGTGCAAGCAGATTTAGACGTATCTGTGCCCTTTATTGAAGCCGATAAAGTTTGGCAATACACAGCAAATACTGGAATGCCCCTTGATGGGTCGGGAGTACGAATTGGAATTGTAGATACAGGAGTAGATTATACGCACCCGGATCTTGGTGGATGCTTCGGCCCCGGTTGCAAGGTCGAAGGTGGCTTTGACTTTGTGAACAATGATCCAGACCCCATGGATGATAATGGCCACGGAACCCATGTGGCAAGTACGGCTGCCGGTAACGGCCACTATGTCTCGCCGGACGGAAGTGTTCACGCTCTACCAGGTGTTGCTCCCGGAGCAAAAATTTACGCCTTTAAAGTAATTTCTTCGAGTGGCCTGGGCTATACAGATAAAATCATAAAGGGCATTGAGGCCTGTGCTGACCCCAACCAAAATGGCAACTACGATGATCACCTTGACGTTTGCAATTTAAGTCTTGGGGGACCTGGCAACCCAGATGATGCTATGTCAACAGCTATTGACAACGCATCGGCAAACGGAGTCACTTTTGCCATCTCCGCTGGCAATTCTGGTCCCACTCCTCAAACTATTGGCAGTCCGGGGACAGCCCGAACGGCTATTACGGTAGCCGCGGCCTGCAAGCCATCGCAAATCGGGGTTGATCCAACTTGCAATTCTGCCATTGCTAGATTTTCTTCAGTGGGACCTGTTGTCTGGACTGACCAAACCGGCGTCGAACAAAAACTTGCCAAGCCTGATCTTTCGTCACCAGGGCATCATATATGTGCCGCTGAATGGGGCGAAGCATTTAACTTAGCCCGTTGTCATGATGGTAGACACGTAGCCATCTCTGGTACTTCCATGGCGGCACCTCACGTCGCTGGGCTGGCCGCACTCATTAAGCAGGCACATCCTGAATTCTTACCTATCGATATAAAGAATGCGTTGAAACTGAGCGCCGTTGATATGGGGCTTGCGCCAGAAATTCAAGGCGCTGGCCGTATTGATGCTGTCAGAGCTCTGGCTCAGGCAGGTATTCCAAGCGGCATTGGAAAAGTATCGAGTTCACCCCTCCTGATTATTGATAGCGTAAGCCAACTCATTCAGTCCTTTGACAAAATTATAACCGTGACAAATACAACTTCAGGCACGATTGAATTTACCGCAAGTTTTTCATCATCTGATCCGGGTCTAACTGCAAGTCTGAGCCAAACAAATATTAATTTGGCCAGTGGCTCATCTGCTAGTTTTATAGCTCATATTGTTGTCAATCACTCCATAGTTTCGAGCGCAAAAACAGTTTCTGGTCTAATAAGCCTAATTTCTTCGGCCGGCAGAATAGACGTCCCTTGTCCCATTCAAGTTGGGGATCGAGTTTATTCAAACTTAAAGGCCATTGACTTTGGAGTTGATGTTCCATCAAACCCGCTTTTTGTTACTTTGAAAACGATCACGTTGACTAACAATATCAGAGACGCAGCTGTCAGTTATGTTGCAAGCGCTATTTGTTGTACTCTTGGAGGAGCAGGAAGTATTCCATCGCAGATCACGGCAAGTTTTTCTCCAAGCAACTTTACCATACCTGCAGGTGGATCTGTTAATGTCACAGTAAATTTGAGCGTTCGCAATGACACCGGTTTTCTCGACGTATCTACAAATGGTAATTACTTCGGAAAAATTCGATTCTCTTCGGATTTACATAGTCTTGAGATTCCCGCAATGTTTTTTAAGGGTTACCCATTCAAATTTAATTTTGGTGGTGGGACTCCTCCTAGTAATATTTCGATGATCCATGATTTCTATCAAGGGACTACTGCCTCGCCTGATTCATCAAGCACTGAAGTGACCTTTCTTACGACATTTCCGGGACCTTGGTATGTTTTTGGAATTTGGGGTGATTTCTTTGACCGCATCGACTCGCCTTTAACGTTGCCCGTGTCTTTAGTAATGCTTGAAAACATAAGCAACCCCGGTGGCACGGCAACCTTTCAGATGGCTGCGCAGGCAGCCGTTCATACAATTAAGTTTGCACCTTTAGACTCTAATGGAAATTCTCCCGTAGGTAACTCCCAGCTCCAATTTTGGCTAGCGTATCCCTTTATAGGAACACCAATCGTTCCCGTTTGGATCAATAGAACAAACGAAAAACCATTTGATACCCAAATTCATATCAACACATTGAGTTCAAATATTGAGATTATGGCGGCACTGAATGTAAGGGCAACCGATAATATACAATCTTATGCCTTCAGAAATCATGGTATTAATTCTGATATCACCTTTACTAATAAATCCAGTGACCTATCGAAAAAAGATGTAGCGGCATTTCAGAACATAGACTCAGGATTAATTCCTCAATTGGGAATTATTCAAATGGTCGGCGGCCTAAATGTAATTTTACAGGGTCTAACAGATATTTTGCCGGGAGATGCAGTTCCTTTTTATAGTTACAGCGCCGAGGAGGGAATGATGTCGCCAATCCCTTACCCAGAATGGCTTGACATGAGATTGGTATTGGCGATAACAGAAGAACCTCGGCCAAGTATTCTCTATGAGACTCTCCCCTTGGGATATGCATTTGCAAATTCTAAATTACCTCCTGGAAATAGAATTAATTTAGGAGTGGGACCCGTGGTTGACGTGGGCAGGTGGGACAATGTTGCTACTTGGGCCAGTAGCGATCGTAGTCGCGGAAATTATAGATACTTTAGGGATTTTGGAGTTGATTTGGGGTTTAACTATCCCGTCTATTCCAGAGGAGATTTTTCAGACCAATATCGGCTCTTTGATCCATTTTCGCCCAGGAAGAATATAGTAATTCCAGATTATGTGCTTTTCAAAGACGGCGTACAAATTTTGTCGGGCCGCCTCGACCCGTCTAAATCATCCGGCAATTTTGGAATTATATCGGGTCAAGTTGTATTTTTGCCTGAGACGAATGGTGTTGTTTCTCCTGGCACTTATCGTTATGAGATGACGTACCCTGTGATGGTAAATGGAGTCCAAACAGTTTCAAAATCAATTTCGCAATTTCGAATCGCTAACGACTTTGTTCTTGATGAAAATCCACCAGCATTGAAGTCGATAATTATTACGGCCAATGGAATTTGGCAAAACGTCATCGACCCGACTATAGTTAACGGCATTTCATTTGAACTAAATTCGGTGCCTTCGACTTATCCTTCTTCATTTGTTGATGCGATTTCATCTTCAAAGCTTGAAATTAGTTATGACAATGGACTTAGTTACAGTGCCATGGGTCTAAACCTTGCAAACAGTGTTTATAGTGCGAGTATTCCTGTAAGAAGTAACATCAACCTGTATACGTTTCGAATTAGCGCGATGGATTTGGCAGGTAATAGTTTGATTTATGTATTTCAAATGCCAAGCGGAACCGCTATGCCATCAACGCCCGTCTATACCTCCGGTACGACTTTGACGCTAGATACATCCACAGTAGCTGAAGGAGGTTCGGTCGTAGTCTCGTGGGCGAATGTGAACAATGCCATGATATCAGATTGGGTAGGATTATTTACTATTGGAGGATCTGACTATTTTCCCATTGCTTTAAAATATACGAGCAACTGTAGTAACTGGCTTCCGGGTGCCACTCCGAGTAGATCTGGTTCCTGCACTTTCAGTGGCCTTGCAGGTGGTACCTATGAATTTCGCCTATTCAGGTTAGATGGTGCTATAAAGTTAGCCACGAGCGGTCGACTTACTGTGGGTGGGGCACCAACTCCAACTCCAACTCCAACTCCAACTCCAACTCCTACGCCGAC
>JAHFAE010000143.1 GCA_023250675.1 Oligoflexia bacterium | reverse complement strand
CCGAAGGGTCAATCAAATCCCAAGAGCAAAGGCTTCGACAGGCGGTTGGGTTTAGAAACCAAGAAAAGCTCTTCGGTGAAGTCACAAAGGTATTCATTGATAGGGCTAAGTCTGGAAAAGACACCAATAGGCCTGAGCTTCAGAAATTACTTTCTAGCATAGTGGCCAAAGAAATTGACCTCGTCATGGTGACAGAGCTTTCAAGACTTTCTCGATCTATTAAGGATTTTTGCGGTATCTGGGAATTAATGAAGTTCCACGGTTGCCAGTTTCAATCTTTGCGAGAGGCTTTCGATACAACCACGGCATCGGGCGAATTGGTGCTTTTCACAATGATCAATCTTGCTCAATTTGAGAGAGCCCAAACCGTTGAACGTATCAAGGCCAATTTTGCAGCCCGCGCCGAACGTGGCCTTTACAATGGCGGCCCTCTGCCTTTGGGCTACATTCCCCTTTTCCTTATGAGTCCTTCTAGCCTCTGTTATTAAAGAGGAGTAGAGTGACTTTCTGGTTAAGAGTTTTACAACCTCATCCCACACCCGTTCCTCAAATTCAGAAGCTTTAAATCTCAGCGGCTTACATTTAAATAGTTTCTTTGTCAGGTAGGCCTGCCGTTTTACCTGAGAGCCATGCTCGTAGTAGAAATGTTTTCCATTTCTCCCGTGGGCTGATTTTCCGATAAGCCTTTCACCACAAGCGGTACAATCTGCAATTCCTGAGAGCAAATATTCATGCCGTTGAGGGGACGAAGATTTGAGCCGATAGCGATTCTTTTTCATGAGTGCTTGTACCCTTTCAAAGGTGTCAATTTGGATGATGGGCTCCCAACACATCTTCACGATTTTTGAACCCTCGGTTGTTTCGAGTTGGCGGGTGCCCGTGTAAGTCCTGTTGGTCAAAATATGGTGGAGATTCTCATTGGTGAAATGCTCTAATCTTGGCTTTCCGCCACTAGCCCTACGAAGGCGGGGCATCTTTACCCCTTGACCATTAAGAAACTTTCCGGTTTTTGAAAGGCATCCCTCCTTTAAAAAAGTTGAATAGATGGCTTGAACAATTTCGGCCTCATCCTTTTCAATAAGAAGACATCCCTTCTTATCAGGGTTAAGCATGATTCACGAATAGATAAACTTAAAGCAAAAATCAGCGGCACTCAAGGCCAAATTGAAGCCCTCACAGAGCATCTCTCCCGTGTACCAAAGGATGTAAGTCCTCTTCCAATTTTTGCGCAGATGAAAAAAATAGAAAACATGAAAGGACAAATGCAAGCAGAGCTTGAGGAATTATTGGTAAAATCAAAGCCAGCTGACATTCCTGCCGCATTTCAAGATTTTGAAAGTTTTGTTAAAGCCGCCCAAAAACTAAATGAAACTTTGAGGTCACAAGAGGTCAGAGCAAAAATTGTCAAGAAGCTCGTCCACAAGGTGGAATTTAAGCCTGGGGGATTTAGACTTCATTACTTTGTTGGAAAAAACGAAATTGCCAACAGTGAATGGGAAATAAACCAGGAACTTGAGCAATCCCAATTGCAAGCAACAGGCTCCGATGGTGGAAAGGGACTGACTTTATCGCCTGTCCCCGCTTTAAACCCTAATAAAAACTTTTTTAATATTTCTGGTTCGAAAAGATTGACAAATGGTGGACCTGATCGGGATCGAACCGACGACCTCTTGCATGCCATGCAAGCGCTCTCCCAGCTGAGCTACAGGCCCCTTTAATTCAATTATTAGTCATGTTTATCCTTTATGCGTTGCGTTGATCAAGTAAAAACTCTCTTGAGAAATCCATAATTTGCTGACCATACTATAAGCGTGCTCACAACTTGGGGGACATCATGACCTGTTACAAAAGAAAACTTCTGGAACTTGCGATCTTGGCCGTCTTTCTCCTTGTTCTGGTTCTCACCGGTACAATTCAAGCCAAAGACATGACAAGTCGATTGGGTATCGGCTACTCAGATTCGTTTAGTGTAAAGCCCCTGCCTAGCCTAGCCGTTAAATATTATCCCAGCCAAGACATGGCCGTATCTGCGGCTTTGGGAATAGACACTAACTCCACAAACTCGAGTAACGGTGCTTCTAACTTTGGATTCGGCGCAAAGGTAAACAAAACTGTTTTTACTGAAGAAAATCTTAATTTCTACATGGGGGGTGGCGCAGCCCTCGTCAGTGTGAGTCCCACCACTGGAGCCACTGGCTCAACTTCATCGGGTTTTGAACTTAACGGTCTTTTTGGATGCGAATTCTTCGTACCAGGTCTTGATAGTTTAGGAATCAATTTTCAAGCAGGTATCGGAATCACCTCTTTGTCATCCGGAGTACGATTTAGAACCATCGGCGAAACTCCACTGAGTGCTGGAATATACTTTTATTTTTGATGTCTAAAACTTCAACAAATGGCCAAAGCTTAGGCGCAAGTTTTCTCATGGGGAGACGCTAATAGGTCGGGAATTGGCGCTTTGCTTGCTTTTAAAAGGGTTGAAGTATCACGGGGGTCAAATTTTTGAGTATTCTCAGAGTTATTAGTATCTTAATCCTTCTCCTAAATCTTTTGAGTTTTGGCGTGGCTAAAGCCGGAGATTTCGTTGAAGACCAAAATAACAATACCAGCAATGGGGCCAATACCGATTCCACCTTTGACCCTTTCAGCGACTACTCAGAATTTGAAGAAGGAAGCGAAGAAGAAGCCGACGTTAACTTCTTTCATAATGGTCGATTCTTCACCGTTGGCCTCACGGGCGGATATCAAACATTTACAGATAATTTGGGTGCTCTCTACAAACCTACATTTGCTTACGGTATTTATATTAGTTACTTTTTTGATTTACGATTTGCTTTGCAAGTAGCTTACGGTTTGGCCGATCACAGCATTGATATCGCCGACGCTCGAACACAGAAAGAATATTTAGGAAAAGCATCTTTAAGTCATTTCGAATTTGATTTTAAATATTATCTCAATACCCAAAACGTTACTAAAGGATTAGCAAAACTAAATCCCTACATAATTATGGGACTTTCTAATTATTATCGCACAACGACTTTTGCCGATTATCAAGGCTACGTTCGTGACTCCGCCTATGGGCTACAGGCCGGCTTGGGTCTTGAAATTCCAATCATGCACAATAAATCTTTTTTCGGCGTCCAAGCTACTTACAATTACATTGGCTTTCCTGACAGAGGGTCGCCCATCGTCATCAATGGACAGTCTACCAATATTACTCCCAATGGCGATGCCATCACAGGTGTCGGAATAATTGGTATTAATTTCTGATTCAATTAACCCGGTAGAAATACTATGAATTATCCGGGTTAAGGAAATCTTAGACCTGCAGAACTCTTACCTGAAAGATTTGTTCGAACCCAAACAACGACTCCAATCACATTATGAATCTTGTTGAGTTTATGGAGTTCCACGGTCAGCACTACCTTGTCCCCGATACTTAACACTCCGCCTTTCTCTGATGAGTACTCCAAATGGGCACCTTTATGACTCAAATTAGATACGAGAGTATCAAATTTTTTACCAGCACGTAAGTTAACGACATTGCCTCGCTGAAAGGTGGAATGCCGCTTCATTGACCGCTGCGGGATGCCTTCAATTTTCAAAAACCGTAAAACTAAACCTAAAAAGTCTTTTTCTAGATTCAGAAACGTTTTTCCAAATACCGTAATACCTTTTAAATTGGTTGTAAGCTGGGCAGCCAAGGGATTTACTTCGTTGGCAAACACAAAAATCTTAAACTTATGTTTCAAAGATCTGATTTGCTCTAGAAGTTTTACTTGAGAAAATACAAATTTCTCTAAATTAAAAATAACGCAGTCTATGTCACCTGCTTGCATTCTATTAAGAGCAGTTTTTGACGTATTTTCAACTAAAACTTCGTGTCGATGATTTCGAGAAAGCTCCTTGACCATAAAAGTCAGGGTCTCTTGATCTCGACCTAGCAAAAGAAATTTCTTAGTTTGTGCGCTCGTCACTTAAATCTATCCTTGTGCTGGATGCTGATTTAAATACTTCTTAAGCATTCTTTTTTGCCAAAAACCGATGTCCTCAAACTTCATCCCAAAACCTACCGGATATCGCCCTTGTTTTGCATTAAATCTCACTATATTAGCTTCACAATGAATTTGAGACGAATTATCTAGTGTTAGGCAAAGAGAAACCCTTTCATCTAAATAATTTGACATTTTTGGAACGGGCACAAAGGCACCTTCTTCAGAAAGATCGAAGGTCCTCGTGGTGAAAGCGGGCCCCCGAAGGGGCGATACCAGTGCCATGACCGCCACTTGTTTTCTTATTGGTGTAAGCCACCACCTCCGGTCTTGATGCATCATGATTTCAAAGACTTTGGGTTGGCAAAGTAAAAAATGGATTGAGCAGTAAACAATGGTCGCTGACCACGCAAAGGTTGAGGAATAATCAGTACCAATGGTTCCGACAAAATAATTGTTAAAAGTCATAACCACTATACCGGTTGGCAAAGTCAAAGTTGCCAGAGAAGAACCTCTTAGAACAATCACCGCATTTATGACCAGATACATTATTACGAATAAATTTAAAGTCGTGAGTTTTGAAAAAGCCTCTCCCATTTCAGAAAAACCGTGATTATACAAAATCATTATTTGAATTGGGAATGAAATGGCGATGGCCAACAATGTCATTGAAAATAGTGTCAGAAT
>JAHFAE010000142.1 GCA_023250675.1 Oligoflexia bacterium | reverse complement strand
GCCATCAACACACCCGTTGCAATTTTGAGTGGTGCTGAACTTGCAATTGTCGTGGATGCAGGTAAGTGAAGTTTAGCAGTTGGCGCCGTAGTTCCTATGCCCACGTTGCCGGTTGTATAGTAAATATCATTCGCAGTTGTCGTCCATTGGCTGGAATTGCCTGTGGATATAGTCTGCCGGGCATTGCTTGCATTTGTATAAAATAAACTTGTTCCGTTAAATTCAATGGCTCCCGCTTCCGGAGTCGCCATAAGAACTCCAGTGGGAAGTTTGATTGGCGAAGTACTTGCAATTGTTGTTGAGGCTCGGCCAGTAATAGTGCCTGTCATTGTTCCACCGGCCAGTGGTAAATCTGTTCCTGAAATCGTTAATGTTTTTCTAGAATTACTGGTGTTGGTATAATATAAACTTGTGCCATCAAATTCGATGGCGCCCCCTTCAGGCGTGGCCATGAGAACTCCGGTGCTTAATACTATGGGTGCGGTATTTGCAATTGTTGTTGAGGCTTGACCACTTAGACGATTTTGAGAAGTTGCATGTAACGTCTCAGTAAATAATAAGAAAATAAATGTGATCGAAATCGAAAAAAATCGATTGATCTTATTATTTTCAAATAAGAACACTAATCCCCCCAAAAAATAAATATGACTTCTGAGCCCACTATCGAGGCCGCAGAGCTATGCTAAGTCCTCGGAATTTTTGAACTAATTTTGAAATATTTTCTCAGAAGTTCGAGATAGAGTTAGTCTGTACTTTCAAATGTCTAGTCCTCACTGAGAAGCGGAGCCTCAATCCACAAAGTGCTACCAAATATTCACGACAAAAGTCGTACCTATCCACATTATTTATCTATGGTTTAGTGAGATCGTCTCCCCCGGACTAAAGGGAATAGGAACGGATTAAGATTATGGATTCTGAACTTACAAAAATACTCAGGGATTTTTTTGAGCAAAATGGCATCGAATACATGGCCGTGTTCGGTTCGTTTGCTCGGGGACAGCCGACTGAGAACAGTAACATTGCCATCAGAATGATCGAGACTATTTGAGAGGCTGCGAAAAATATTTCTTCGAAAACTCGCCAAGATCTCACAAACTGTGAGCGCTAAAATTTAAAAAACTTCAAAAAACAAAATTTGCAGAATTATTCAGCCCGAACCGCCGATGCGGGTGTAAACTATGTGCCCGGAATGAAGTGTAAAGGATGTCCCCGGAATAAACCAAATTGGCTCAGGTGGCAGGAGCTTTCGATCCACTTCTTAAGCCCCTGATAAAATTTGGAATTCAATGTTGTCAATAACTTGGAGACTGACACACCGGTACATTCCGGCACCCAGCAGCCCATTCGTATCCAGGGTTAGGTAGCAAATAGGTAGCATTTGATAAAATTCCGAGCGCCAAAAAAGAAAAACTCCTGGAACTCTTAACAAATTTCAAGGGCTTTCAAATATTGGCTCCCGTCCCGTCGCGCAATAGTATACGTACCACTTATAGTCGTTAGATTCTGTTCTATCGGGTGGAAGCGACGTAAGGGCCATTTAGGTAAGCTTGTAAGCCTAACGGAGCTAACGGCCACGCTACAGGGAAAAGGATCCAAGCGTCACCACAAAGAAAATAGGAGATTCCAACCATGAGAATGTTAGACTTGACATTTAGTGCAATATATTGCACTATAGTTTTGTGAATTGGGTTTTATGCGACTGACAACTAAAGCCAGATCAGCCCGCTCTTATGAACGGGATGATGGGAAGAAGCCGTTTGATATTTGGCTGAATGATCTCAAAGACAATCAGGCTAAAGCGCGGGTTGTAGTTCGCATCGAGAGAGCCAAAGTAGGTCTCTTCGGTACCTATCGAGATCTTAAAGATGGGGTGTTTGAACTTAAAGATGGTTTTGGCCCTGGTTATAGAGTTTATTTTGGAATTCATCATGACGATATCATCATCTTGCTGGTTGGTGGCGACAAAGGTTCTCAGGGCCGTAACATCGTTAAGGCAAAAGAATATTGGGCTGATTTTTTGAATAGGAGCAAGTAGACATGAAAAAGAAAATGGATGAATTTGATAAATCTGTAGTTAACGAATTAAAGGACTCAGAATTTGCTTTAGCCTACCTTAATGAACACCTTTCTTATACGGGGCCTAAGCGATTAGAGCTAATTTTAGATGCTCTCCATAAAGTAGCAGAGGCAAGAGGTATAAGCTCAGTTGTGAAAAGATCAAAGATTAGTCGAAGAACCCTTTTCCATGCGCTTTCTAAATCCGGTAATCCTACCCTTGAGACCTTTCTCAAGCTTCTTGATGCCGTCGATGTAAAAATCAATTTCGATCTAGCACACAGTAGAAAAAGAGCTTCAGGGGAATGACGATGATTTTTAACCACCAAGAAGAGAAAATTAAAAATATGGCTAAATAGCGATGGATTCTGACTAAGTTATTTTAGAGGAGGACTTACATGAGAAATATCGATCTTAAAGATTTAACAGTGGGCCTTCTGACGATCATCTTTTTATCGATGGCATTGGGCCAGTATGATCGTTTAAAGGGCTTTGCAAAAAGACAAGCGGCACAGGCAATGAAACCTGCTGTTCTTTATTCCATGATTAATAATAGCATGAAGCTTTTCTGCCGCTATTGTCTCGGGTGGATATACTAATAATTCCACAGAGGACGCCTCGAAATCTTTGAGTGTCGGCAGTTTTGCCTTTGTTGGGGTGACGATATCACCAACACCAATGTCTAAATTAAATCGATTCTGCTGTTTAGCTGCAAAATCACAGATGATGGTAAATTGTGCTCCATCATATTTTCGAATCTCATTAGAGAGAATCTCGCCCTTATTCCTTTTAAAAGAAAAGCCATCTTTTAGATCAACAGCAAGAACCGAATCAATGGCCTGCTGATACCATAACTTATCAGTGTGGGCATTGAGACAGGTCGTGTAGTTTTCTACGGTCTTAAAGGTAAAATCTCTATCAACTAAAGATTGATAAAACCTTTTCAGAAGATCTCGATACAAAATCGTACCGGGTTCGGGTTCTTCAAAAGCTTTCTCCACTTCGATTATCAGTTTGCGAAGAACCTTTTGCGCTTCTGCTTTGGTCTTAATTCCTTTTCGAGCCATGCGTTTAGGCATCCTTGTTTTGGGATGCCTCTTTGAAAAAGAAACCTCGAAAGTCTGAGTTTTGGAATCAAATTTAATTCCCATTAAACACCTCCTCTGGCGTTAGCCAGAAGGAGCTGTTCAAGTTCACTGCGGCGGTAACGATTTCGCTGACCTAATTTATAATATCGGACTTGACCATTACTCACCATGTTCAGGAGATTTTGGACGCCGATTCTTAAAAAACCAGCGGCCTCTTTCGAGGTCATCCATTCATCATATTCAGATTTCAAAGAACTTTCGGAGTTTAGTTTTAATTCACCCATATCGCCCCCTTTTAAAAAAGTTGCGACGTGAGGTTCTTCCTCCTACGTCTTGACGGTCAAAATCAAATCAAAATTTTAAAGTCGGTCTAAGTCTTTTCCAATTCGATCGAGGATCTTTTGAAATTCAGGTTGCCCCTTATAGTAGAGCGACTTTGTATTAACGTATTGTTTCTCGAATGATTCTCGATCTTTTACATCGGATAACTTAAACGCGTCGCTGTTCGACACCTTATTGTCATCCTTTCCAAATCTTTCTCTTTTGTGAGTGGTGTACTCTGGTGTTCCAATAAATTTCTGAACGTCGGAGTCATCGATCAATTGAAAGACATCGTAGTAGTGACGAATGAAATTTGCTGGCAGAGTCCTTGAGCCCTTCCCCTCTTTATAAAGGCGGAATTTACGGACTATTGCCTGGAGTTTTTCGACAAATGTATACTTTGGCTCATAGCAAGGGACTTCTTTGGCATCATTATCTATGAAATCTACTTTTGACGCTCTGGCTTGGTTACTTGCCCAAGAAGAAATTGTTTTCTTCTGATTGGGAGCTGTCTTATCGAAACCTACTTCGAGAAGAATTCCTTCTTTTAGCCCGGCGGCAACCGGAAATTGTGTTTTGTAAAAAAGACGAATACCACCGTTTCGAAATTTATCGGGATCATCAAATTCCGTGTCTCGCTTAACCCCGGTATGACCCTGAAGTTTCCCTTCAAGAAATTGCGATAACCAATCGAAATAGGCTTTGCGTGAGTTACGTTGTTTTTCATCATCATGGTTCTTGCCGGTGTAGACTTTGAAGGTTGTAAGTTTTTCTATGGGCTCTATCCTCAGATCAATGTCTTCAGAAAACCGATGGATGATCCCAAAGCCTTTCGAAATTGAAGTACCACCCTTAAGTTCAAATGAAAGCCCAGCCTTTTGGATGCCGTAGAGAAAGTGCATGATCCAATAGTCTTTTTCGACAAGCGACGGATCATTTATTTTTTCTTTGGAAGTTGTGACTTCAAGAAGGGTTTTAAAGTCTTCTCGGTCATGGAGATAAGTTTGCATTATCCTGTCACCTACTCACCGAATGCTTCAAGTTTCAGCTGAGTGGAAAGAGTGCCATAATGGGTGGCGGCCCGCTTTAGCTTTTTCAGATCAAAGGACTTAAGCTTCTTTTCCAACTGATTTAGAACCTCGCCCTTATCCTCGGCGAGTTGATTAAGCTGATTCAGAAGTGCCACAACGAGGAACTCCGGAGTCGCCTCCTTTGGGGCCTCTCTCCACCGGTGAAAAAAATAGGTCCTCCCCCCGACCGTATGTTCGCCCGACCGTTTTCTGTTAAAGACAACTT
>JAHFAE010000053.1 GCA_023250675.1 Oligoflexia bacterium | reverse complement strand
GAAGAAAAAAGGAAATTAAGTCGAGAAATTACTCGAACTCTTGACCAAATCGTCGCTAGCCGAAAAATGGAAAATATTCTTCAAGACAAGTATGTGACAAACCGAGAAGGGAGAATGGTTATCCCTGTAAAGAGCGGTAACCAGCACGACATCAAAGGCTTAATCCACGATGCCAGTCAATCAAAGCAAACCGTTTTCATGGAACCAGAAGAGGCTGTCTCTCTCAACAACAGACTCCGTGAAGTGCAAATTCTCATTCAAGATGAAATTCACCGCATACTAACTGAGCTCAGTCGGTATCTGGCGAGATTTCAAACCAGTTTCGTCAACACCGATACAAGTCTTCTTGAATCTTCGATTGCTTTTGCAAAGGCTGAATTTAATTTAAGGATTAGAGGTTCTGTCCCTAAATTTTCACAAAATGAATCATTTAGTTTGATCGACTTACGACATCCACTCCTAGTTTACCAAGGAGTTGATGTTGTCCCCAATTCAGTTACATTATCAGAAGAATTTCCGATACTTTTGCTCTCCGGTCCAAATGCGGGAGGAAAAACCGTTTTACTAAAAGCCATTGGTCTGGCCGCTCAAATGGCTCGATGCGGCCTTCCTATTGCATCGGCTGAAGGATCAAGTCTGCCATTTTTAGAAAATCTTGACGCCATTGTAGGCGACTTACAAAGTGTCGGTGAAAACCTGTCGAGTTTTAGCTCTCATATTGCTCGACTTACCTATGCCCTTAAGCATAAAGGCCGAAAAAATCTAATATTAGTTGACGAAATCTGTGGGGCAACTGACCCCGAAGAAGGGGCGGCATTAGCGAGAAGTTTTATCGAGAACTTCGGAGAGCAAGGTGTATTTGCCGTTGTTACTAGTCATTTAGGACCATTAAAAGAAAAATGGGATTTAAGAACCGGCCTTCGTCATGGCAGTCTTGAGTTTAATCCAAAATCAGGCAAACCAACTTTTCAATTGTTGCTTGGATTTCCGGGCCGAAGCCTGGCACTCACTTTGGCGGAGAGCATGGGTGTTCCCGACTTAATTTTAAATCGCGCCAGGAGTTATCTTTCTCCAGAAAGCCAGCGGCAATCTCGCGACTTAGGCGAAATTCAAGATCTCAAAGTCCAACTCTTAGAACTCAAAACTCATGCCCAGGCTGATCGCGCTGACGCTGCCAAGGCCAAAGAACAGTATCTTGGTTTGGTCTCTAAATTCAGAGAACAGCGTGACCGCTGGATGCAAAAAGCCATAGAAAAAACCGACAAAAAAATTGAATCTCTCATTGAAGAGGCAGGGCAACAGCGCATTCGTGATCGATCACTTCAAGATATTAAAGCCGATCTCCCCGAAATTATCCGGGCTCGGCCGTTGGCATCAAAGATCCAAACATTAGAGGAATTTAAATCATTGTTTAAGCCTGGTACTCCCGCCTACTCTCCTCGATTAGGCCGCCAAGTCATAATTCAAAGTGATCCCGATTCTAAGGGTCAAGTTTTGGTCTTAGCCGATAGCATGCGCATACAAGTTCCTTGGCACGGGCTAAGCGCTCCTGTACCCGCCAGCAACGATTTAGGCGAAAGGGTTATTCGACGGCAATCAATGTCAGGCTCTGGCGCGAACGGAACCTCTACAAGTACCTCCTCGGGGTTAACTGACGAGTTAGAGTTTTGTTCATTAGATTTGCGCGGTAAACGAGTTGATGAGGCATTGAGCCACCTCGAAAAATGGCTAGATCAATGCCTGCGTAAGCAAAAAGATAGAGTGAAAATCATCCATGGTTTTGGCACAGAGCAATTAAAAAAGTCCGTTCGCCAATATTTATCAAAGAGTGACTACGTTCAACGTTGGGATGCGGGTGACCAGACGGGCGGCGGCGATGGGGTAACTTGGGTATACTTGGCCGACTGATCGTTGACCCGTTTTTATCAGGCTTCATGGACACTCTCAATTTGCAGGGCTTTAATCCCGACGACCTTCGTCCTATCTCAATTAGCCACCAAAAACCGATATTAATACATGTTCTCGACGAAAAACATTCTCACCCAACGTGTCTATGCATTTGCCATCGACTTTTTAATTATAATCGCCCTTCAAGTTACCTTAGGAAACTTCACTCTTTATCTCTACAGTGTCTTTTGCTCCAATAATTCAATCCAGCCAGACATGGATATGGGGGCCTTAATCAGCCAATTCTGTGGAGCGTTCTTCTTCATTGGCTACTTCACAGCCAGTGTGGGTTTTTATGGAAATACCTATGGCAAGTATCTGCTTAAACTAAAAGTCCTAAATGGAAAAACAGGAAAACCTCTTACTCTTGTTCAAGCCTATTGGCGCACCATGGGATATCTTATGAGCAGTTGGACATATATGATTGGTTTTATTCTTCCGTGGATTCGAGAGGACAGGAGGGCTCTTCACGACTTGCTATGTGATACCCTTGTGGTTCAAGAAGATGAGAACGCAACACTGATCGCACCTCAACTAGAGCTCCCCTTGAATTCAAATGTTCTACAGATCCAAATTCAGACCAAACAAGAAGACCCCGATTTGGATCAAACAGGAACCGACCATTAAGCTTATGAGAAAAATCATTTTTCTTTTCCACAATTTCTGGCATGTGAACTTCGCCAGTAACTATAAGTTCTGCGCATTGATTTACCCCACAAGTCTTCAAGCTTTTAAACTCAGTTTGAATTTTTGCAGTCAGGGTTAAATGCCCATTTTCAGATTGCCACGAGTTTTCCATTTGCCAAGAATCACCAATTTTAACTTCCCCCTTTTTCAATGGCAAAGGGGGCAAAAAGAAAAGAGAGTTTTTAGGATATCTACCTGCCTTGGTCACTTGGCAATTGGGGGTCAAAATCATCTCTATGGATTCGCCAAACTCAGGGTAGGCCATCTCATGAAGATTCACCCCCCCTTCTTTGAAAACAGTTTGTACTTCTTGTTTGATATCCGAGTTTGCTAATGTCTCTTTTGTTATCGTTTTTACCTTAAACGAGACGTTTTCAATGCGTTTATGTCTTAGGTCACCCAACATAAATGTTTTTGTAACCGATTGAGAGCAATTGTCTAAAAGTTCAATTCTTCCCGTCTCTCCTTTTAATTTTAATTCCATGGGGAGACTCATATTTTTGGCCGAATTACCTTGAATAACATCTGATTTATGAGCGCAGCTGGTTAGAATAGAAACAACCGAGATGAAAATGGGGACATGAATGAATATTTTATGTGTTACCGTCATAGACAACCCTTTCATACCTCCATATTGCCGACAAAACTAAAACATGCAATAAATGATCTCCTATGTCAGATTTATTAAAAATCGTTGCTTTTTCCATATTGCTATTTATGTTTACTCACTGCGGCCCCAACTCAGGCACTGAGACATCGACATGCACACCAAATGTCATTGACTCTGGGCTTCAGCTCTATGTTTCTGCTCTAAACACGAATACATATCAAATGCAACTTTGTGCAGCCCCTGGTTCTTCAAAAGTGTTTACTGTTTACGGGGCGGCTGCGGCAGCTGCACTTGCTGATGACGGTAGTTTAAATACGAGTCTTTCAAAAAGAGAACCCGTACATATTTCAATTAATGGTGGAGTTACAGGATCATCATTTCAAATTACCTTCAATTCAACTGATAATTACTTCGCAATTTTTCAAGATAGAAGCTTTGGGAGTGGAGAGTATGTTTTAAACTCTTCAAATATTTTAGTTCATGCCCATAGGCTTCCTGGACGCTAAGACTTGAAATTTAGAATTCGTCTTTGTCTCTTTGAATCTGCTCACCAGTACGAAAGCGATCTAAGAGTTTTTGGTCTAGGGTCGGAAAACTAAATACGGGGATGATGTCAGAAGTGAGCTCATCTTCGATGGCCACCACTACGTATGCGACTTCTTCCGGTTCCCTGGGGTGGTGGGCTATGAAAACTAAAAAGGTATTTCCCTCGTCGTCAATTTGCTTCCAGACCTCTTGAGGTTTATCTAGAGTAGGAATTCGTAGATCGGTGTAATTGGGATAGTCTTCAATATCGATATCGCTTTCACTGTGGTTTTCTATGAGTTCGGTGTAAAGGCCTATGGCTATGTGGTCGTCAGAAAGGTTGCCAACTTTGTCTTCTTCGTCGACTTCGTTTTCAAAACTGTCGTAGACCAATTGGCCCCGTCGGTATTTTTGGACCAAATTCACATCCCGAGTTGGAAAATGAATATATACAAAAGCAGGTTTACCATCAGAGGGATAAATCGAAGCAATGTAATAAATCTTTTCTTTTTCATGCAAAAACTCGCCAATAACAAATTGCGTGGGTTCTCTTTGCTCTAAGATCTCGGGTTCCCAAATTTCATCAGGATCGTTAAGAAGGAGAGGGAGATATTGATCGAAATTCTTAAATTCGCTGGGTTTAATATCAACTTTTGATCTCAGAGATAGGTGCTCACTTTCTTGTTTATTTATTTCTTCTTCAAAATTTTCTCTAAGGCAACCGTCATTACAAAAAAGAAGATCATTGTTCTCGTCGATCAGAACAGCTGCTTCATCATCGATTATTTTTTTTCCACAGTTTGCGCAAACTTCAAAGATCAGACGTCTTGGCATTCTCTTTGGCCCTACTATAATCCTACGATCACAGCTACGAACCAACTTCTTCCAACTGTAGCTTGAGTTGATATGTCGCCGAAAGCAAGGAGCTTAGGACCATACACGCTTTCAGAAATTGTGGGAACTGTTACTTGGGTCATGAGATCCATCATAGGGCTCAAATGAAATGTAATTTTTCCGTCGATAAAAGGTACCAGATTTTCTTGAACAACCACTTCTCCAAAACGCTTCAGAGGATCAGCGTGGCGAACTAAATACCCCCCCTGTATTGTCCAGTCGCTATCCAATTCCACCTTTATCCCGCCGTAGGCGCGAAGTTCGTTACCCACATCAAGTCCTGGCTCATCTTCATTATTTTTTTGGATATAGTTACCGTCGGTAATCACTTCAACGTTGCGAAACTGTTTTGTCAGTGTCAGACCAGAATGATATTCTTGATATTTCGCTGAGGCCACCACGTCGGGTTCGGGTCTAGAAAATCGAACTCCACCATGAACCGTAAGCCAGAGGGGATGATATTCTTGGAGTTCAATCAAACCCATTTGAGTGCCCACAAATCCATTTCCGATTTCACTAAAACCTTTTCCATTTACCTGGCCTTGCAAAAACGGCACTCGCCCTACAACTGTCCACCGTGGCGTTAGCTCTTGCGCAATGCCTAGAGTGTAGGTCGTAAATGAAATGCCTTCTCCGTTCGAAGTTCCTCGGGTTGGACCAATATCAAAATCAAAACGCGTTGATCTAAGTTTCACCGGTCTTAGGTCTTCATCTTCTGAATAAGAAGAGAATGATTCAGTGGTGCTCTCTTGAGCCATGGTATTAGAACTTGTAAGGAGGCAAATGGTGAACCACAAAGCCAAGACCAACGTCAGTTTTAGTATTTTCAGAAACATCCATGTCTCCTTTTTTTAAATACTAGTCCCCAAAGTTAATCATACCAGCCCTTGCCTAAATGGGGAAATATTCCTTACAATTAAATTAAGAAGTATCTGCAAGGAGGCGGATGATTCTATGGTCTACATTGATAAAGATCAGCTCAAGCAAGTGGAATATTTATTTAATCAATCGGCCCAAGGATTGCATCTTTTATTTGATAACGCAAACATCCGACGTGTTCTTAGCCAGCCTACTGAAGACATGGATTTTTTTACATTCGAAAACGTAGATCGGATTCAGAAACTATTAAGTGATTTTATAGCAAAGGAATCACTTCAATCAAAACTAGAGTTTCTGGAGAAGCTCGATCAAGAAACCTACGATCTTTTGCTTCGTACCTACTTTAACATTGTTGAAAATAGCATTTTCGAACAGGGAAAGCTCAAGCACTAGGTTCAATTCGGCACAGATTTTGATAGACCCCCAAAAGGTAATAAACCAAGTCATTTCCTCATTTTAGAAAATTCTCCTGGAGTTAATTCAGAAAGTTCTCACGGAGAGTCCCTTATTTTTTTAAAAATTACTTCTTCGTTTATTAATTTTCAAAAATTCTCGTGTCTACAACTAAAGTTTTGAACTAGACGGACGATAGAGTAGGTGATGATTAAATATCGTCCCTTTTGGCTCGTACTCTTGTTTGTTATGATTCAGCTGTTTTTGATAAATGCTCATGGGGAGTATCGGGTTTACAAATTGGGTGTGAAATACGACGAAAAACAAAAGGCAGAAACTGAAGTACTGACGACTTTAGATGATCTTCAATATGTTACATATTTTAAGATCACCCCAACTCAATCAACTCGGATCATTGACCACTGGATGTGCTATGGACGAACTGATGAATTTAGGGCTTATTGCCCGGCACCAATAAAACCGAGACGTCCAAATCCAGACCAGGCCAATGCCCAGCCGAATCTAGGGTCCAAACAAGAATCACCGCCCCAACCTTCTGTTCCCGTTATGGTACAATAAGGATCTAGAGTATTTATCTCAGGAGGAGATAAATGTCAGACGTTTCACCACCCGACGGCAATCGTGGACTTCAAAAGGTCCGCGATCATTACGAGCGCCAAAAAAAGGAACTCAAAGATAGATACGAGCAGGAGATTGAATCCTTGCGCGAAGGGTATGATCACAAAATTAATGAAGAAGAAAAATCTGGGGCCGCGGCTGTCAATCACATTCAAGAACACATTCAAAATAATATCGATAAGACTGAAAACTTAGCACAGAAAACTGAAAAATCAGTTGCTGAAAGATTTGACCAAAAACAAGAAATTCTTAAAAAACGTGAAGTCTCTCAAAATGCCTATTTAGAGCAAGCTAAAAAAAGATACAATGACTGGGCCGAAGGGCAAACAACGGATTTAGAAACCCAAAGTGAAAAAATCAAACAAAAAACAGCCCTACAACTAAAAGATATTGGCGACTGGAGTAATAATCGCATCGACGACGCTGAAAAAAGAGTATCTGACCAGGGCAGCATGATCAGAGAAAAAGGCCAAGAACGAATTCAGCAATTAAAAACGGACTATGACAAACGTTCTCGGGATTTGGAATCTAGAGAAGAAAATCGATACGAGGCTTCGCGAAATCAACATGCAAGCCAATTAGAACATGAAAACAAGACTTTCAAAGATACAGCTACAAAAGAAAAAGAGCTTCACGCCCAAACCATAACCCAACTTCAAGAAAACCGCGCTAAAGCACATAAAACACTTAGAGAAAAGTCTTACGAGCAACTCAGCCTAGAGCGCATGCAATCGAAAAAACGTCTCCATGACCAAGAAGAACAAAACGACTTTCAACTCAGTGACGAGAGAGATCGTTTTATTAAAACTGAATCAGAGGTCACAACGGACCACCAACAGGTTTTAAAGAATCTTCAAGATAAAACCAATCATGAAGAACATATTCAAAAGACTAAGCTGCAAAGAGATCTTGCCATGCAAAAACAAGATTACGATAAACAATCGGGCGACTTGCGAGCTCGACACCAAATTCAGTTAGACAATCAGTTGAAGGCCGAAACAAGAGAACGAGATACTAATCAGAAAGGCCATGAGGTATTACTTAAAAGTCAAAACGAAGAATTCAAAAAAAGATTTGGTCAAAATGAAACTCAAGCCAGACAAGCTTATTCCAATCAAGGGCTAAGCCTTGGCAGAGAACTCATAAACCAAAAAGAGAAGTTTCTCCAAGCTAGCGATAAATATTCAAATAAAGAATCAGATCCCTTTTACCAAATCAGGAATAACAGTGCTCAATTCTCAGAAACGCCGGGGGCCTACGTTTTAAAGGCTAAGGTCCCTGAACACGAAAAAGACAATATTCACGTAAAAGTTAAGGGTGACCGCGTGATCTTGACTGGCAATCGCTCTTTCAGTGACCAAGTCGCTGATGGAGATCACGTGATCAGTACCAGCAACGTACAGACATTTCATGAACACTTTGATATTCCAAAGAAAGTTAAGGAAGCAGATATAATGAAATCCTACGAAAACGGTGTTCTAACCGTCGTCATTCCTAAAGTAAGCTAGCCAGAATATTTCAGCCTTTAAAAGTTCAGCCTTTTTTTACAAGACACTCAAGCTCGGTCAATAAGAACTGCAGTCTCTCATGCATTTCTTGAAGTCGACTGACATTGTCTCTGAGCTGATGAAGGGAATCTCTTCCTGAGGTAGCATCTTTACGCTCAATAGCTTGGTGAAAGAGGTTGGGTCGTGCCGTGGCGCCCACTGCTTGAACCCGACGAAGTAATTCTCCAAAGTTGCTATATACAAAACCAATCCCGCTACTACGATCGTAAAGCGCCATATCTACTTCCTCCATCATGTGCCGAATACGAGACACAATTTGGCCTCGCACCTTCAACTCACTATGAAGCAACCTAGATGCCATTGCGCTTTTCATTTTTACCTTTCTAAATAACTAATTTTATTAAACTAAAAAAATAGGACAACACTTAGTCAGTTGTCTTACTTGTAAAGCTTACTGACCAATCTCGGCCTCGCACAACAAAAATATTCTTAAAATACCTAAAATGCCTCAGGTTTTCAGGAAAGGGTGAGAAACCAACAGCTTACGAGCAAAGTGACGCTGGAAGGCACTTTCAGAGGTCAGTACTCACATTTGATATCGTTGACATCTGTACTGAACAGAACTCTTCTCTGCGTATCATTAGAAAGTGATTTTGCCATAACAGAAGGAACATTATCGATGTGTTTGAGCCCCATAACGTGGCCCAATTCATGGAGCACAAGGGACTCAATATCAATAGAACTTGAATACCCTTTTTCCGTTTCAAAGTTTAAACTAGCATTTATCCTGATATCTGCTTCTGAGATGCGTGTGTCGACCCAATAGATTGTCGTATTAGCCTGCTGTAACATTTGAGTGCGATCCCAAGTACTAATCCAATACAGAACACTTTTGCTATCTTGCCTGGGTTGGGTTCCCGTGCTCGTGCCCGCCAGCTCGAATACTTTTCGTCCAATTGATTGTTCCCATGTGACAATCGCACTGCTGATGGCCTGATAGAATTGAGTTGGAACTGAAGCATCTAAATACAATTGAATGGGGAGCTGCTTCTTCCAACTTACCCTTTGACCTTCAGAATTCTGTACAAAACCACAGGCCGTCTGTGGTGGAGGCGGATTGGCGCAATGAGCTTGGAATACCAAAACCGACGATAGGACTGCCCAAATAGTTCTTCTTGAGTACATCGCTGGCTATAAAAGCGAATAAAATGCCAAAAATATTAGAGAGGTAACCTACTGAAATTATATAGGAATTAAATTTCACCCACTTCTGGCGCCAAGAGCAGATGGACGAAATTCTAATTTACTGTGGTAAAACAACTGCTCAATCTTTGGTAACTACCTGAAATGACTTAGTAACTCTTTTGATTAAATTTTGTTCACCACTAAATCCCTTAATGGTCACTAAGAGTATTTGAAAACCAATTCCAAATTTATGAAATGCAACAAAATGAATTTAGCCTACAAAAGATCTTCGTAAAATGCACCAAACTTTAGTTGTGGATGCCTAACCATGAGTTCCAAAACCCAAAGTGATCTTTTGGGAACAAATTTAATATTTGCAAGTCGCTCTTTAGAATACTTGTGGTGGGGAAAGTCAGCAACTCTATGTCCTTCCACTTTCTCCACAAACTCGTAATCGGTCTTTTTAAATAGTTCCCTACTAAATCGATAGATTTCCTCGCCGGTGAAGAGATTCTCTCGCCACATTTGTTTTGCTTTATCAAAAACACGATGAACGATATTGATCATATCTTGAGCATTTCCGTTTTGCCCAAAAACGAAGGTATCTCCGTAGTCCCCTTCGTATTCAAGATTAGAATCAATCCCCAATTTCTGGCCGGGCCAAACGGGTCCCAAATCCATGTGGTAAACAGAATTTTCAGTGAGCTTATGATCAGAGATCGGTTCATTGAAGGACAGCACTGTCCCTTCTCCAAAACGAATTAATGGCCGATGCCAATGTTTAGTTGCACCATAATCTGCAAAAATCTTTTGCGCTAGAATTCTTGCGTCATTTTCATTTTGACCAATTTTAAATTGGGATCTAATGACGTGAAGGACTTCTACGGTCTTTTCCCTGGCCTTTAACAACCCTACTTCAACAAATTTTTCATCTACCATTTCCAAATTGAAATGGGGTGGAGCTGTGGCGCCGAGTTGATGAACACCTTCCATTTTACCCTCTCCTTCGGTTTTCAAATAGTTTCAATGCAAACTGACCAGCAGGTTTTCTTCATACCCAATCCCACATCTCTCCAGTAGCCACCGGGCTTTTTGGTAATATTGACTGATGGGAATTGTTATTAAGATATTCTCTGCCATGCCCGCGATTTATAGCACCCGACGGATTTAGAATCGAGAGGTAGCCTGATGTAACTCTTGGGCGACTAAGTTTATTACGAAATCCCAATACCATCGGGTTGAATGCGAATCAGGAATACGCTACCAGAGTCACTCTGACCCTGGTTTAAAGTTCGAGACCTCGGCTGAGTCGTTTTGACATCAGATTTTAACCCCAGACTCGATTAAATGATCTTATAGCCACAAAACCCTTGGCAGGGGCTTTGCTCAAGGGGATATGCATAGCTCTCGGGCCTCCCAGGTGCCCAACCCACCGCCCCCGAGGAGCACTCGATTAATCCCTTCTCACTCAATCCACCTTGAGCGAGGATCAAAAAAAGATCCTTCGCTCCCTCGCGCGGGGTCTCATTAGGTTTATTTCAATTCTTTGACATGCCCTAACAATTGAGCCAAGACTAAATAAATGCAATCAGATCAAATTAAAATTCTAGAAGATTGGGGAGAAATTTTAGTGGTCTTTAAACCCGTGGGCTGGCTTACAGTTCCGGGTAGAGGAAATCACGAAAGCACACCAGTCCTCTCCCACGTTTTGGGGGAGCAATTAAGAAATGGAAGGCAAAAATCTGACAAAGACTTATTTGTTATCCATCGGCTCGATCAAGGCACATCAGGGGTTATCTTATTTGCAAGATCTCAAGCCGCCCACAGGGCGCTTTCGCTTTTGTTTGAATCTCGAAATGTTCTAAAAACTTATTTGTGTTTGGTAAAGGGAACCCCCATTGACCAAACAATAAAGGTCCCCATTTTTAAACTTCTTTCAAAGAAAATAAAATCTGTGGTGAGTGAAAAAGGGAAAAAGGCACAAACTATTATTAATACTATTTCATCTCATGATGGAATTTCATTGGTCCAAGCGACTCCTCTGACAGGCCGCAGCCACCAAATCCGCGTTCACCTCGCCCATGTGGGGTCTCCGCTCCTCGGCGACCCTTTGTACGGAGGCCCAGAAGACTATAAAGGTATACCACTTCCCTACCCCCTTCTCCATGCCTCTGAAATCGCCTTTGAATGGCCAATGGGAACAAAACGCCACGCCATTGCCAAACCCATAGGCAATTTTTTAGAAATTTCCAAGGGCTTAAGTAATGGCCTATTTGACCGATGAAGACATATGCTGGCGCGAAAAATATTGTTTTTATTTTTTTTGGGTATTCTCACTACCCTTCTCTGTTATGAATTCTTAGGACAAATAAACTAGCAAAATATTGAAACCTTCAAAAGCAACTTCATCTCAACGACGCCCTTTAAATTTTCCGCCAAGGCAAGGTAAAAGAAAATCTTGTCCCCATTCCCAATTCACTTTTGACTTGAATTTGACCACCATTCAGTAAATTCAAGTGCTTGACAATGGCCAGTCCCAAGTCGAACGCTTTCAGTAACCTCCTGGGTATTGAAATAATGGTTCCCCAGATTTGTCAAACTCAATAGAAAATGACTGATTTGGTCTTTTTCTTTACTAAACCTTAACTTTATATTAGCTCCTTTTCTTAAGTAAAATCCGAAAACCTAGCACATCTATCTGGAGGCCCCATGCTTCGATTCCTGATACCCAAAGAAGGCCGATTTTTTGAACATTTTGACCAAAGTGCAGACCTCATTGTTAAGGCAGCCACTGAATTTCGTGAAATGCTTAAGGATCTAAGCCACATCGAAAGCAGGGCCCGAAACATTAAGCGAATAGAACATGATGCGGACGAAGTAACCCATGCTACTATTGAACTTTTACACAAAGTTTTTATCACGCCCATTGACCGTGAGGACATTTTTGCATTGGTCAGCAAAATGGACGACATCGTAGACTTTATTGAAGCTGCTTCTGAACGCATGTTTTTATATGGAATCACAAGCATGACTCCAGAGGCTGAGAGTTTAGCAGATGTATGTGTGAAGGCTGCAGAACATGTGCGCGAAGCTGTCCATAGTTTGAAAAATCTTAAGAATCCCGAACAAATCATTAAGAGTTGTGTTGAAATAAATAGGCTAGAAAACGAAGGCGATCATATTTTGAGATCAGGAATTGCAAAACTCTTTCGAGAAGAACCAGACACTCGAAATCTTATTAAACTAAAAGAGATCTACGAACTCCTTGAAACAGTTACTGATCGATGTGAAGACGTTGCTAATATTATTGAAGGAATTGTCTTAGAATATGCATGACTTGACCACTTCATCTTATAAACTATCTGGGGGATCGTTCATCGAAACAAAGGTTTCTACGGTTTATTTTACACCAATAAATTTGGATATAATGAAATGAGCACAAACTTAAACTTTATTATTTTCGTAGTTGCTGTTGCTCTCTTGTTTGATTTCTTGAATGGATTTCACGACGCAGCCAATTCCATTGCAACTATTGTCTCAACTCGAGTTCTTCGCCCTCACTGGGCCGTCGCTTGGGCTGCTTTTTTCAATTTTATAGCTTTTTTATTTTTTGGTTTGCATGTGGCCAATACCATTAGCTTAGGGGTCGTGAATCCCACAATAATAGATCCCATTGTCGTCTTCTCAGCTCTTGTTGGCGCCATATTTTGGGATATCGTCACTTGGTATTTCGGAATTCCATCGAGTTCGTCCCATGCTCTCATTGGCGGATTGGCCGGAGCAGCTGTCTCAAAAGGGGGCGCGGCGGCCTTAAAAACTCAAGGGTTTATTAAAATCGGCGCTTCTATTGTATTATCTCCCGTTTTAGGTTTCGTATTGGCATTTGTCCTTATGATTACTGTTTCTTTTATCTGCCAAAGATCTACTCCAAGAAAAGTTGATCGGGGATTTCGAAGACTTCAGCTTGTTTCTGCTGCCCTCTATAGTTTAGGTCATGGCGGGAACGACGCCCAGAAAACCATGGGTATTATCGCCGTCCTCTTATATTCTGCTGGCTTATTAGGCAATAATTTTCATGTTCCCTTGTGGATCGTTCTATCGTGTCAAGCTGCGATGGGATTAGGAACACTTTTTGGCGGCTGGCGCATTGTTAAAACAATGGGAATGAAAATTACAAAACTAAAGCCCATTGGCGGTTTTGCCGCCGAAACGGGGGGAGCGATAACATTATTTTTAGCCACCGGTTTGGGACTCCCCGTTTCTACGACCCACACCATTACCGGAGCTATCACAGGGGTAGGTGCCGTAACTAAATTTTCAGCGGTAAGGTGGGGAGTAGCTCAGAGAATTGTTTGGGCGTGGGTATTAACGATTCCCGCCACTGCCTTTGTCTCGGGTTTAACTTGGTGGGTTGGCCACCTATGGTTACAATGAATCGCCTAGTTATATTATTGCAGCCCAAGTTAACCGCTGCTCAAATCGATTTTACTTCCCATATTCCCCCAAATTAGACTAATACAGGTATCAGTAAATTTAGTTGAATCTATTATCAACAACAAAGACCTCTTTATAGATGGTTCAGGTAGGATAGTGGAATTTAAGAAAATTCTAGTGACTGGTGGTGCCGGCTTTATTGGTAGTCATTTTATTAGACATGTTTTAAACATGAGACCAGCGACGCAAGTCACTAATTTGGACGCTCTCACGTACGCAGGCAACCTTGAAAACCTAAGAGACGTTCAGTCCAATCCTCGGTATAAGTTCGTGAAAGGTGACATCACCGATACAAAATCTGCGGCTCAAACTGCAGAAGGTTTCGACGCCATCGTTAATTTCGCCGCTGAAAGCCATGTGGACAGAAGTATCTTGGGCCCTGAAGCCTTTATTCAGGCAAATATAGTTGGAACCCACAGACTTCTTGAAGTAGCGCGTAAATTAAAGATCAAAAGATTTTTGCAAGTATCGACAGATGAAGTCTACGGAAGCCTTGGTGATTCGGGAAGTTTTACTGAAAATACACCATTAGCACCTAACAGTCCTTATTCAGCTAGCAAAGCTTCTGCAGATTTATTGGTTCGTGCTTACAATCACACCTTCAATTTAGATACTGTCATCACCCGATGTAGCAATAACTACGGCCCATTCCAGTTTCCTGAGAAATTAATACCTCTCATGATATTTAATGCAAGAAGTAATAAGGATTTACCTGTTTACGGTGATGGACTCAATATTCGAGATTGGATCCATGTGGAAGACCACTGCGCAGCAGTTCTTGAGGTTTTAGAAAAGGGTAAGTCGGGAGAAGTCTATAATGTGGGATCTGATAACGAATGGTCCAATATTCAAATTGTCAAAAGTATTCTTAAGGAACTTGGTAAGCCAGAGTCACTCATAAAGTTTGTAAAGGATCGTCCCGGCCATGATCGCCGATACTCGATCGACAGCTCGAAAATTCAGAGTGAACTCAAATGGGCCCCTAAAATCACTTTTGCCGATGGGATGAAGCGAACCATCAGTTGGTACTTAGATAATACTAAATGGCTTCAAAATCTCCAATCAGGGAGCTACCAGAAGTACTACGAGCAGCAATACGTCAATAGGTAGAAAAGTCTTTGATTTCGTCTAACTTCTAATCAGTAAATTTGAAAAGCAAAATATAGGGGCATTCCAATCGTCTTTGCTCAATAATTGTACAAAAATCAATAAATTTAAAAGCCATTGCTTTCAAATACTAATGTCAAAAATTTGACCTAAATTCTCAATTTCCACTTGAGCCCTGCCCAACTAATTGGCAAGTGCCAAATTCTTTTACAGAGACTTACCATAATATCAATAACTTACCCATGGTTTCTCATGGCACACCGGTTGCTCTAGTAAAGGAAAGTAAGAAAAACTGCCAAACTATTTAACGGGGGACAAGGGGCATGCGTAGGAATCAGTCTAATATTTATTCAAATCAAAAAGGTTCTATCCCAATCCTCATGATTCTGATGGTAGCTCTAGTCACCATGACCGTCACGGGTGCTGTCATGATGAATACTGAGCATCTCTTAAAAAGAACTAAAATGAGCATTAAAGAAAATAATGATTTTCAAGGAATTATGACTGAAATCGGTATGATTCTTTCCGATAGGACTCTATGTACTCAAAATTTTCTAGGTCAACCTGTAGACCAATTCCACCCTACTGATTTAATCATAAGATATACCCAAGGTGCTGCGGGTGTAGCTGATGGAATCCTTGCGGCCCCAAATTCTAGATATAAAGTTCTCAATATTAGCAGTGTGAGAATTGAGCCCGTGAATAATGGACCTAACTCAGGCTTTGGCCCCAATATCACGAGAATGTACAATCTGATTGTGGACGCCACAGCAGCTGATGGATCTACAGGCCATACCTTCACAGACAAAATTCCAATTTTCGTGAGTACTGATCTTAATAATCTAATCTCGTCATGTTATGCCACCGTCTATTACGGTAATAATACGACTTTAACAACTTTACAAGATGCTATATGTCAACAAGTGGGCGGAGGGAATTTAGTTTATGATGCTACACAAAATAAGTGCGTCGCCAGTATCTAATTCAAAAGGATTTTCATTGGTTGAAGTCATGCTAGCCGTGGGTCTGTTAGGCATTGTTTCTTTAGGAACTTCAGCGGCCTTTCAATACACTACAAACAGCGAAATCAATGTGAGAGCAATCTCAGATTTTAACAGTATGTTTTCTGAAACCCAAATTGCTATTGCTGATTTTAAGAGTTGCACTGGAAATCTTAAAACCAAGAAGCTTCCAAACCTCGGTGAACAGCCTAAGGAGATTACAATTTCGAACTTAGACGCAAACGGTGTTCCGACAACTGATCTAGTTAAGGCTGGAACGATATATTCGAATATGCTTACTGTCACTAGCGTTACAATTGAAAGTAAATCAAGATTAACGCCGACGAAATCACTTGCCGAAATAAAAATAAGCGGCTTGAAAAACGGCGAAGCCATGGGTTCAAAAGAAATGTCTCAGACTATCCCAATTATGACATATGTAGATGGTGATAACAATATTACAAGTTGTTACGGTAACAATGCAACAGGAGACGTGATCGGAACTCAAGAACAATTTTGCGAAATTCAACAAGGTAGCGACTTTTTCTTTAACCCAGATACTCAAAAATGCGAAAGCAGACTTACTAAAAAACAGCAATGTGAAAATGTTGCAAACCAGGGTTTTTTCTGGAATCCAAGAACAAAATTGTGCACGTATAGATGGGAATGGAAATGGGAAACCCAAAATGACCCGTTTGCTGCAACTTGCACCAATCCGTTCAGTTTTTGTGCGGTCGACTGTAAGTCAACTATTGCTCAGAATGACCCCCGAAATATTGTGCGGTGTTTTCAGGATGGTACTTGTCAAGTTGTCCAGGCCCCGCCGGCTGCTATTTGTTCATGGGTTGGTTGGCCCGGTTGTCAACAAATGACGCGTACTTGTTCCTACGGTTTCGATATTAATAACCAACCGATTCAACCAGGGCCAGGCGAATCATGCAGCGTCAATTGCATGATCGACCTCAGTGCAGAATTTGCTGGACAGGATTGATAAAACTTCTTTGTATTCACAAACCAGCTAAAGGTAGATTTACTTCTAGCATGTGCGAACTAAGATGTATTTTTCTTTTCTAAATTGTGCTTAGGATTGACCTCGCCTTAGAAATCACTTCATCTATTTCCTGTTCTGTCATTGAAAAAAAGACAGGTAATCGCACAAGGCCCTCAGAAATATTTCTTGTTTGAATTAGATCTTTAGCGGGGGCAAAACCATTTTCTTTTGCAAAAGGTGAATCATGAAGAGAAACATAATGAAACACGGCCCCTACTCCGACCTTTTTAAATTCATAAATAACTTTTGTTCTAAGTTTGGGATCAACGTGAAAAGCTCCCACATGGCCATTGGTTTCAATTCCTTGGGGAATAAATTGCCAATTTATCTTTCCACCAAAATCACCAATTTCTTCCCTATATTTTGCACAAATAAGTCGTCGTTTCTTCGTCACTTTTTCTAATTGTTCTAGTTGCCCTAAACCCACAGCAGCCAATAGGTCAGACGCTATGTAGCTTGATCCGCGATCAACCCAAGTGTACTTATCAACATGTCCCCTAAAAAACTTTTGGCGATTTGTTCCCTTCTCAATTTGGATTTCAATTTGTAAAGCTAATTCATCAGAATCAGTCATGATAAATCCACCTTCGCCAGATGAAACATTTTTTGTATCATGAAGACTAAAGCAAGTTACCCATGGTGTAGAACCAATAGGCTTGTCATCTCTTCTACAGCCTAATGATTGTGCGGCGTCTTCAATGAGAAAGATCCTCTTTTCTTTGCAAAAACTTCTTAGTTCTTCGATGCCTGCTGTAGAGCCCCCATAGTGAACAGGAATTATGGCTTTCGTTTTTTTCGTCACCAAGGGTTCAACAAATTCCAACGAAGTGTTCCAGGTTTTGGCGTCAATATCAGAAAATACGGGGCGCCCCTCGCGAGTGACAATGGCATTTGCAGCTGAGACAAAACCAAAACTGGGCATAATGACTTCATCCCCAGGCCCTATTTTTGCCAGCAAAGTCCCAATTTCTAATGCTGACGAACAACTGGTGACAAAGAAAGCATGATTAACCTGACAAAGTTGTTTGGCCAATTTTTCTAATTCAATTGTTTTTGGTCCGCGCCCACACCACTTGCCCGAATAGAGTGCTTCAAGAAGATATTTTTCTTCATTCCCTACAACCGACATTCTATTAAACTCAATCATTTCTTCGATTCCCTAGATTATTTCTTTAATTCCTTAGATTATTTCTTTATTGCCTTTGATTGTTTCTTCAATAGATTATTTTTTCAATTCCATGAATCAATTCTAACAATCATAATTTGCCCATTTCAATGGGATCAAAATTGGTTACTGATTCATTGCGATAAACGAATGCCCGTTCTTTTCGCGACCAAGGGCCAGACGTCCAAAATCGCTATTATAAGAGCTATAACAATGGGACCCGTAAAAATACCCGAAGCTCCAAAAAGCGAAACACCGCCTATGACAGCTATGATACTTATCAAAGGATGCATATTCCCTCGACCCTTTAAGACAAATGATCTAACAATATTATCAATGATGCCCACCAATAATCCTATGGCAACCATGGTAATTGCCGATGCCAAATAATTTTTAGAAAACAGATAAAAAGTTGCTGAAATCCAAACGGGCGTAGAGCCAATCAATGGGATCCAAGCTAAAATAAAGGTAGCTCCTAATGCCAAAATGACATTGGGCACTCCCAAAATGATAAATCCCAATGAAACTAATATAGCTTGGGCCGCAGCAGCTGCTACCGTCGCCCAAATGACACCAAGAGATGTATCCAAAAATGCCTGCTTAAGCTTAGTTTTTACATCAGTATCTAGAGGAATCTTTGGCCCAATCCAATTCATAAGACCTTTGCCATCGCATAAAAAGAAAAAACAGCCAATAAGCGAGATTGCAATTTGAAGAAAAAAGCCAGGAACGTTGGCTACAAATTTGACTGCTGATTGGGTAAGTATAGGCCCCAATTTATTTATCTCCATGCGGACAAGAGTTTCAAAACTATCTAGATCTTTAATGTGTGGTCCCAAAAGAGGAAGATCACTTATTCGGCTTGCAATTGTTTCAGATGACAATAGACCTTGCTCAGAAATCTCTTTTCCTAACAATGCACCCTGTTTAATGGCGATAGCCGAAAAAAGAAAAATAGGAATTACAACTACAAGCATAATTCCAATGGTTACAATAGCGGCCACTAACCAAGGAATTTTGATCTTCTTTAAGCTCACCTCAAATATGGGATTCACCAAAACGGCCAATATAGCCCCGACCAACAGAGCAATGAGGTAGGGCCAAACCAAAATAGCTGCTAGCCCTAATACTCCGGTGAGTATAATAAGAAAAAAAATTAGACCTAAAGAACTACTTTTGGCAGTTGCATTTTCCATTTCATCTTAAATTTATATTTATGTTCATTCATTAATACTAGTGCCAATTGTTTGGTCATCAACTTGATTCTTACGATCAACTATCAGTAACCGAGCAAGTTGTTTAGCCCCCAACTTGATCTTTTCTAGGATTTTTTTACGAAAAGCCCAATGCACCTTGTAGTTAAAGACCCAATCACACTTTTTTAGCTTGGAAAAATCAGCTCTTTGACAGAAAAAACCCATGTTCCTCGCTCGAAAGCTTAGAACATGGGCAAAAAAGATGCTGGCACCGTGCTACTCTCACACACGGTTTCCCGTGCAGTACCATCGCCGCTGACGAGCTTATCTGCTGAGTTCGGAATGGGATCAGGAGTGACCTCGTCGCTATTGACACCAGCAAGGTGTCCGAGTCCGCAGCTCTTGAGATCATCGCCTTTAGGGCTCCCTCGAAGAGGCTCACGGCCTCTAAATGTAAAATTTTGAAAATTGAAGGTGATTCATAAACGGTGATAATTTAACGGCCATTCATCGGACAAATGCTAGTCCTCGCGGCTATTAAACGCCCAAAAATTTTGAGCAATGCAAATGATTGATCAATTAAATTCAGCAAAAACAAAAATGTTTTTGTGAGTATTAAAAAATAAAGGTAAGCCTCACGTCCAATTAGTACCGGTTAGCTCAACTCCTTACGGAGCTTACACACCCGGCCTATCAACCTCGTAGTCTACAAGGGGACTTTAGGGGTCCGAAGACCCAGGGAAATCTAATCTTGAGGGAGGCTTCCCGCTTAGATGCTTTCAGCGGTTATCCTGTCCGAACATAGCTACCCAGCACTGCCACTGGCGTGACAACTGGAACACCAGAGGTTCGTCCATTCCGGTCCTCTCGTACTAGGAATAGCTCCTCTCAAATTTCCTGCGCCCACAGAAGATAAGGACCGAACTGTCTCACGACGTTCTGAACCCAGCTCGCGTACCACTTTAATTGGCGAACAGCCAAACCCTTGGGACCTGCTCCAGCCCCAGGATGTGATGAGCCGACATCGAGGTGCCAAACCTCCCCGTCGATGTGGACTCTTGGGGGAGATAAGCCTGTTATCCCCGGAGTACCTTTTATCCGTTGAGCGATGGCCCTTCCACGCGGGACCACC
>JAHFAE010000052.1 GCA_023250675.1 Oligoflexia bacterium | reverse complement strand
AATAACTCCGCCGCCGGTAACGCACCAACGCGCAGGCCAGTCTTCATAAGTTTCATAGCCACCGGTAAGTTTTCGGAGTCCGCCACAGCTTGCTTAAATCCAAGTCCCACGTCATCGAATCCTAATATTCCAAATTCAGCGCTTCGTACCAAAACATCAAGTTGATCAAACTGGGAGAGAATGTGGGGCCTTGCAACCAGATGCTTATCATAAAAAAGAGCCACACGTTGTAAATGGATAGCTTCTTTTAAAAATCTAATTACGGGATTCACTTTATCGCGGCCGATAGATTGAAGCGCTAAGATTAATTCTGTTAGGTCTGTCGTGCGTAAGAGGTTTCTAAAAAACATGATGATTTCTTGTTTCCAATGTTTGTCATCATAATTTTCAAATGGACCCTCAGTATAAAGCCAATCTTCATTGTGTTCTTCATAATTTTTGACGGCGATCCTAAAAGTGCCTTCTAATTGACCAGCATTTTGGTGGGGAAAGAGTTCTGCAAGCCTATTTCTAAGGACACTTTCATTTTCAATCTTAAACTTGAATTGAGTGTTACTGTGAAACTGTTTTTGAGGTTTATCTAAGAATAAATCTAATCCCGTTTGGGCAACTAGCGCCAGATCTTGAAAGCTTGATATTTTACCAATGAGTTTGAGGGTATTGCCCATGGCTGGGTTCTTAAAAGCTTCTTCGATAATTCCATCAAGGCGGTAAGGAATAAAGTAAGGCGCCTCTGCTGAAACAGAGAATAATTTTAAAACTTTTTTTAATTGGCCTGTTCTAAAAAGGGTTTCGATTTCGTTGAGCGTACCACCGTAATAGGGAGATAAATTAAAAAATGATTTTAGATTTTGTGACAGAGCATCGAGGAGCCCATTTTCTTTGAGTCTCTCTCCCAAAGTGGCAAGTTCAGGTATTGAGTTGTCCGCATTGAGACATTGAAAGGACGTAAAAATATTCTCGCCCGTAAGGTCAAACAAACTGCCTTTAAGTTTCATGCATGTTTCAACCCAATTACCAGAAGGTATCTTGACTTGAAAGGGGACTTGAGTTGAAATTGTCTTTTGAATATCGCTTGAGGTTTTTTGGTAAGGCTTCGATATGGCTTGGGGATTAAGGCCAGGCTCACTGGTATTTTTCAAAAGCTCCACAATAAAAAGTACAAGTCTCTCAAGTTGACCGTTACTAGCTATCTCACCTGTAAACCTGATTGCTGGCTGCAAATTGGGGTTTGAAAAATGCTTTATAACGACAGGCATTAATTCATGTGATAAATCTCTATCTTTTAACAAGTCGTTCACCAATGACTGAAATGGTTTTTCTTCGGCCATTGTTGCGATTTGTGCCAAAGTACCCAGTAGGTCCCCGACTCCTCCTCGAGAATCGGCAAAAGCCAATGTCAATGACCTAAATAAATTCTTTAACTCAAGTCTTGGGTTTGGTTCATTTTTCAATATCTTAGTCATAAGGGCTGCCGCATTGTTTTCAAAATTCTCTGGCAGTTCGGGATTTGCTACAAAATACTTAAGAGACAAAGCGAGATTGTTCACATCTGCCCCTGTGATTTCTTTGCCAAAAAGTTGAAATAAAAATGGTGTAGCTCCACGGAGACCCAACTCTTCATACAATGGAGATATTTGAATATGGTAATCAGACTCAAGGCCCTTGGCTATGACTTCAAATTTACCTCCCTTAAGAAGAAGAGTATCGATGGCGCGGAGGGCAGCCCCGTAACCATCTTTGATTATTTCTAAAAAGACATTTAGATTGTTCAAAAGATCTTCTGAATAGTCACATTTTCCATATGAAAATGAAACCAACAAGGGGACAGACTTGAGCCAGAAGTTATCATAGGCAGATCCTTCTGAATGTTTCGAAGCTTCTTCAGTAATGAACTTTAACAAGTTATCAGAATGTCGAATGCTATTTGAGCCTTTAAAACAAGTCACAGCGCGGTCTGCGCCAAGCACTGCAAGTCGCATTCGATTCATCCGTGAAGCCGAAGTCGCAACAGAATTTTTAGGAAGGTATTCAAATAAACTAGAAATATTGTCTAATTGCTTATCATCAGCGGTTTTTAACAAACCAAGTGTTTGAGGATCAGAGAGTTCAGAAAATAGAGCATGATGAGTTCCATCAAAATAGCTTCTCAATAGAGCATTAGCTAAAATATCTGCCACGTTATCTGAATGAATAACCGAATTCGGGTTTTGGGACGAAATAAGAAATGCAATTATTCTGCCCCTCGTACCTCCAAAAATATCTGCCAGAGCAACGATTGACGGATTAAAGAGGTTTTCTTCAATGAGCTTTGAAAAGTAATCCCCTTGAATATCAACTCTTTCGTCAAAGGCCCCGGGGGTTTTTTCACTCTCTAAAAATCTCTTACTTAACGGTAGAAGGTCGGCGATTACATTGTTATCGATCAATACACTTAAATCAGTGAGGAGTGTTTTTAAATATCCCCATTTTGCTATTTGCTCTACATGCCCAACTAAACTATTGAATCTATGAGTAGGGCCACTGGTTTTAAAAATATGTTTGTTGTAAATTTCTAGAATGATATTTAGGTCTTGGTCCGAAATCGAATCCACAAGGTCTTTGTATGGTTTTAGACTCCCTTCGTTGCCGTTTATACAATTAACAAACTTTTTCAAATTTGAGGCCGACATGTGTTTGAGATTGAGCTCTACATTTCTGCATTTTTCTAAGTCTAAAGGTTTGAGGGAAGAATTTATTTGAGGAGGATCAGTTTTGGGCGCGCAAGCCGTAAATAGGATCCCAAGTAGAATGAGCCAGGTTGAAGACCTCTGCTGCAAAGAATGGATAATGGATTTTGATATCATCTGTGAACTATCTACCTTCACTATTCGAATCATTTATCCCTAACTTGACCAACGACTGTACGTTGCAATTGGTATACCTGCAAGACCATTGACGCGTTGAATAAGTAAAGAAATATTTACACCGGAGTTTATGTTAGAATCTAGCGATGGATAAGACCCAAAAGCGGCTTATACGGGAATGGCTAAGCACCTATTGGTCCCAAGCTGCCAAAGGCAAATTTTCTGTCCCCTCCCATGTGATTGATAAAAATGTAGACGAAATCACGAAAGAGAATTCCGACTTGGCGGTCCACTGGATCATTCACCCCCAACTGCAAACATTTGCGGGATTCATTAGTCACCAAACCGTATCAGCGAATTCTGGAAAAAAAGCCGTAATCCTAGATAAAATATTTGTCGAACCTAGCTACAATAAACAAAATCTTGAAGGCCTCGCTTTGGCAGAACTTATAAATCACTGGAAGAAAAATTCTTTTGAATCAGTGGCCATACGAATTTACGATGACTTTACTCGCTTGAATGAAAGTTTTCAGGCCCTCGGATTTCAAAAAATAAATACCATTGGAGATATGACCCTAGGCCGCCAGTTGAAACTCAACGAGTGGTGCCTAAATCTTAAAGCAAACGCAGTTAGCGAACACAAACACCGTAGTTAGAATTCCACATCGCTTGACAGTGTGAGGCTCCACCACAATTATTTTGTCCCACATTGCATGCCTGCAACGGCTCGTAACTTCTTTGACATGGGCGGCTTCCATTACAAGTGTTTGCCGCGGCCGTCGGATAATAGGGGCGAAATCTGTAATTTGTCGATTGATACCAACTTTGAAATGCTGAGACATAGACGCAAGTGAAGTTTGTTCCCCAAATTCCGGTGTAAACGGGCTGAGTTCCCATAGGGCATCCATAACTCATCGAATAATTGTAGGGCTGATACCAATAATTTTGATAGCCGTTATTTTGATAAGGATACCAATTTGATCTATAGGGATTAGAGTTGCAGTAGTTGGAATATGGATTTGAGCCATAGATATAATACCCATAACAATTAAAACCACCCTGGTAGGTGTAATCGGTTGGGTAATATCCGTTGCCATATCCTTGAGCGCAGTATTCGTTGGGAATTTGATTACCGCAAACTGATTGTGGAGTAGTAGCTTGATTCGACCCGTAAGTATCACCGCTTTCTTTTCGACAAGCACCAAGGGCGAAGGTTGACAAAACTAATCCCAAATAAATCACTTTTTTCATATTAAAATAGCTCCTCCTGACAAATCCTTTTGGACATTAACTCAAAGCCCGTGCCAACGATTTTCGAACATTCGATGGTTTTTTAGTAAGATCCTGAAATGATAGTGAAAAACTTGTAAAATGAGTACCGTTTTTGGTCACTTTTCTCTCCCTAATTTGGCCCGAACCATGTATGTTTTTGATGATGACTTGCATTTTTTTCAATGGGTCATATAACGTAGGTAAACTATGGCAAAGACAATTAAAAATATCTGTATTACCTATCGGCCACAAAGTCCCAAAGCGCTTAAATTGGCCCAAGAGCTATCAACTTGGCTCGTTAAAAAAAAGTACAGTGTATTTAGTCATCCTGACTTAACTCCACTGCCCGAAGCAAAAATGCTTGATGAACCTTCCCAAGTAAAAACTCTGGATCTGATGGTGGTTCTCGGGGGCGATGGAACATTTTTAAGAGGAGTGCGCTTGCTTTCGGGTGAACCTGTTCCCATTCTCGGAGTCAACTTGGGAAGTCTTGGCTTTTTAACAGAAACGAAAGTTGATGATCTTTATGATGCTCTTGAGCTGGCGTTAAAAAATAAAATGGTACCCATGCAACGTACGGCCCTTCAAGCTTCAATTAGTATGGGTAAAGGGAAAAAAGTTTATTACCAAGCTCTCAACGATGTTGTTGTAGAACGAGGGCCGAATTCTCGACTAATCGATATTACAATTCAATCGGGCGCTCATTTGGTTAGCAATGTCAAAGCCGATGGACTCATCATCGCGTCACCTACAGGATCAACAGCCTATTGCCTGGCTGCCGGTGGTCCCATCGTACACCCGGCTGTTAAAGCAATAACCATCACCCCCATTTGCCCTCATACGCTGACGAATAGACCCATCATTGTTTCTGATGAATTGCCATTAAGTTTAAAGCTTCACCAGCAGCTTGATAAAGCGGTGGTCATGGTCGACGGACAACGCTGCGAAGACCTCACCACAGAGAGTGAATTGACCATCTCCAAAGCCAAAAATCCTGTAGTATTATTGTCGCTGGAATCACGAAATTATTTTGATATCTTGCGATCCAAATTAAGCTTTGGGCAGCGAAACTAGCCCGGATATTTCTTAGGATTTCGTAGCGAAAAGCCCAATTCGCTATGTTGAGCGAAAAAGCGTCCGAGGACGCTTGGAGCGAAGCGCCCACAAAGATGAAGCGGGCTTTGCAGTAGAAATCCTATGAAATATCCGGGCTAGGGTCCAGCCTCAATTGCGAGTTTTATTAGACGGCTGCGACTTCATCATTCTTATAAACAATGCTCGATGTATCGCGTCGTTGCCCTAATATCGACTTTAGTCCTAAGTAAAAATTGACGATAAATGAGGTGGATGGCTCTACGTACGTGTCTTTACATTCTTATTTGTCTTGGCCCCCTATTTTCGTCGCCGGCTTTTTCTGAACCAAGTTTCACGGTTAAGTCGTACAAAACAAAACATGCAACTCCCCATGGAATTCAACTCATCTTTCCGCCTCATCGATCCACATTGACTGAAGGCTATGTTTTCTTCAGTTGGGCACATCAGGATCAAAATAAATATCCGAAGGTAAAACTTGTTGTTGAAAAGATTTCTATTAATAAGAAGGTTCAGATCGAATCCAGGCAAGAAAGAGTAAGTATGTATTGCACTCCAGGCAAATACCGCTGGAGAGTCTCTAAAGTTGGAGCCCATACTGACAGTCGCTGGCGCACATTTAATGTTGTTTTGTTAAAGGGTCAGACAATTGCAAACAAAAGAAAGCCCGTTTTGAGAACTGTTTCTGGAAAAAAAATATTACCAACCACCTCTACACAGGCAAAATCGATAAATCCGAGCCAGAAATACATAGGTAATGGGGACCGTCAAACCAAGATCCCAAATTAATAGCTCGGTGCTTCTTACCGTTTAATTCAAAACTATAATCGTCTGCGTTATGGGTGTGACCTGTAACCATGAGATCAAACTTTTCAAGTTTTGAAATTTCTATCGCATAATTTCTAATGATTTCAATGGGGCGATCTTTCTTTTTGTTAGTGTAGGATCGACTTGATGCCGAGGCTTGATTTCCAATTTCAGTTACAATTTTTGAAGGGATAGTTTTGATAAGAAACTTCAAAGGCTTTGTGCGCAAAAACCATCTTAAAAAAAGATAACCGCGATCATTTTTGTTTATTTCATCTCCATGTTCAGCCCAAATCTTAATTCCGTTGTATTCGAAGCTAAAGGGCCCCGCGTGAACTTCAAATTTCATTTGGTTTTGCCAAAACTCAGTTAAGTGAATGTCGTGATTACCTTCAAAATAGAGCACTCGACAAGTTTTCACTAATTTTTGGAATTCTTGAATGAGTTCTAAAAATTCATTTTGAGAGGCCTTGCTATCTCCTAACCATATGTCAAAAAGATCTCCCAAAATAACAAAGAGGTCAGCCTCTTTTTGGGCTTTTCTCACCAATGACAAAACGGCCTCTCCTGTGGGAGAGGCCATTTTTCTTAAATGAATATCAGAAATAAAAAAAGCCGACTTCAAATTTACAATACGCCGGGATCAGGCGGCCTCTGACTCTTTCTAATAAACGCAGGAATATCATAAGACTTTTCGTCAAACTGTCGCCCCATTTCTCGAGCCAATCTTCGTGCTGAATCCAAATCAGGACCCGTGTTCTCTGGTGCATTGGCATTTACGGGCATTGATAGTTGAACAGGTTCTTTAGCACTTCTTGGTTCACCCGTATTTTGCAGCTCTCTAAAGGCACGCGCTTTCGCCAGCAACACATCTCTTGGCAATACTGGTTTTTGAAATTGCTGCTCTCGCGCTGTTGGCATTTCAAATTGTTGTTGAGGGAGGGGGGGAAGATTAGTCCCCAACGGCTTAATCACGGGAACTTGCTCTTGAGCTTTTACCGTTTGTTGAAAACCGGGTTGATATTGAAAGCCATTTTGAGAACTCAAGGGGTTAAATTGGGAGTCGGCCGAATTAGAAAAATCGGCCGTATTGAACTGGGAACCCGCTTCAAAACCGGCATTTTGATTTTCTTGAACAGCTGAAACCGCACTGATCTGAGAAATTTTCTCTGAGTAGGCGGCTCGCTCTTCTTTTCCAAACCCTGTGGCAATGACTGTGACCCGTACTTCGTCTTTCATATTCTCATCGATTACCGCGCCAAAAATAATTTCGGCATCTTCGTGAGCAGCTTCAGTAATCAAGGTAGAAGCCTCATTGACTTCAAACATAGTGAGGTCAGGACCGCCCGTAACATTAATAATAATTCCTGTGGCTCCATCAATGGCCACGTTTTCAAGAAGAGGACTTGAAATAGCTGCCGTGGCTGCTTCGATGGCGCGATTCTCGCCACTGGACTGGCCCGTACCCATAAGAGCCATTCCTTTATTAGCCATAACAGTCTTAATATCAGCAAAATCCAAATTGATGAGACCCCTAATATTAATAAGGTCTGCTATGCCTTGCACGGCTTGCAATAAAACTTCATCTGCTTTCTTAAATGTTTCAAGAAGGGGGGTTCTTTCTCCCGCGATAGCTAAGAGTTTTTGATTGGGAATGACGATGAGTGTGTCAACATTTTCTCTGAGTTCAGCCAGCCCGTAGTCGGCGTGTTTTTTTCTACGCTTACCTTCAAATAAGAATGGTCTTGTGACAACGCCAACAGTAAGAGCTCCCAATTCTCGGGCAATTTTGGCCACCACAGGGGCGCCCCCGGTTCCAGTTCCGCCCCCCATGCCAGCTGTTACAAAAACCATGTCGGCCCCTTCGAGTTTTTCAGCGATGTCATTATAACTCTCAATGGCAGCTCGTTTACCTATTTCAGGATTGGCACCGGCACCTAGACCTTTTGTCAATTCTCGTCCCAACTGAATCTTTATGGGTGACGGTGATGCTTCGAGAGCTTGCCTGTCGGTATTAGCAATGACAAATTGAACTCCGTTCATCCCGGAGCTCATCATGGTGCTAACGGCGTTTGATCCTCCGCCACCGATTCCTACGACCTTAATGTTGGCGCCTGCATTTCCCACATCTTCGATCTCAAACATGTTGTTTCTCCCCTTTAAAATGCACCGTCTAAGAAATCTGATACACGTGTTTTTAGCTTTTCAACCATAGTATTTGGTCGTAATTTTTTGGCTTTAATCGCATTTTCAGAACCATATTTCACCAGCCCCACGCCGGTCGTAAAAGCGGGGGATCTGACGACCTCGGTGAGGCCCGCCGTATTTAAGGGAATTCCACGTCTAACGGGAGTTTCAAAAATAAATTCTCCTAGCTCAATGACCCCTTCAAGAAGACATGCACCTCCGGTTAGAACAATTCCTGAACCGATGAGATCATGATATCCGCTTTTTAGAATTTCATTATTGATGAGATGAAGAGTTTCTTCGATTCGTGGCTCAATAACTTCGGTGAGTGTAGCCCGAGAAAGAGTTCGAGGATTTCTCCCTCCCACGCTTGGAACCTCAATGGTCTCGTTGCCGTCAATGAGACTTGTCATGGCGCAACCGTATTTCTTTTTTATTTCTTCAGCGGCACTGGCCGGTGTTCTTAGTCCTACAGAAATATCATGGGTCAAATGCGTTCCACCGACGGGAAGGACGGCAGTGTGAACTACAGAACCATTGACATAAATGATAATATCGCAAGTTCCCCCACCCATATCCACAACAGCAACACCCAGATCTTTTTCGTCTTGGCTCAAACAAGCTTCAGCAGATGCGAGAGATTCCATTGCAAGCCCTGAGACGTGGAGACCCGCACGCTCCGCACACTTTGTAATATTATGAAGGCTCATGATGGCTCCCGAAGCAAGATGCACACCCGCTTCGAGCCTCACACCCGACATGCCGATGGGATCGCGAATTCCGTCTTGAGAGTCTACTGTAAAGTTTTGAGGAAGAGCATGAAGAAGTTTTCGATCTTCAGGTAGTGCAACGGCTTGCGCAGCTTCGAGAACTCGCCTGATGTCATCATTATTAACTTCTCGATTTTTAATAGCCACCATTCCACGACTATTAAACGACCTGATATGGGAGCCGGCAACACCTGCCCAAACAGTTTGAACTGCAATGCCCGCCATCAGCTCGGCTTCTTCACGAGCGCGTCTGATAGCATCTACGGTGGCGTCAATGTTGATAACAACACCTTTTCTTAAACCTGCCGATGGGACGCTGGAAACACCGATGATTTCAAATGTTTTATTTTCTTGAATTCGAGCGATGACCATGCTGACTTTTGTGGTGCCAATGTCGAGGCCTACACAAATCGGCTCAGATGACAGATTGTTTCCGTTCCGGGATTTACTCTTCGGCTTCTGCTCCCGAGGTGCTTGACTCGAGGAGGTTGGCAAGTTGCTCATCTTCAGCTCCGATTCCATTCAGGCTGTTAGTTGTTAATCATATGCTTCGGACCTAGCTTTAAGCATTTAAGTTCGAAAATAAAATTTTTGATGCGCCTTGCTGGTCTTGAGAAAATGCTATCGACCCTTACGCACTTTGACAAGGACTTTTTTCTGATAATCCGAATCGATGTGCATAGCGTTAACCTGGTGTTGATCTAAGTACTGGACCACTCTTCGCACGCGGTCAATGTGAAGCGGAATATTTTCTTTTCCTAAATCAATTAAAATTCCAGTCTTAGACAATGTCATTTGAAATCCATGCTCAGAACTATAACGAAGATCGCCTAGATCGGCTTTGCTCACAAGTCCTTCTTGAGGAAGGTCAGCAATCAGTTCCAATGCTTTAGCTCTTAAGTCTTTTTTATCAAAAAATTCTTTTCCCATGAGAACGGGATACTCTCCAATTTCCTGCGAATTTGCTTTATCGATAATGAAACTGTATTCGTCGACATATTTAAACTGCCCGAGGCCATTGCCTAGAACTGCTACGGGTCTTCTCTCGACGACGGAAATGGTAAGAGTTTTCGGAAGCTGTCGTCGAAGATCAACAGTTTTGATCCATGGATCAGTTTCAATGAGGTGCGCTGTTACATCGAGATCCAAGTGCCAAATGGAATTGCCAATAAGTATTTGGATTTTGTTTCTGATTCGATCTTCTGTGGTTGGCGAGGCGCCTTGAATTATTATTTCTTGAAGTTTGGTCAGCTCGGACTTTACTAAAACAAAATAAGTGGCTATTGCGATTAAAGGCAATATGAGTATGAAAAATACTTTTCTCCGTTTTTTCATGTGTAATCGAGGGTGGCACTTTCAACTAAGGTCTCAACAATATTTTCAAAACTCAAACCCACTTTGGCTGCAGATTTTGGAAATAGGCTTGTCTCGGTACAGCCCGGAAGGGTATTGATTTCTAAGACGAAGGGATTATTTTTTTTGTCGAGCCTAATATCAACTCGCGCGTATTGTCGACATCCGACTGCTTTAAAAGTTTCAAGGGCGTAGTCGGCGCATTTTTTTGAGGCCTCTTGGGAAATTTCAGCCGGTATCAGATACTCCGTTTGGCCAGCGGTATATTTTCGTGTGTAATCGTAGAATTCCCCTTTAGGTACGATTTCAATTATGGGGAGCGCTTTGTCGATCCAAATCGGAACGGTCAGTTCTTTGCCATCAATGAATTTTTCTACCAGAACTATAGGGTCAAATTGTTTGGCAAGTTTCAAGGCGTCATCGAAGTCATTTTGATTTTGAACTATGGTGACGCCCACTGTGGACCCTTCATTGTTAGGTTTAACTACGATTGGTATTTGAAGTTTGAGCTGGGCTTTTTGTTTGGGGTTTCTCTTAAAATCAAAGAGCTGGAATTCGGGAGTTGGAACTCCCACGTGGGTAAGAATCCGCTTTGTTGCCACTTTGTTCATTCCCAAGGCCGATGCCATAACGCCGCTGCCCGAGTAAGGAATCTTGAGATATTCGAGGATGCCCTGCACCGTTCCATCCTCACCATATTTCCCATGTAACGCGAGGAGAGCACAGTCGATTTTCTTTGTAGCGATAATTTGAGGGAAATTAATGTCTACGTCAATCGCATCAAAGGGATAGCCTAGTTTGGTGAGTGACTTGATGAAAGCTGTCCCCGTCTTGAGGCTAATTTCCCGCTCGCTGCCAACTCCCCCTAACAGGACTCCCACCCTTTTTTTCATATCTAAAATCTTAGCATAGGGGCCAACGAAGGTGCCAGGCGGTTTTTCCGCAAATTTAGAGGCATCTGGAGGTGCCTGCTGGTTTTTCCGCAAATTTAGAGGCATTTGGAGGTCCCGCGAGTTGATTCCGTGGATCAAAAAGGTGCCAGGCACTTCAGGGGAAGTGAGTTCGTACTATTTTGATTTTTGTCGTAAAGGGGTTCGGAACGCCGTCTTTATCCCACGTTTCAAAAACCTCTCGATATTCCGTTTTTAAAATGCCAGATAGTTTGTATTCACGATATTTTTCCAGCAGCCAAGGGCGGGCTCCGCCAACACCAGGGATCAAATAAATCCCCTCTTCTAACTTAAGAACTGCCGTATCCTGAGAAACCTTTAAGTCAACAAAGGCCTTACGATTTGGCACACCAATATCAGATCCTAAAAAATCACTTGTGGTCAAAAATACGCCAGTCAAATCGGTAAAATATCTAGTCGAAACCATTGTTTTAACTACGTAAGGCATGGGACCAGCTACGATTTCTTGATTTCGTAAGATCTCTTTCAATGTTGTTGGTTCTGTATAATAACGAAAAATTATATCTTGAGGATTTGTAATCAGTTCCGTGCTTTCGGGTAAACCTCGAACCTCAAGAATACTCAGGGTTTCTTTTTCAAAAAGAACTTTTGTGTCGGCTTTACCTTTTAGACGTAAAATTTTAGAACAATAGTCATTGGCTTTTGCCACATTGAAATTAACGAGGAAGGCACCAACAATTAAAAATAGATTGGCGTGAACCCAAAAACGGCACACAAATGAGTAGTTTCTAGTCAAAGAGATAGATCTAAGCATCAACAATAAGTCCTCAGTCATTTCAATTCATTTATTGTGCCAGATCTCATTCCATGAGTGATTATTACCCACCTATTTATAACCGAACAAATGCGATGTAAATATTTGAAATTATTACCTTTATTTAGGAGAGATTTAATAATAGTCAACCAAACTGGCCTAAGAAGATAATTTCAGTTTGAAGACTTACATTAAATTTATTTTGGACTTTGGAAATGGTCATGTCAATTAACGCTCTTATATCCCTAGCTCTTGCGCCGCCTTTATTTACAATGAAGTTGCCATGTTTTTCAGATATTTGGGCGCCGCCGATGGTGTAACCCTTAAGCCCTGCGTCTTGAACGAGTTTACCGGCAACCAAGGGTATTGGATTTCGAAAAACCGAACCACCATTAGGATATTCTAAAGGTTGCTTATGTAATCGAGCCTGATTGAGCTTTTTTACCTCGGCTACCACAGTAGATTCAGGCCTGTTCAATACGGAGAATCTTACCCGAGTGATAATACCGGGCTGCCAGCCAGCACAATCACGATAACTCCAATTCAACTGCGAAGCATCAAGAAACTCAATTTTGCCATTGGGCCTCAGGACTTCAACCCCTGAAACTATTTCGCAAAATTCTCTGGGAATTATTTTTTCTGAAACTCCAGCATTCATGACGACACCGCCAGAAACTTGGCCGGGCAATCCCGCTAAAAAGAGTGCCGCGCTTAACTTATGTTTCAAAAATAGTCTTAACAGCTCACTTTTTGGAGTTCCGCTCATTGCCCAAAACTTTAAAGTTTTAGAATTTTCCAATATTTCTATTCCAGTTAACTTTTTTAAAGAAATAACGAGTCCTCGAACTCCACTATCTGCGATAAGAATATTTGTTCCGCCAGCTAGAACTGAAATTTCAACCTTTTCTGCCAAAGCCATAGACCAAATTGCAATTAACTCTTCCGTATTTTGGGGTTCAGAGAAAAAATCAGCTGGGCCTCCCACGAACCAGCTCGTGCAAGGGGCTAATAGAAAATTTTTCTTGATTCCAGGATACTTAGCTAAAGAAAAAGACACAGGGTTTCTTTCAATTACGTTTGCTCACATAAGTCTTGGCCAATTTTCCACACATCGCCGGCGCCAAGTGTTAGTACTATATCGCCCTCTCCGACAAGTCCCATAATTTCAGATTTGGCTTTTGTCATATCGCCCCAGTAAAATGAATTTCTATGCTTCTTACCTACGGCTTTGGCAAGATTTTTTGAGTCTATTCCTTTTATTCTTTTTTCGCCCGCCGAGTAAATATCTAGGAAACCGATTACCTCAGAATCTTTGAAACACTTTAAAAACTGATCCCAACAGATTTTGGTTCGGGTATAACGATGAGGCTGAAACACTGTAACAATTCTTTTTTTTGGAAACAACTGCCTTAACCCTTTTAACGTCGCGACTACCTCTGTAGGATGGTGACCATAGTCATCCATGATGATCACACCTTTGTATTCTCCCCGCCGTTGGAGCCTTCGATCAACTCCTTTAAATTCAGAAAGACCCTCAGAAATAATCTTAAAATCCATTTGTAACTCCAAACCCACGGCGATAGCGGCCAGGGAGTCAAGGACATTGTGATAGCCTGGAACGTGAAGGTTTACAAACCCGAGTTTTTTGCCATCATATAAGACCGAAAAAAATTGAATTCCATTCTCCATTTTTATTTCGACGGCTCTGAGTTTTGCATTTGGACTAAACCCGTAGGTGAGAATTCTTTTGTTATGTTTTCGACTTAGTTTTTCAACCGGTGGACTGTCAATACCCAGAATGGCGCGGCCATAGAATGGAATTTTAGAAATAAACTCGCCGAAAGCTGATTCAAGATGAGAAAAATCCCCGTAATTATCTAAATGATCATTGTCAATATTAGTAACAACCACAATTTCTGGAGACAATCTTAAAAAACTTCCGTCGCTTTCATCAGCTTCGGCTAAAAACCATTCTCCTTTGCCTAGGGCCGCAGTGCTTTTGATTAAATCAAGTCTTCCGCCGACAACAATTGTTGGATCAAGCTTTGCTGCCAACATCACAGCGGCAGTCATACTTGTGGTGGTTGTTTTGCCATGTGTACCTGCAATAGCAATTCCTCGTTTTAATCTCATAAGCTCAGCAAGCATCTCGGCTCTTTGTATGACTGGAATTTTTCTGCGTTTGGCTTCTTGAAGCTCGGGATTTGTCATCTTTACCGCCGATGAATAGACAACCGCATCGCATTCAAGTGGTAAGTGAGATTTTTCATGGCCAATTTGAACTTCAACTCCAAATTTTTTTAATCGTTCAATCTGACTATTATTTAAAGCATCAGAACCGCTCACTCGACAGCCCATATTCACGAGGACTTCAGCGATCCCACTCATTCCAATGCCACCAATACCAACAAAATGAATTTTAGTTTCTACTAGATTCATTTATTGTCCTTAAGAAGCTTTTCAGCAATTTTTTCAGCACATTTAGGAATATAAAATTTGTGAATTTTCTCTTCTAATTGTGCCGATTTAAGAGGCGACTTTCGAAATTCCTCAACAATAGAAATAAATTTTTCGGGTGTGAAGTCTTTCTGTTCGATGATGATTGCTGCTTGCCGTTCTTCTAAACTTTGAGCATTTCGTAGTTGATGGTTGTCTGAGGCTGCCGGAAATGGGACCAGAACAGATGCTTTGTGGCAAGCCGCCAGCTCAGCCAAAGTAGAAGCTCCGGCCCGACACAAAACCAAATGTGCCCAAGAATACCGAAGAGGCATATCATACAAAAACTCATGGCTTTCTATGTTTTTTTTACCGAGCTTTGTATACTCCGCTTTCACTTCAAAAAAATCAGCGGCGCCAATTTGGTGCACGATTTCTGAATTTTGAAGCCAGGGGCCCCCTCGCTTTACGGCTTCTAAAACTGTTTTGTTAATTCCGCGAGCTCCTTGGCTGCCTCCAAAAATCAGAATGCGAAAAGGATCATTTGACGAACTGGCACTTGGCACTTTTTCAGCAGACACTAGTTCTTGTCGCACAGGAATTCCTACCACCTGGGCATTTCTAAAAAACTTTTTAGTCGCTTCAAAATTTACAAAAATATCAGAGACCAAGCGTCCCAACCAACGATTTGTAAGGCCCGGATAGGAGTTCGGCTCGAAGATCCCCAATCTTCGACAAAGCAAAAATCCAGCAAGCATGGTTGGACCTGAAGCATACCCCCCCACACCCAAGATTGTTTTTGGCCGAAGTTTTAATATTAAAATGCAAGACTGCACCACACCCAAAGGCAAAAGCATTAGCGAAATAATTTTTCTAAAAACACTAACACCGTTAAGAGCCCCGGCTAAAATAAAATGAAGAGGGTAGCCTTCTCTCGGCACTATTTTTTTTTCAAGCCCGTGAGTGGTGCCCACAAAATGTACTTCGAGTAGAGGATCTTTCTTTTTCAGAGCCTGAGCAATGGAAATTGCAGGATAGATATGTCCGCCCGTTCCCCCACCGGCAATAAGAATTCGGGTCATTGCAAACCTTGTCGCCGATGAACGCTGACTAAGACCCCGCAGGCTAAACTAATGGCGAGCAAGCTACTCCCACCATAAGAAAGAAACGGCATGGTTAAGCCTTTTGTTGGCAACAGTCCCGTCACAACTCCCATATTAACGAAGGCTTGATAGGCAATAAGAGAGGTCATGCCGAGAGCCAAACGTTTGCCGAAGGGATCATCACACCTCACGGCTACTTGAAGACCCCTAAAGATGAGCCAAGAAAATAAAAGGAGAACAACCATGAGCCCAATAAACCCAGTTTCTTCACCAAGAACAGCTAATATAAAATCTGTATGGGCTTCGGGCAAAAAGAAGAGTTTGGATTGCCCTTTACCGAGGCCGGTCCCCCAAAGTCCCCCGGCATGAATACTTAAAAGGGATTGAATCACTTGAAATCCACTATTGCCTGGGTCGGCCCAAGGATTCAAAAATGCTAAGACTCTTTGTCGACGATAACCCACACGCATCACAAGAATATATAATACCGGAATACTTAAGATAGCGGCTGAAATCAGATATCCCCAAGGAATGCCGAAACAAAATAAGAGCGTGAAACCAACCAAGAAAAAAATGACTGACGAGCCGAAGTCAGGTTGTCTCATCATGATATAGACAGGCAAAAACACGGTTACAAAAGCGACAATCCAAAATCGATACCACGGTTCTGAACGTTCTCGTTCATAAGTCAATAAATAAGAAAAAATCACAGGACTCAGGAGCTTTGCGATTTCACTGGGCTCGATATGAAATCCCATGGGGAGAGGAATCCATCTCGAAGCTCCCCCTACCCGATGCCCAATACCTGGGACAAAAACGGCTAACAATCCCCCAATGAGAATAAACATCAAAGGCCAAAATAAATTTCGCAAAAACCTATAGGGGAAGTAACTGGCCGAAATCATGCAGAACAAGGCCGCTAGTACAAAAAATGTTTGTCTTTTGAAAAAATAAAGACCGTCTCCATAGTTTTCAGAAGCAAATATGAAACTGGCGCTATAAACTAAGACAAGACCAATTCCCATGAGCGTGCAGGCACACATGAGAAGGCTACTGACTATGGACTCAGAAGCGCCAAAATTAGCGCCGCTAGAGCTTTTGGATAAGTTCTTTAAAGTAGTTGCCACGCTCCTCAAAGTTCTCAAACATGTCGTAACTGGAGCAGCCCGGGCTCAATAAAATCACATCCCCGCTGCGCGATTTTTGATAGGCTAAGAGCACTGCCTCTTCAAATGTCCCAATAATAAAAGTTTCGCTAAAATCCCCTATAGTGCGATTCAATCTTTCTTTAGCTTCACCGACCAAAATTAAATTCTTTACTTTTTTACGCACGGGTTCAATAAGAGGCCCAAAATCCACACCTTTGTCTTTACCGCCGGCGATTAAGATGATCGGCTCATCAAAAGAATCAAGGGCCCGTAAAACTGAGTGAACATTAGTGCCTTTGGAATCGTTAAAAAATTCTACTCCACCCTTTCGCCGTACAAATTCTAATCGATGCTCAAGGCCGGCAAATTCTTCGATAACCTTTTGAATCATGTCAGGCTTTGCTCCAAAGGGGCGAGCAGCCAAGATGGCTGCCATAATATTTTCAACCGCGTGACGGCCTCGCATTTTCATTTGGCTCACGTTGTAAGTTTCTAATTGCCCATTAAAATGAACACGAATTTCTTTGCCAGCTAAGACCGCTCCACCAATTCGTTTAATCTGTTCTTCTAAAGCCACTCGTTTTGAAAAATAATTAATCTTGCCCCTTTGAATATGGGGATCCCGAGCACATTCGATGACCAACGGATCATCTGCATTCAATATGCACGTGCTTTCAGGGTTGGCATTTTTAAAAAGTCTTTTTTTGGCGTTGATATAGTCGGGCATAGCGCGATACCTATCCATATGATCTTCGGCTAAATTCAAAAGCACACTCAAATGAGGTTTAAAGGTGTCGATGGTCTCAAGTTGAAAACTTGAAACTTCAGCAACTACTACTTCGGCTTTAGTTTTTGAAGTAACAAATTCGATGAGGGGAGTTCCGAAATTTCCACCAAGCCAAGCGGCATGTTCAGAATGATTTAAGAATTCTGCGGTTAGTTTTGAAACCGTGGATTTGCCGTTTGTCCCCGTTACGGCAATGATGGGTTCTTTAATAAAAGTTGAAGCCAGTTCCAACTCTCCCATAATGGGAATTCCTTTTTGCAAAGCTGGCTCAAATGATTTGTCATGGGGATTCACACCAGGGCTCAACACAATGAGATCTTGATTTGAAACGGCCTTAGCCGAATGGCCACCCAAGTCCCAGATGGGTTCGAATTCTTCAAGGATGTCCGCTGATGCGCCAAGCTGCTCCCGAGTTTTTGTATCACTGATGGTGATTTTAGCACCTTGGGAATGAAAAAATTTTGCCAGAGCAGTGCCTGTGGCTTTTGCTCCAACAATCATGACCCGTTTACCTTTGAATTTTGACATTTCTCCTACCTCAACTTCAATGTGCTCAAAGACAATATGGCTAGCAATACACTTATAATCCAAAACCGAACAATAATTTTTGGTTCGGCCCATCCTTTTAGTTCAAAATGATGATGAATGGGCGCCATTCTAAATACTCGTTTACCCGTTAATTTAAAGGACGCCACCTGAATAATGACAGAGACGGCTTCTACGACAAATATTCCGCCAAGCAAAATCATGAGTATCTCATTTTTGGTCAATACTGCGATAGTTCCCAATATTCCGCCAAGACTCAAAGAGCCCACATCACCCATAAAAACTTGGGCAGGGTAGGTATTGAACCAAAGAAATCCTAATCCCGCCGCAGCCACAGTCGCCGAAACAATAGCCAATTCCCCCGCACCTTTAACAAAAGGAATTTGAAGATAACTTGCGATTTTATAGTTGCCACAGGTGTAAGCTAATATGGCCAAAGTAATGGCGGCAATCATGACCGGAACAATGGCAAGACCATCTAATCCGTCCGTAAGATTAACCGCATTGGCAGTACCCACGATGACAAGCATACCAATCGGGATATACCAATAACCCAGGTCCAACCCGTGACCTTTAAAAAAGGGAAAATCTAAAGTCCCCCCTAACTCAGTAACTCGATAGATAATAAGGCAAACAATACCGGCCATGAAAAATTCAAAAAATAATCGCGTACGACCCTTAAGACCTTTTGTGTTTTTCTTACTGACCTTAAGATAATCGTCGATATAGCCAATGAGACCAAAGCCAGCACAAATAAAGAGCGAACTCCAAACCAATACATTTTGCGTATCACACCAAAGAGCAGATGGAATAAAAATACTAATAAGTACCAAAGCACCACCCATGGTGGGAGTACCCTGCTTTACTAAATGAGATTCGGGCCCGTCGTTTCTGACAGTTTGCTTAAGTTGGCGCGACTCAAGCCGTTTAATAAATTTCGGCCCCATCAACCAACAAAATAAAAATGCCGTTAGAAATCCGGCGAAAGTTCGAAATGTGAGATATTTGAACACATTGAAAACAGAAAAATGTTCGTGCAGCGAAAATAAAAGTTGATAGAGCATGGTTCTCTTTTATTAATGTTTTTTGCCAAAATCCAATGGTCGCCAGAGTTCCACAACTCGTTCCAACTTCATCCCCCGCGAACCCTTAATCAACACAATGTCTCCTGTCTGTAACACAGTGCCAAAAGAACTCGCAAGCTTTTCTTCATAATTATCTGAAATTATTACGTTTTTATCAAAACCTTTGGACTTTAAACCCCATTCCACATCCCTGGCAAAATCTCCGAATATCAAAATTCCATCAAATCGTGTCTGGGCGAGGAGCTCACCGATTTCTTGATGTAACTTTTTTGATAGGTCTCCCAACTCTTTCATGTCTCCAAAAACAACATATTTTCGACCCGGAGTTGCAATTTTCGAAAAATTCTCAATGGCCATTTTGCAACTATCGGGATTGGCGTTGTAGCCATCAAAAATAACTCGCGCACCAGATTCAAGGTGCACAATTTGCCCTCTCCCCCACCCGGATTTGCATTGGGATAAACCCTTCCATATGAGAGGAGCATCAATTCCACAGGCTAAAGCTATAGAGCTTGCGGCCATGGCTGTTGATAAAGCTTGCCGACCGTAACATGGAACTCTAATACTGCCGGGTTCTCCATTGATGACGCCTTGAATGTCCGTGTACTCCAATGTAGAAAGTTTTTCTTTAAAAGACACGTCTACTTTTCGATCGTAACTTGAAAACGTAATAACTCGACACCCTCCGGGAGCACGAGCCCGCATCATAGCAGTGTGGGTATCATCTAGGTTGTAAATGCGAGTTGCTTTCAGGGGAGCAGCTTCGTAAGCCTCTTCTTTGGCTTTTGCGATGGCTTCGATGGTTCCAAAAAATTCTATATGTGCTCTCCCCACATTGGTCACGAGGATCACATCGGGCATGGCCATCATAGTCAGATCTTTGAGCTCGCCATAATGGTTCATTCCTATCTCGATAATGGCGAATTTATGTTGGTTGCGAAGACCCAATAAAGTCAGCGGTACACCAATGTGATTATTTAAATTACCAAGGGTAGCTAAAGTGGGAAACTTTTGCCTTAAAATAGTTTGGCAAAATTCCTTTGTTGTGGTTTTGCCGTTGCTCCCTGCCAGTGTAACAAGTTTTCCTTGCCAACGAGATCGATGCCAAGATCCAAATTTTTGTAATGCTTCTAAAGTATCCGGAACTTCAATGATGCTTGCATCGGGTGCGATTTTTGGAATTTTTTTTTCTACGATCAGAACAGATGCACCGTTTTCGGCGGCCTGACCTGCAAACTCATGCCCATCAAATTGAAGGCCTTTCAATGCCACAAAAACAGAGTTCGGTTGTTTTTGCCTAGAGTCTGTA
>JAHFAE010000141.1 GCA_023250675.1 Oligoflexia bacterium | reverse complement strand
TGACCCAAACATTGAGAACCATCAATGTGCCGAAGATGCCACCCATATGAATGTAGGCTGCTCGGCCACTAAAAAAATGACAAAGCCCAAACGACGTACCGATTAAAAGCAAAAATGAGATGAAGGTTGCGGATTTATTTTCAGCTAAAGCACTTAGGTACAAGAGGTCGTATACAAACCAAGAAATAACTAAAATTCCAAGAGCAACCAAAACCGCCGTTGAAGTTTGTACGGCAAAAATAGTTGGATCAACAAGATATGCTCCCCCATTCATGTAGTAAACAACAGCAAGCAGTAAGAAACCACTTATCCAGGTAAATGTGGCCTCCCATTTAAACCAATGGAGAGTTGATGGCATTTCACCTGCTTTAATTTTTCGTTTTTCAACTTGGTAAAAGCCGCCGCTATGAACCATCCAGAGTTCGCCTTCAACACCTGGTTTCGCGGGTTGGGGCGGTTTAACATGGCTGTCTAACCAAATAAAATAAAATGAACTGCCAATCCAAGAGATGCCTGCAATGAAATGAATCCATCGCAAAAGTAAACTCAACCAATCGTGCAAAACAGTCGGCATATTATCTTTCAGGAATATTAATATTGGAAAGGATATTATCATCGTCGACAGGAACATCTACGACAAACTTTTCATTTTGTTTGAGCAAATTATCAAGTCTTGTAGTCATCGGATTCATTTTGAGGACTTTAATACAAAAGTCTGCACTTAAAAAAACGGGATGTCCTCGAAGATTTTTTAAAACATGATGGGGGCGCAGCGCCACTTTGGGTGGCTGACTCTGCAGAGCCTTAGTTAATTTATCACCGGTTTCATGGGAGGGAGGCAAAACATCAACCGGGGTGACCCAAACCCCATCTTTTAACAAACTGTCATTATTTAATTTTTGAAGACCTCTTAAAAGAGAGGCAAATTGAGGGAGTTCGGGACTTTCTTGCTCTATCCAAATGACCGACTCATTTTTGATTTTATTTTCAAGATCATGAGAAAATACGACGGCAGTTTTACAGGTTCCCATACTGTTAAAAAAAGAAAACCAATTGCTTATGAGCGGTTGACCACTGATTTCGATTAGGGCTTTCGCCGATCCATAGCGACTTGATTTACCGCCTGATAAAATAAGGGCCGACGGTTTCAATTCCAAACCCACTTTAATATTTGGCCAGCAATGCTTATGGCAATTTCTCGTGGTTCTTTACTTCCTTTAAAAAGCCCCACGGGGCAGTGGACTTTTTCTAACATTTCTTCGGCAAGATTTGTATTTTGAAGACGAGCTCTAAACCGTCTCCATTTGACATCACTCCCAATAAGACCAATATTCACAAATTCTGGACTTGATACCAATCGGTCGATAATTTTTTCATCAAGATCATGGGAGTGTGTCATGACCACAGCAATTCCTGAAAATTCGCCTCCATGTTTTTCTAGAAAGGTGAGAGGTTCTTCTAGGTGACCCACCGTCGGCAACATAAGTTGAGAAACCCATTCACTTCTTGAATCCACAACATGAAGTTCAATTTGAGTACCAACTAAAACTTTTGAAAGCTCTTGAGCAACATGCCCTGCGCCAAAACAAAGAACTTTTCTATGAGCTGTTTGCTTTTCAAAATATACTTGAACCTTTCCGCCACAACATTGTTTTAAGTCTTGAGATAATACAAAATCTTCTACAAGCGTTTTATCTTCGCTGGCCAGAATTTTTCTGGCTTTAGAAATCACCTCGAATTCCAATTGGCCGCCACCCAAAGTTCCTGCAAATCCATCCTTCCAAATTTGCATTTTGGCGCCGGCTTGTTGAGGCGTGGACCCCCAGGTCTTCGTCAAAATTGCTAGAACCTTCGGTGAATTGACTTCATTCATTTTTGACTTTTTCGTATTGGCAATGGCCACCAATATAAGTGGCATGAACGGTAGATTCTCCACCTAAAAATAACAATGCTGACAAAAGATCTTCGGGGGATTCGCTGCGTTTTGATCTTTCGTAGACGAGGCCTCTCCCTTTGAGATTATGAACGACAAAATCACCGAGGTAACCCTCTTCAAACATACCTAGGTTATTTTCATTTCCGAGGGCCTTGGCTCCTGCCCGGGTAATAAGGTAGAGAAGTTCAGATGGTTTTAAAAAAGTTTTTTGCAAAGCTTGAGATTCGTAACAACATCGAACCGTACTTTGGAGCGACAAATCCCAACCCGCACCTACGTCAGAACCCATGGCAATGGATAAACCTTGAGATTTTATTTTCTGATACGGAAACAACCCACTACCTAAAAACAAATTGCTACTCGGGCAATGCACAAGATGACTTTTCTTAAGTAATTCAACTTCTGAACTCTCAAGATAAAGGCAATGGGCCAAAAGTGACCTCTCACCAATAAGTCCATTTTCTTCGTAAACTGAAGTATAAGACTTGTATTTGGGAAACAGTTCTTTCACCCATTTCACTTCCTCAATAGTTTCACTGAGGTGAGTTTGAAGCAAAAGCGTCGGATATTTTTGACAAAGCTCACCGGTTGCTTTTAAAAGGTCGGGAGTTGAAGTGGGGGCAAACCGAATTGTGATGGCCGGGCGTACACGGTCATGATCCTTCCATTTTGAAATTAGATTTTCTAAATCATAAAGCGCTTCAAGGGGGTTTTGTAAAAGTTCTTGAGGAGCGTTTCGATCCATCAAAATTTTACCTACATGGGCGCGAAGGCCCATTTTATCAGCTGTTTTCAAGAGTTTTTCAGTGGCCTTGGTGTGGGAGGTGGAATAAATGGCCGCGTATGTCGTTCCACATCTTAAAAGCCCTTGGCAAAATTCTCCCCAGCGGGCGTTGGCGTAATCATCGTCAGAATATTTCGCCTCGGTGGGAAACGCATGGTTTTCAAGCCATTCTAGAAGACTGTATCCGGCCGAAGCCATCATTTCAAATTGAGGGGCGTGGACATGACAATCTATAAAACCCGGAGTGATTACAGAATTTTCGCCGTAGTCTTTGATTTGGGCTTGAGGAAATTTTCTTTTAACTTCTTCGAATTTTGCCGACTGTAGTATTTTTCCTTTGGAGTCAATAGCGAGGGCACCGTCTTCAATAGATCTTAAGAAATCTGGATTTGGTGAATCAAAGACCCATTTGGCGCGGTGGATGAAGTTCATGGGATCAGTGGGGTCCAGTTATCTTTACAGATTTGATTTCATTGGTTTTACCATTATCAAAACCCGTAATGAGAATTTCAAATTTTGCCGCTTTTTTTGATTCGCAATTCACCGGCAGTCTATAAAGGCATGTGGAACTTTTGAGGCAAGTCCATTTAATATCTTCTTCTTTAGGTAAAACACATTTTAAATCGTAGATTTTTTCAATATCAGTGGTGATGTCAGAAACATTTGGGCTAGCTAATATTCTACTGAATTGTTCTGAATAGATTCCGCCATTTTCTTGAGCTTGACTCAGAGTAACTATAAAAACTGTTACTAATATTAAAATTAAGAGAACTTTGCTTTTTGGCATGGATTTTACCTTTCAAAAACCGCTCATAACCTAGCAAATATTGACATTGAGGGCAAGAGCCGTGAATTATTTTTCCCAAGCACTCTGGACCACATTTGAATTGACGAATGTGGCCTCGAGGGCCTCTTTTGTTAGGGTTTCAAAATCTCTTTCTGTAAAGCCCAACTCCTGTTCAAGAACCTCATACTCATTGGTAAGGTCAATGCCAAAAATATGGGGATCATCCGAATTCAATGTCACTCTAACGCCTAGATCCATAAGTCTCTTTATGGGATGACTTTTGAGATCTTTGACTGCATTTGTAATCACGTTGCTCGAAGGACAGAGTTCTAAAACAACATTTCTACTTTTTACAAAGTCAATAACTTTTTTATCATGAATAATCTGAAGTCCATGGCCGATTCTCTCGGCTCCAAGTAGTTCTATACTTTCTTTTACAAACTGAGGAGCTTCGGCAACAGCCTCCTCACCACTATGGACGGTAATTCTAAGGCCAGCTTTTTTAACTCGTTCAAAATAATTGACAAATTGAGAACTTTTAAACCCAACTTCTTCACCGGCCAAGTCAAAGCCGACAAACGACTTTCGATGATTAATAGCAAAGTCGGCAGTTCTGTCGGCCTCGGCTAATGGTTGATCTCGAGTGATAATGCAAATGAGTCCCACCGCAATCTTTCCGCCTAATTCGTGAGTTGCCTTTTTCACACCACCGACTATGGCCTCATGGATCACATCGTAATTAAGCTCAGGGTGATTATGATTGATAAAACTCGGGGAATATCGAAGTTCTAAAACTCTGATCCCATCATGATATGCATCTATGCAGTTTTCATAGGCGACGCGCGAAATGATCGAGGGGTTGGCAAGGACAGATTGAAAGAGCCAAAATTTATCTAGAACTTCTTTTAGATTCTGCATTGGCTTGAGGATAAGGGCTTTTTCTCTAAGTTCTTCTAAGGACTCACAGCTCAAATCCACCCCAGCTTCCCCAGCTACGTCTAAAATGGTTTGAACTCGAATGGCACCTTCGAGGTGACGGTGTAATTCCACTTTTTTAAAGCTTCGCCAATTGGACATGGCTGAAATCTAGTTGAAAATCATTGACGGCGCAAGAGACCTGGCTAAAATACGGCCATGCAAAAGCTTACTATTCCCCAACTTCAATCCCGAGCGCGCGATTCGAGAAAAACCATATTAAAAATGCTGACAGAGGCGGGGAGTGGCCACCCGGGTGGTAGTCTTTCGGCCATCGATATCGTGACCGCTTTATTTTTTAGCGAAATGAATCATGACCCGAAGAACCCCAAATGGTCCGAGCGAGATCATTTTGTTTTAGGAAAAGGCCACGGCGTTCCAGCACTATATGCTACGTTGG
>JAHFAE010000140.1 GCA_023250675.1 Oligoflexia bacterium | reverse complement strand
AGGAGAATGTATTTACGAACATTGATAGCACTGTAATTTTGTAAAATAGGGCTGGTCCTCATTAGAGGGGGCCCTCTTGAGGCGAAGGTGGACGGACTGCCACCGCGCCATACGACAGGAGGTCGAAATGGGAGTTTTATCTTCATTATTTACCGGAGTATCCGGGCTCGCCGCACAAGGTGAAGCCCTAAGCGTTGTCGGTGACAATATTGCCAACGCCAATACCACCGGCTTTAAGGCAAGTCGCGCAGAGTTTCAAGACATTGTAGCCAGAAACCTAAAAGGCGTTTTAGGTGGTAATCAAATTGGGCGCGGCGTTCACGTCGGCGCTGTAAATCCAGTTTTATTACAAGGTAATGTGGATTCTACGGAGAACGCCACAGACTTAGCCATTCAAGGTGATGGTTATTTTGTTTGTCGCGGGTCTGATGGTCAATCTTATACTCGCGATGGCTCTCTGCACTTTGATAAAGAGGGTTATCTCGTCACAAACGATAACCAGCGCGTTCAGGGTTTTCAAGCTGAGACCGATGGTCGAATTACAAGTTTGATGGCCGATATTCGTCTTCCAAAAGCTATTACGGCTGCGCACGCTACTAAAAAATTAGAAGTCACAGCCAACTTAGATAGCCGCTATACTATTGGCCAGGCTTTTAATATAGAAAAGCCCAATGAGACTTCTCAATACTCAACAGGTGTTGAGATTTACGATTCACAAGGCAATAAACATTTAATGACCATGCACTTTGTGAAGACTGCTGAGCGCACTTGGGATTGGCACGGTCTATGTGACGGTAAAGAGGTTTCAGGTGGCATGGAAGGAAAAATGTCAGAGGTATCGTCAGGCCGACTGACATTTACAGTGGATGGCAAGTTGGACACTCAACAAGAAACCAAGTCTAGTTATAATTTTGCTGGCGGGGCTATACCCAATCAAAAAATTGATATTAATTTTGGTGATGCCATTACAACTAACAAGGGTAAAGGTGTCATGGGAACGGTTCAGTATGGTAAAGAAAGCGACATGCTAGCTTGGAAGCAAGACGGGTCCAGCGCTGGTACAATTGCCAATCTTGCCTTCAGCGACACGGGCAATTTGACTGCACAATACAGTAATGGTGAAGCCAAAGACATTGCGCAGGTTGTGCTTGCCCGATTTGATTCGGCAGAGCATTTGTTTAAAGTGGGGAGTAATCGATTCAAGGAGTCCCGTGATTCTGGCACACCATCAATTGGTTCAGCCAATATGGGGGGCCGCGGAAAGATTTTCTCCAAGAGCTTAGAGCGTTCCACTGTTGATTTGGCCCTGGAGTTCGTCAATTTGATTCAAAATCAGAGAGGATTCCAAGCTAACGCTAAGACCATCACAACCACTGATGAGTTATTGGCTGAAGTCATACAGTTGAAACGATAATTTTAAGTAGTCATTCTTAGTCAATGAGGCCCCTGGTTAAAACCGGGGGCTTTTTCTCACCCAGATTTTATTAGCCACTCTTCCATGAGACGTTTAATAAGTGTCTGGTAGGGGATACCCATTAATTTGGCTTTAGTCCTGAATGAATTTAATAGATATTGTGGAATCTTTATACTGATGAGTTTAGATTTGCTTTTAGAATTTGATTGGCTATTAGCTTGATAGTAAAGTTTTTGAAAGTCATCGATAAACTGTACGATCTCCTCTAGCTTCAGAGATTTACAATACTCAAGGTATTCTTTAGTGAATTTCTGTACACCTTTCATTTTTTTAATTCCATGAGAGCTTTAATGTCTTCTCTATCTTGAGGTCTATTGCTTTCTTTTTTCATCTTAATCAATTCTGTAACACCAATAACTTTAACGAGGTGACGACCAATCCTCAAAGTATCACGCTTCATGTTTTTAAGATCATGGGTAATGATGATATCAACAACCTCTACGGGAGCTGCCGGGTTGGTAAAGCTCCACGCAATGAGATTTCGATTTTTAATATATTCTTCTCGGTAATTAAAAACATCGCGAGCTACGAGGGGAAGATTAGCCACAAGACCTAATTCATTTAATACCTTTTCAACTTTAATAAAATTAGACAAAGTAAACTTTATAATGATATCCAGATCAATTGTGCTTCTGACCACCCCATGAAGAGCCACGGCAAGGCCACCGACAACGGCATAATCAATTTCTTCTTTTTCAAAAGCCGACGCTAATCTGTAAAGGAGCATGGTATATACTAGTATATACCATGCTCGGGGTCTGTCAACATCTCGCTGTTTTCGGAACCCAAAGGCAAAGATTATCGGTTTAAAAGATCAGATATTTTGAAACTTGTTTCATGATATTTTACCAGTATCAGTCAATTCTCGACCCATGGCTAGGGCTTGCTAAATTTTGGAATTGATAATTCCATTTTTTATGAAATAATGGAATTATGATTGCCAGAAAGTTTAGGTACCCAACAAAGCACAGTTTTTTTCTTCTTGGTCCTAGAGGTACGGGTAAGTCTTATTTTATTAAGAATGAATTCAAAAACTCCATTTATGTTAATCTACTCGTAGATCAAACTTACCAATCCTTGTTAGCTAATCCCTCTCGCTTAACTGATTTAATACCTGACAACCACAAAAGTTGGGTCATGATTGATGAGATTCAAAAAATCCCACCCTTACTAGATGAAGTTCATCACCTGATTGAAGAGCGTAAACTAAAATTTGTACTGACAGGCTCCAGCAGCCGCAAGCTTAGAAGTGCTGGAGTTAATTTGCTTGCCGGCAGGGCTTATATGCAACACGCATTCCCATTGACAGCTTTGGAGTTGGGTAGTCGTTTTGATTTAAAAAGAGCTCTAAAAACAGGGCTACTGCCTGAAGCCTATCTTGGAGAGGACTATCGTAGCTATCTAGCTGCATATATAGCGGCCTACCTTAGAGAAGAGGTGCAACAAGAAGGTTTAGTCAGAAATCTTGGCTCTTTTTCAAGGTTTTTAGAAGCTGCAAGTTTTTCTCAAGGCCAGGTACTCAATTATTCAAATATAAGTGCTGATTGCGCGGTAGAACGAAAAACGGTTAATAACTTCTTTGATCTCTTGCAAGATCTGCTGTTAGCGCACACCCTTGATGTCTTTGCGCTGCGGGCAAAGCGTGAGTTGATTAAACATCGAAAATTTTATTTTTTTGACGTAGGAGTTTTTAACCAACTCCGACCGCGTGGGCCACTAGATTCTGAAGAAGAAATTCGTGGGCCTTCAGTTGAAACCTTAGTGTATCAAGAGTTACTAGCTCGCAACGAGTACCTGGATTGGAATTATAAAATCAATTTCTGGCACACAAGAGATCACATAGAAGTCGATTTTATTTTGTATGGTGAGCGCGGGTTTCATGCCATCGAAGTCAAATCAAGTTCTCGCTTGAGAGATACTGATTTTGACGGGCTATTAGAATTTAAGAAAGACTACCCGAAGGCAAAGCTTTTTCTCATTTATGGCGGTACCGAACAAAAGGTAATTAAGAATGTTCAAGTCATTCCGTTGGGTCATTTTTTGTTGCACGCTGAGAAGTGGGTGTGATTTCGATAACCACCATGCACCAACGCATGAAAGACGCCTATTTTTTGGGCGGCGGCTACTGCATCCACATACATTTTAGTGTTACTGCATTTCCATTCGTCGTAGACAAGTTGACTGCAAGTAAATCAACAGTGCCAGTTGCCCTAGCATAAATGACAGTGGTGCCCGGTGAAGTAAAGTCTGCTGAAGCTGAACAAGAAACGGCAACGTCCGTTGAAGCAGGTAACCCCGCACATGTTTTGGTAGAGACGCCGGTGGAATAAGCGAAAGAGGGTGTTGTGCAGACGCCAGCAGCAGTGATTGCCGTACCAGTTGAACCTAATTTTACAGGACCGTTTACGTCTAACATTGCAGTGGGGATTGTCGTGCCGATTCCAACATTCCCTGCGCCGGTATCAGTAACCAATGCATATTTATTTATAAATGTTCCAGTAGTAATAGTAGGCGCAGTTATGTAGGAACCGTACCAATTCGTAACTGTTCCTGAGGCCATGTTTAAAGTTAAGCTTGTACGACTTGAAAATAGATTGGTTGTAGTAGTCCCAGCGTAGGTTGGTTTAATTTCTAAGTATGCACCAGGTGCCGTTACTCCAATTCCTACACCTGTAGCGAAAATAGAGCCTGCATTAAAGTTTCCGGTGGGGTCTCTTTGGACAATGGTACTCGCAGTGTTTGAACTTGTGGCCGTCGTCCAATAGGGTGCGCCTGTTCCAGCAGACGTCAGAACTTGACCCGAAGTTCCAGCTGCAGAGGTTCTCAGATTAGCATTTCCGTTACCGTAAATAACTCCACCACAAGTCGCCGCTAAACCCGCTAAGTAATCAATTTCTGTATCTGTAGTAGTTGCAGTTGAGACTTGGCCCTGACCATTTGTTCTCACCACTTTGTTAGAAGTAAGTACGCCTTGGGTGGCTACAGCTAATGCGATGCGAGTGCTGTTTGCATTCGTATAGAAGAGGTTTGTCCCATCATACTCAATAGCGCCGACTTCAGGGGCGGTCATCAATACGCCGGTTGCAAACTTAATGGGCGCTGTGCCGGCAGTGCTGCTCGAAGCTGGGATGTGTAACCGTGCAGTCGGTGAAGAAATTCCAATTCCTACAAAAGTTGACGAAGAACCTAAAACGAGAGAGTTACTAGTTGCAACAATGGCTTGGTAACCAATCGCTGTTGCACCAGTTATTGTACCATCTGAACTCGGGCCACTTGAATTACCAATGAAAGTATTGTTACTTCCCGTAGTGAGAGCATTCGTACTACCTCCACTAGGATAACCAGCATTTTTGCCAAGAGCCGTATTACCACTGCCTGTTGTCAAATAGAGAGCATTGTACCCGACTGCTGTGTTGT
>JAHFAE010000051.1 GCA_023250675.1 Oligoflexia bacterium | reverse complement strand
GTCAAATGGTTTAGAAGAATTATCTATTTTGTACCGAGTAGGCCGCTTTCTTGAAATGGAAAGAGTTCTGGCTAAACAACATGCTGGAAAGGAGGGCGCGCCTTAAATTTCTTTAGATTTATTTTCTACAAACCACTTCTTCCAATAAAATCGAAGATGTGTTGGAGGAATATCTGATGAGCCAAACTTTTTCCCAGTAACTCGCTCTAAACCCTTGATGGCAGGTGAGTACAAGGTTTTATCTTTATCATCTAAAACCTTTACAAATTTTTCTTCGCTGCCTTTGACAGCAATTTTTGCCAAGGCCTCGACGATGTGGCGTCTGATCCAAAGACTTTGTTCGCCAATGTAATTTCTTTTTTGGTAGAGCTCAATCCAAAGTTTATCGCTGCAATTTGCGTTATTAACAAGGGCCAATGTGTCCACAGCCGCTGTTCTTACTACAAGGGCTGAGTCATTCAATGCACCCAAAGCCGCAGTGTAAGCTTCTTTTGCGTCAAGGGCCGGCAAAACACGAAGAGCGGCATTTCTGAGGTACCATTCAGAACTCTTCAAAGCCTTTTGTACTTCGGGCATGGATTCCTTTTCCCCGATACGGACCATGGCCATAAAAGCTTTCCATCGAATATCTAGTTCTCGTCTAGAATCAAAGGTGATTTGTCGTAAATCTTTATAAACTTGAGGGCCCAAAGTTTTAAGATAAGTAAATTTATATTCATCGTTTTGGTTTAGTACCCGCTCAATAGAAGCGGTTCTCTTTGAATCGGGAATGCTGGCATAGGAGGTCGGTAAAAAGACTAACGTGAGCAAAACGAAAACGGAAAGGTTCATCACCCTCCACCTTTTACAAAACTCTCAAATTCTGCAATGAGTTTCTCGCCATTGTCTTTATTTTCTGTAGTGGTAGTTTGCTCCACTGCCGAGGCTGCCACAGTGTTATTGAATTCTTTTAACAATTCATTTCCGTCTACTTTTGGGGCCTCAGGAGTGGTCGCGGAATTTTCTGGAGCGGTGCTCGGAGCAACGCTTGGAACGGTGCTGGTGTTTGTGCCCGTGCCCGAGGAAGCTACGTTAGGACCAGCACTAGGAGAGCTAGGAGCCACCTCAGTATTAGAGCTCATCACCGATTCAGGTGTAGATTTACCTCTCATTTTTTCCATCTCGGTTTTAAGCCTGACATTTTCTTCTTTATATAAACTCAAATTGGCAATGTCGTCTTCGATGATTTCGTATTCAGCCAAACGGGATTCCAACTCTTGAATACGCTTTTGAATCTCCTCAGTGTTGGCGGCAGATTTTGATGGGTCAGCATTACCAGCAGGAGCCTCTTTTACTTTGGTCAATTCAGTTTGAGCTTGGGCCAAAGCACCCTGAAGTTGAGTCATCTCTTTTGCTTTGAGCTCCATCTCAGATTTCAGCTTGGTAAGCTCTGCCAATTCTACCGCACTGGGGGCGCCCCCACCTGGGGTTGAGAGCGCGGGCCCGATCGTTGCAATACCGCTTTGTCCTGTAAGTGACCCGTGGCCCTGATCATCCTCGTCATCTTTGATAAGGCTTGCCGCGTGGGCTGCAGTTGAAATGTGGGTGTTCGTGCCTTCTAATACTCTCTTCAACGCCATCTCTATGTCTTTGATTTTCGTATCGTCTAAGGATTTATCAGCTTCTTGATTTAAGTTGGTAAACAGCCACATAATGACCGTGGCTAAGATGAGGCCTATTACAATTTCAATCATCATTGTCTGGTGCAAAAAGATAAACTCGAGAATACTTTCAAAAAGGTGCATGTATCTAAATTTTCGCTAGATTTGAGGGAATTCGTCCACTAAATAATTGTTATTGACGCGCAAAGTAGGGAGTTTTGTGGCAATCAAAAATGTAGTCGGAGGTCCAGCTGAAGACCTTCTCAAAAAATCCAATACATTTGTCTTAGATGTTCGAACTAAAGAAGAATTCGCAACGGGCGCTCTTCCAGGCGCAGTGCTTATTCCCATCGATCAACTTCAAAATAATACTGACAAATTTCCCCCAGACAAACAAACTCCAATTTTAATTTATTGTGCGCACGGTGTGCGGTCACTCTTTGGGGCTTCATTTTTAGAACGAACTGGCTTTACAAACGTTTATAATTTGCAAGGTGGAATCGCTGCTCATCAATTTGAAATATCAAAAAGAAAGTAGATAATCGTTGTCAAAAAATCGTTTAGAAAAAGAGATCAGTCCTTACCTCCTTCAACATAAAAATAATCCTATTTGGTGGTACCCTTGGGGTGAAGAAGCATTTTTAGAGGCTTCTCAGAATAACAAATTGATTTTTTTATCTGTTGGATACTCAACCTGCCACTGGTGCCATGTCATGGAAACCGATTCATTTGAAAAAGAAGATGTGGCTGAAATTCTCAATGCTCACTTTGTTTCTATAAAAGTGGATCGAGAAGAAAGACCCGATGTTGACAGTTTATACATGAGCGCTGTTCAAGCCATGACAAGTCATGGGGGATGGCCCATGTCCGTGATCTTAACGCCCGACGGTAAACCTTTTTGGGGCGGTACTTTTATTCCTCACGAACAAATCAAAGATTTACTTTTACGCATTCAAGAACTTTGGCTGACCAAAAAAGATGAGATACAGGCTGGCGGAGAAAGGGTTTACGAATTTCTTAAAAGCAATTCGTCTTTGAAGAGTTCTGGAAAAACTTCTGAGAAACCTTTTGAAACAACCGAGTTCGCTGGTGCTCTTCAAGATTATGCCCATTATTTTGAAAGCCGATTTGACCCTGTCAATGGTGGGTTGGGTCAGGCCCCTAAATTTCCACCGGCTCTGGGACTTATGGCTTTACTTCGCCATCAAAAGGAAAATCCCAATTCAAAAACTTTGACAATAATCACTCGAACTTTAGATTGCATGCGCCGAGGCGGCATCTTTGATCAAGTGGGCGGTGGATTTCATCGCTATTCCACAGATGAGAATTGGCTCGTCCCCCATTTTGAAAAAATGCTTTATGACAATGCTCTTTTGGCAATGGCCTATACAGAAGGTTTTCAACTTACAAAAAACTATGATTACGCTCGAACAGCCCAAGAAATTTTTAACTATGTTTTAAGAGACATGACGAGCCCCGATGGCGGTTTTTATTCAGCAGAAGATGCGGACAGCGAGGGTATCGAAGGGAAATTCTATGTTTGGTCTTTTTTGGAGTTAGAGAAAATTCTAGCCCCTCCTGAGCTTGAAATAATTAAGAATACCTTTGGGGTAACTACATCTGGAAACTTTCACGCCCATAACACTGGCGATGAAATGAAGGCTAAGTCTCAAAATCTACCGCCAGCTTTAACTGGAAATATTTTCTTTCTTAAAACTGGTGGATCAGAAGATAGCACTTTTTCAACAAGCCTTTGTGAGCCCCTACCAGGTCCTCACGTCCAAACTATTTTAGATAGACTCCAAAAAATCAGGGGTCAAAGAATTCGACCTCATTTGGACGATAAAATTTTGACAAGCTGGAGTTCTTTAATGATTTCAGCATTTGCTCGGGCTTCTCATGTTTTTGGCGACGACCGGTATTTAAAAGCAGCCGCGGGGGCAGCCGAATTTATTTTAACTAAAATGCGTACTGATAACGGACAGCTTCTACGCAGTCACCGACTTGGCACAAGTCGCCACTCTGGTCTTTGCGATGACTATGCCCATTTCATTCAAGCTTGCCTTGATCTTTATGAAGCGTCTTTTGATTCTATTTGGATAAAGAGAGCTCTGGAAATTCAAAAGTTACAAAACAATATATTTTGGGATCAAGAACAAGGGGGCTATTTTGACAGCGACGGAAAGGATAAACTCCTGATCACCCGTTCAAAAACTTGGGAAGATGGAGTTACTCCGTGTGCGAATTCTGTTTCGGCTCTAAATTTATTCAGAATTATGGATCTTACTTTAAGCGGTGATTTTCAAATGTTTGTGGACAAAATATTTGAAGGAGCTTCGCTTTTGCTTGAAAAATATCCCCAAGCCCTTCCTTGCCTTCTTTTCGCTTTAGGTTGGAAGTCAAAAAAATCAAAGCAATTTGTGATTTCAAGTAATTCTAAATCAGAAATACAAACGGCCGCTCATAAAGTGCGAGAAAATTTTGAGCCCCACTTGATTATTGCTGCGGTTTTTGAGGATAACCTGAAGAATTACCGAATTTCTCTTTTGAAAAGTCGGCCACAAGTCGATGGCAAGACCACTTTTTATTTTTGTGAAAATCGTCATTGCCAACTCCCTGTGACCGATCTGGTCACCGCATTAAAACAAATTAGAGATGCGCTATAAGAGCGCGACTTACTGATTGCCCATAGACTTCATCACACTTCTAACAAAATAGGCATCGGCCTCAATAGGTCTTAGTGCCGCTGTATCGTTGTCTCTGATAGTTGGAGAAGCCACAATTCGCACCGAGTACGAATTCACGTTGAGCATGTCATTTTCAACGGGCACAAGCAAAACCTGAACTTGAGCCAATACTTCAGGTTGCTTTTCAAGATCTGATTTAACTGTGGCGTCAATACTTTCTAAAAAACCACCCAATTGGGATCGGATATTCAAGAGAACACTGGGGTTGTCATTTTTTAGATCTTGCCCCTGAGACATAATAAGGGTCCAAATACTATCGCTTCCTGTGCCGATGGCGCCAGCAAGTTTTTCGCCAAGGGCGGGTGCCTTTTGGGCGAGTAAATTATTTAAGGCTTCAGCTCTGTTTTTTGCAGCTCCACCGGCTAAGATTTTATTTAAAGCACCTACAAGATCATTGACGTTACCAATGTCACTCATGGCTTGATCTCGCTCTTTAGAAATAGAATCTCCCTTTTCAATCATTGTAAAAGCAATGCTATCACCACTTGCAACTTGAAGTGCTTTAAATGTAGACCCGGCGTCGGGGCCCCTAAAACCCACAGCAGGTGTTGTGTTGCCCGGAAAGTCAGGGCAAACATCATCAGCCGAGCAAACTCGAAGTTTGCTTGCCATTTCACGGTTCTGATCAGAAATAAAATCAGAAGCCGCCGTCAATACTCCGTAAGCTTTTGTATTTAAATCTAACGCCGCAGGCAAGACCGCATCTACTTCTTCTCCTGATCGATTGACAACAGTTTGCATGGAAATTTTTGTGTTTTCATTGACAAGAGAATTCATCAAACCTGTGGTCAGCATTTTCATTTGAGGCGCAAAGAAGGTATTTAAATTGAGACTGATCTCTTGATACTTTTCAATGGGTAAGCCTCTTGCACCCATGATGATAATGGCCGCGAGCTTATCAAAAACAAATCCCATGGTTTCAATACGCTTAAAGCTGCCGTCTTGGGTCAACTGTGACGTTAAGTACTTTGCTTGAGGGCCGGGTTTTAGATCTACGATCTTTGCCTTTAATTTGGCAGCCTGTGCTGCAGCATCTGCATCGGTTAAACCCTGGCTCAAGAGAAACGCCTTAACCTTAGCTTCATCATCGCCATCCACGTTAGGAAGCACGGCAAGTTCGGCTACACCGCCAGCCCCCGAAACGGGTAAATAGAGGCCTGGTTGAGGAGTGCCAATAACTTCTTGAAAAAAGTTTGAAGCTAAATAATTAGCCCACAAGAGATCAGCAAAACCATTGGGGAGGTACTCATTTTGTCTTTTTCTAAACCCAGAAAAATCATCATTAAGCAAAAGATAAACAAGTTGTGACCAATCACTAAAATCAATTCCAAATTGTGCGTACTTTCCCGCGACAGCGGGGTCGCAGAGGTTGGCCACCTCGTTTGTATCAACTGAGTCTTTTAGCCATTTTAGATCACATTGATTTTGACCTGCGGCCACAGTTTTAGAAGTGATCAATTGATACAAAAATTCGTCGGCCACTTGTCTGATCGGGAGCATTTTGCGTATTAAAATATTCCTAAAGTAAACTCCCACATCTCCAAACTCGGCCCGATCTCGTCTAAAATTTCTAAACACATAGTTGCGGTGATAGTTAGCAATCAAGTTATTAAGGGTCATAGCGTTATTAGTACCCTTATCCCATCTTTGGCATAAGAGGTCCTCGCCGACTTCGTGGTCTGTACAAAACCTATATCCACGAACAATTCCTGCGATGGGGTCCCCATCTCGATCAATGCTGGTATTGTAACCGTAACGAATGGCTGCGTCATCATAGGGTCCCGTGCCCCCCCGGGTTTCATAAAAACTACCTGTGTAATCCATCACTGAACTAAAATCGTAGCTTTGTTCTTCAAGGGCTATTTCAGCAATTTTGGGGTTAGTAGGATCATGTTTAATGAGATCTTGCCTTCGGGCTTCGAGCTCATTGTACTTAGCCGTATAGTTTTTCTTGTCACTGGACCCAGCGAAGTTATGCCTTAATCCAAAGTTATGACCCATCTCATGAATGAGGGTGGTGTAAAAAACCAGGTAACGAACTTCTGCTTCAAGTTTCGCGCGTAGTTGATCTTTGGGTTCACCGACATGTTGGATTATGAACTTTTTAATATAAAGTTCGATAGCTGGCTCAATAAAGTCAGAGTTGTGAATTCCCTCGGCTTCTTGGTTAAGCATTTTGATTCTTGATTTTTGGCTGGCCTTACCAAAAGTCAAAGCGTCTTCGATTTTGAGATCTTGAATATGGGAATTGGGTTTCCAAGCATTGTCGTCTACATCGTACCTGGGAGTAAAAAGTGAAAAAGCTTGTTGCCGCCTAAAGATCGCGTGCCCTGCTGATTCTTTATGCACGTAAGGATCCATGATGGATTTAACAGAATTAGAATTAATTTTTGAGTAAATAGGTGAAAACAGTTTGTAGTTCTTCATTTTTAACAACTGGTTTCGCAATTTTAAGTTTTTTACGACCTGGGATGAACTTATGTTACTTAAATTAAGGGTTGAAACGGCAATAGAAAGTGCATTGGCAGAAGAATTGGATCCCATACTCGCGCCTACGCCTGCGTCGACTCCTGTGCCCTTACCTATAACTGCTCCGCCACCACCCCCCAAAAGAATATCAAATTTTTCTCCTGCGTCCCCGGCATCAACTTTTACTGTTCCCAAGTACACCGAGGCCCGCGCGGCCAAGGTTTCTCCAGAGTTTGGGTTATTCACGGTCTGACTCACCCCTAAAAGCCCCGTGGGTACATTCTCCTCAATAGCTGCGATCATATTGTAGCGAGTGTCACCAATTTGCGGTTGAACGCTTTCATCTAAGATTACGATTTGATCGGTACGATCTAATGCTTTTTGAAAGGATTTATTCCACGCCGCGACTACGTCTCGAGCGGCAGCTTTGAATTCTTCAGGAAATCCTTCGTTAAGGGTGTAAACAATTCTATTTGTTGTGCAACTAAGCCCCGATGTTTTTACGGATTTTTCACAGACGTTAAATCTATTTGCAAAAAACTTTCGGCCAGAGACGGTTTTGCCTTTTCCTGGATTAATAAAATCTTCATAAGATCTAAAATACCCAAAGCGTGCAAAATCAGAATTTGACATCTCATAAGGGCGATAATCAGTTTGCTTTACTTCTAAAAATGAATTTTTGATGTGAGCCCTAAAACTCCCAATCATTAGTTCTTCATTTTCGTCCATAGGGTCAAATTCTTTCTTGGTCACTGAGGCATCTACGTCAAAACTTAAAAGAGACCCATTTTTTTTCAGGGGAGAAACAACTTGGGCCCCTTCTTCTTCGATAGAAGTACTGAAAATATTAGCGATACTTGTTGACTTGACCAGGTTTGTGCCCCAGTCCACTCTGATGTACTTTCTTTGGTCCCACGGTTTTTTTGTGTCTTCAACGGTTTTATTCGTCTCTTCACCAAAATCATTTCGTTCACGAATAATATCAAAATGAGCTGTGATCGGAAACGCGGCAACCAAAGTGTTTTTATCAGGAGTGCGATTGATCTCCCCCACTCGCTTAACTTGCAATTCTTTTTCAGTTATTGAAAATTGCACGTAACCCAGATCAGCATGAAAACCTGGAATAATCCCTGAGTTATCCAGTTCTTCATTGGCGTTCATAAATGTTTTCACAGCAGAAAACGTTTTAGAACATTTTACTGACTCTTTGCCCGGGTCACACCCCGTAATATCGGACTTGTCTAGGTAAGCGTCGGTGCTCACCGTTGAAATATCATTTTTCTTTTTCGCGCAACCTGTGGTGAGTATTAATGCCAAAAGAGATAAGAATATGCCGATAAGCATTATGAGTTGGCTGTGAACTCTGAGTATGGCAACTCCCTGTCTTTTAGTGTTCATTTTTATCCCCCTCTTTCTTATAGGCTTACCGCTAAGTCAAAATAGCCAGCGGTTTGGTTTTGATCATAAAAAGTATAGTTATAGTCAATCCCATTATCTTTAAGAGCCGAAGCATCGGTGAGTAAACCAATTGCGAGGCTTAACGTATTTGAAATCTTGTAATCCAATTCGTAATCAAGAATATATTTGTCGCGAGTTGTGCCTAAGTATGTCCAGCTATGTATCGGAATAAAACTTGTCGAGACGCTTAAGCGTTCGGTCACTAAATAATCAATTTCAAGAAGAATCTTTACCGAGCGCTCCACGTTGAGTTTTCCATTGTCTTGGGTGATATATTCGTGAAAAAGTTGGGTGATACTGGGCCCTAAAATAAAATCAAATCTCTTAATCTTTAAATCACTTTTGAATCCCAAACCTACGGCACTTTTCATTCCAGCTTGATGTGAGTCTTTAGAAGTAGGGAATGTTAGGTTAAGAGATGACGAAAGCTCCAAGTTTTTTACCACTTCTCCCCAAGCCTTTGTCATCCCCAACCCCGTGTCGATAAATCCACCATCGGATCCATCGGGCAAGACGTATGAGTATTCTTTCGAATAACCCAAACGAGTTGTGACCGCCCATTTCTGAGGGAGTGAGAATTGAGCGTCGAGACGGTACAAACCGGACTGTGAGTAACCTTCGCCTGCAGAGCTTGAGGCCCCCGGCGCTAATGTGCTTGAAGTGTCTAAAGTAAGTACTCCACTTAGTTTATAAGATTTGTCTTTTGGAAGTTCTTCTAATTTAGAAACAATATTAATGTCTGTTTTTTGCTCCTTGCCAAGTTTGCCATTTGCTCTTTTTATGAGTTCTAAAGTATTCGCCCGGTCAACGGCATTGGGTTTGGGGGCGAATGCGAGGCCCGGTAGGGCCATAAGAAGCATAAGTGTCGTCTTCAAAATCGCTCTCCATCGCTACGGCACTGCTGGCTGGCCTTCTGGCTAGCCGTGTACCTTTGACCAGAGGAGAGGGTTTTTCGGTTAATGGCGATTTAAATTATTCTTAACTAATCTGGCTTTGCCTTAGAATCTTATAAATCATTTGAGTTCGTTACTGGCCTAGAATTCCCTTAAGGTGCTGTTTTGCCTCGTCTTGCAGTTTATTTTTCTGCAAGTCGATCTGCTTTTGGATTTCGTTTTTAGCTCTAGATTTAGCTTTGTCGGCTTCAAGATTTGCAGTTTTGATCATTATTTGTTTAATAGTTTCATCTGTGATTCCAAGCTCTGGGCTAAAAACACCGCCGCTAAAATGCACAGGAAGTACCAAACGCCCGGTGGAATCGGAGTTCGCTTCTCTCACGCTGCCTTGTACAGGCGCGTCGGCCAAAAATACTTGACCTCGAAGATCCATGGTTTTATCTGTTTTCACCCAACCACTTGCCTGTAACTCATTTTTCTCAGGTGTTAAAAGATGTAGAGACTTTAATTTAAGCTGCCCCACTGAGAAATCAAAAATCGAATCCATGTTCATGGCTGTCCCTTTTGTATTGACCGAAGCTTTATTGCCGACCATAGGGATCGTCGCAAGTTTCTTATTTATGAATTGATCAAAGGGAAGAGTGCTCAAATACCCGTTGGCGATTTTTAGATTTCCTTTCACTGACGTTTTTTCAACAAAGTCTTTTCTTGAAGGATGGGCGATGTTCATTTCGGCCGTCCCTGTTGCCAATCCTCGTACCAGATCTTTCCATTGAGGTGTAGCCCAGGTAAGCGCTTTAGCTAAATCAAGGTTTTGAATTTGAGTTGAAATCTCTGTGCTAGGTGCCACGTCGGTGAGTGAAATGCGTGACTTGGCAATGTCTACTTTGCCTCCAAAAATCTCCTGTATTTGGCCGTTACCTGTTAATATTCCCTGGGCAATTTTCCCCTGCCATTTTATTCCTGATACATTGAGATCATTAAACGCTAATTTTCCTAATTTGAGATCCATGGCTAAGCCCAATGACTTCACAATAGGCCAGTCGGGTAAAATCGCTTGAGGAGGAGCTTTTTCAGGCGATGTTTCGCTCTCATTTGCCGCCTGTGTAGCTGCCGCCGAATGATAAGAAAATTCAGGAATATCCGCACCGGCACTTCCGTTGAGGCTCAATAAACTTTCTTGAATTCCTTTTTTGAAATCATAGTTTCCAGCCAAATTAAAATCTAAATGGGCGAGGCCACCCAGCTTCCATTGCGCTAGAATCGGACCAAGAATAGACAATTGTCGTAAGTCTATTTGAAGCGCTTTTACGTTTATGTTCACCTTGGGTGACTGAGGTTCTCTCACGTTTCCTTTTAACAAGATATTACCCGCAGGGGTCGTTACGACTGATTGGCTAATTTCTATGGAATTACTTTTTTGTTTGGCCTTAACTTTAAGTTTAAGAATTTGATTAGATTTTTTCTTAAAGTTTTGCCCAGCCTCTATGGCAAGATTTGTCAAATCGGCCTGAGCATCAATATTTGCTGACGCAAGATTTTGGCCTATGGCGACTATGACAGCTTTTGCATTAACATCGACGGGGCCATCAATAGAGAGAGACTGATCAGCGCTTTTCCAATGAACTTTACCCGAGACGTTCTCTAACACCAACGGGTTAATACTTAAATTCAATGATTCGGGATTTTGCAAATCACCATTGACTGAAGCTTGAAGTTCAAGAAAACCTTTCAAAGGCATTTCGCTCAGTGAAGGAAAAAACTTTTCAAACCCCGAAAGGGAATTGCGCGGCACTGAAATTTTCAGATTTGAAGGCTGCCCTTTTACAGAATTTATAGTGCCTAAAACAGAAGCTGAAAAGCGAGCCAAAACAAAATCTGCTTTCTTAATGTCTAGGATCTGATTGGCTTCATTGGCCTCAATGGCAAAACTCAATGGCACCCCGTTTGGCTTTGCAAAGAGATTGCTATAAGCTAAATTTAATTCTGATAGTTGTGCAGCCAGTCTGATATTTGAAAAAGAAACCGTTTTATCATAGGTAAAAATCAAATCAGCATCGGCAGCAAAATTTCCGGTGGCCGATCTATCAGTCTTCTTATAATTGAGATTGGCTAATATACTTTGCGCTTTAAAATCTCCATTAGCCTTCCAGTCTTGATCTTTCTGACGATAAATATTTACGTTAGAAAGCAATTTTCCGGCCCATTGCCCCTCAGGTAAAAAAGACGAAATCGAAGGCAGAGACTTGAGGTTGGGGACATCTAAGTGAAATTCCCATTTTTGATCTTCTGTTTTAAAACCGGCGCTGCCTTGAAAAGTCACCACAAGGCCACCTAAGTTGAGCTGACTCATGCTCACTTTACAATTATCTTCTGTGACCTCAAGGTTTGTAACTAAATTCATAGGGACATTAAAAATGAGCGGAGGCCAATTAACATTTATCTCGCTCTGAGCGGTAATCTTAATGGGTTCGACAAGACTTAAAACCTCCGAGCTTAAGTTAAATTTTGTCAATTCGATAGAATCGCTGCCCCGAACCAGTTCAATCCCAGCTTCTTGAACTAAAAGGTTGACAGCAAAGGGGAGAACGCTCGGTTTACCCGAGGCTTCTGTTTTTACAGGAGTAGGTTGAACCTGATCAACTGCGGCGTCTTTTGGCAAATTTATTCGAATGTGCGGTTTATCTACACCGACAGATACGGCTAGTCTCAAAGGAATCAGAGATTTTAAATCAGACGAAATTCTCAATACGGGAATAAGGACACTCGTCGTTAGGGCCTTCTTGGCTTGATTAGAACCAAGCTCAAAGCTTAAGCCTTGGACTGAAATATAGATGGGGGGCCAAAATTCTATCTTTACTGAACCCACGGTGACGGGAGAACCAAGAATCTCTGACCCTTTAGATTCAATGAGGTTTTTAAGTTCAGGTTCGGCGTAGAATTTTGCCCCGACGACGACGACGGCAATGAAAACTACGGCCAATACGATGAGCATTCCAATGAATTTTTTCATGACATTATTTTCAAATAGCGAGGACTATAAATCAAGAGTATAGTCCCCCGAATGCTTGATCCCAATCGCATTGACCAAATGCGCAACGCACTAAACTCCATAGAGTCGTCCTTTGATTTATCTCAAGAAATCAAAAATGATCCTATTTCTCTAGTTTTGACCTTTAGAAAAAAAGAAGACCAAGAAGTGGCAGCTCTTATTACAGCGGTTTTTTCATACGGAAACGTTAAGCAGATCCAAAATATATTAGAAAAAATATTTTTAATCACGGGGCCGTCTCCGGCACGTAAATTGAGAGAAACATCTTCTCGACGATGGAAAACTCTTATTCCAAAAAATTTTAAACATAGATTTAATACGGCCGAAGACTTAGGAATATTATTTTCGTGGATAGGTGAGGTTCTTCGAAAGTACAGGTCATTAGAAGATTTTTTCTGGGACCAACCCCATGATGGCGATATTCGAGGAAAACTTGAAAACTTTGCCGACAGGATGACAAGATTGCCTGCCGATGGTTACAAAATTCCAAAATCAAAAGGCCCTCGGTTTTTCTTTCCCAAACCCTCGGGCAAAAGCGCTTGTAAGCGCCTTTTGCTATTTTTGCGATGGGTTGCTGGGACTGGACCCATGGATTTGGGAATTTGGAAAGACTTCCCCAGAGACCAACTTGTTATCCCAGTAGATACTCACGTCTTAAGAATTTCTCGCCACTTAGGATTTACTAAAAGAATAGACAGCTCTTGGGTATCAGCAGTTGAGATTACTAATGCTCTGAAAAATCTTGATCCAGATGATCCCACGCGATTTGACTTCGCGCTATGTCACTTGGGGATTTCTAAGGAGTGTCCAAGTCGTTTTGATCTTAAGATTTGTCGTCGTTGCCGAATGAATAACCTTTGTCTCACTTACGCCAAATCTGCTCACTAAGACATATTGCAATTGTTTAAGATTCTTATTAATCTCATAGCATGGATCAATCGAAGCGACCGCTCCTTGCCATTTTCTTAATTGTATTGGTTGACGTTTTAGGCCTCACTCTTATTTTACCCCTACTCCCCTTTTATACTGAGAAATATGGTGGAACGCCTTTTGTGTACGGCCTTTTGGTGGCCAGTTATGCCATTTGCCAATTTATTTCAGGGCCCATTTTAGGCCAAATTTCTGATCGGGTCGGGAGAAAACCCCTACTCCTTATCAGTCAAATTGGTACCTTTATCGGGTTTTTAGTTTTAGCTAATGCTCATTCCCTTTTTGTAATTTTTATTTCAAGAATTATTGATGGAGCAACGGCTGGGAATCTTTCGTTGGCTCAAGCTTACATTTCTGATGTCACAAAACCTGAGAACAGAGCCAAAGCCTTTGGTCTTATCGGAATTTCTTTTGGTTTGGGATTTCTCGTGGGGCCCGCCATTTCGGGATTTCTTTCTCAATTTGGCTACCAGTACCCCGCATATGCGGCCGCTTTTTTGTCTTTTTTAAGTATTTTGGGCACGACGTTTATGCTTCCTAAAGTGAGTTCCCATCAAGAACTTCAAACTTCTAAAAAAGCCAAAGGTATTTTAGATATTTTGAATTTTAATCAATTGATTACTTTTTTTAAAAATCCTGCCCTTAAAAATTTATTGGTGCAATTTTTCTTATTTGCATTTTCGTTCTCGATGTTTTTTGCAGGTTTTGCACTTTTCTCAGAAAGAAGATTTTTGAATTTCGGCAAACCATTTGGCCCCAAAGAAATTGGATACCTTCTCGCTTACGCAGGACTCATTGGCATTATCATTCAAGGTGGCTTTATAGGGAGGTTAGTAAAAAAATTTGGTGAGAAGCGACTGGCTACATTTGGATTTTTGTTTATGGGAATGGGATATGCCTTGCTCGGATTTAGTTATAATATTTATTCCCTGTTAGCTTTTATTACGATCTCGTCATTTGGATCTAGTATTTTAAGACCCTCGCTAACAAGCTTAATTACCCAAAACGCTCCAAGACAAGAGCAAGGGGCCGTCTTAGGTGTGACACAGTCTTTGCATTCTATCGCCCAGATCACAGCCCCCCTCATTGCGGGCTACTTAATTACGCTTCAACATTTAAGCGTTTGGGCCATGGCCGTAGGAACAGTGTCACTGGCAGCCATTGCTTTTAATTCCAAATCGCTGATTGCCGAATCCAGAGAATTACAAAAAGAGAGAGGCGACGAGCCGCCCAATCGTTTTACAAACGCCTAAGTCTTTGGCAACTATTGATGTCTATTGCCTTTTTATCGGTTTTATCAGGCTTGAGTTTTGCATGATTTAATAAGTCGAGGGGTTGAATGTATGTTTACAAAAAATCTGACTAAAGTTTATGGGTTCGCATTGTTTTTTTTAGCTATTGGTTTAGCTACTTTTTACAATAATTGTGGCCAATATAAATTCTCTTCGGTTTCTTCACCGAACTTAAATTCAGAATCAGGGGCTACAAATGTAGAGAAGACTGGCGATGGGATTCCGGAAACACCTCCAATAAGTTTCACAAGTACGAATTGCACAATTGGGTACCCGAGAATGAGTTCCAATCCGGCGACCAATATAGATTTTAACGAAAGTGATGTTTTAGCGGCCTTTACACCAGGTGGTTCTATCTCTCTTGTATCTGGGAACTCTATTGCGATTTGGTATAGTGACGAACATGCAATGGTACTCGGTGTACGGCAAGTTAACGTTATTTCCGCAGCCGGGACTTCTACTTCGAATTACGAGACCTCAGGTCTTTCCTCTATTCCAGGTGTTCAGACCAATCCCCATGTCGGTGCAAATGCGCAAGAAGGTGGCGTTGACACTTCCCTATGTCCGGGCTCAACATCTGCGCAGGATAGCTGTAGCCGACCGATGTTTCCGGCATTATTTGTTACAGATATCACCACTGACCCGAGCAGCGTTGCGGGCGACTGGCAGAGCGGTGGAATCGCCATTGGCCCGACCGCAGTATACGGAACTTGGAAATCAGCTGTTAAGACAGTTGATTTGACTGTGAATCCTTCTCGAGTGGCCATCGCAGTGGATTCCAACCCTGCAAAAAACGATTGGAATTTGGGAGCAGGGGTGCCTATACCGAGTAATGCTGCTTCAATCGGTGAAGGTTACTCGTCTATGGTAAGTTGGGATATTACTCGTTTGGGTTTAGCAACCGGACATACTTACCGAATTCAATTCATGGTTCACGACGGCGATCAAACTAAAGCTGGTGGAGACGTTGGAGAAAACTGCGTAAATCTGCAGGTTCGCTAATGGTAAATGGTTAGCTCAATAATTAAGCGGCTTGCTTAACTGGAGTTTCTTGAAAAAGAGGAACCTCATCGGGCTCTTCAATTTCAACGATAGGAATAAAGAGCAACCCTTCAGTCTCAGCTTTTCGAGTTTCTTCGACCAACATGATGTAGGCTGATTCAATTTCTGCAGAGTTTGGATTTATGGTTTCCAAAATTTCTTTGATTTCTCTTTTTTGAACCGGACTCATGGTCAAGCATGCTATTTCAAATGCCTTCTCACCGAGTCCTTTAACGCAAACAGCGATGGTTCGGGGTTTCATGCGAGAGGTGACTTCGTTGATCAACAGTGGATCCCACTTAAAGATCTTGTCAGCGGTTAATATTCTGGCTTTGACTTTGTTTCCAAATTTCTTGTCTTCTTCGTCGATCACGGCTAAGAGGCGTTCTCGCTTCTTAGGCATGCACGATTCAAGAAGAGCTACAAGATTGTCAACGCCTCCTGGCTTGCGAAAGCGGGCTAATATAGACATTAGGAAAGGCTCCATTAATTAAGTTCATTTGGCTTGCCCCCAAATATGAGGGAATGCGGCAACCAAATTACGTCCAACATACGTCCAGCAGTAAACTTGTATTCTATTCGGATTCCTCGCCCCAAACTTAAGACCAAAGGCTGGTTTATTCGCAAATTTTTTAGTCAAGATACAGTGAATTTATCTAAATACGAGATATTGGTTACTATCTCAATTCTAGGGACTTGCCCGTTCCTCGGGCTCCTAGCAGAAAAAAGTCATCGTTTTTACTTAACTTTTGAGATCGAACAACCATACTTCGAAATAGCACGCCGCTTTCGAAGTAAAGTCACTTGAAAATGGGGGGTTGTTGGTGCTCCTTCTACTGTCCTTTAGCCATATAAACTGAATAAGAGTATTTGAAGGTTGCGCCCGATGGGACTCCAGTTAGCAAACGAAGACCAATCGTCCAAGAGCTGGACCATCCGGTAGATAAAAGTGTATTGGAGTTTGCACCCGAGCTTGTAGTACCAGAATCTATCCCACAATTATCTAAAGCAACAGACGTCGTATCGCTCGATTGTTTTCGCCTAATAACAACAGTTCCAAATACGGATGTGTTCGCACTAATAGTGCCTCCACAAATCGATATAAGCGATCTCCCGTCAGTTACGTCTTCCAGTCTCACGTTGCTTATGGTGCTAGTGACCTCTTCCAGCTCATAATAGACGACTAAGGTATCCAGCACGGTCATTCCAGCTGGGATGGTAAATTGCGAAACTGTAACGTCAGATGCCGTGGTACTTGTCCCGCTCGCAGCACCAACTAGGGTCATACTACTTTTACTCGTCTGTGTACTACCATCCGGAAACTTAAAGCCACCAGAAGTGGACTCAATGGTGCCCGCGACACTGAGTTTTTGGCCCGGTGATACACCAATACCGACATTTCCGCCGCTCGTGAGAGTCATAACGTCGGTTGCACCTCCGGCGCCGTTGCCGGTCGAAATCGTGGCGTTTGAAGTGTTGTCTGCTCCGTTCTGACTCTGAAATCGAATTTCACCAATGAACTGCTGTACGCTGTCGTAGGCTCTATATCGAACTCCGTTATTTAGTGCTCGCGCTGCCGAGTACCCGCCCAACACCCAAGTATCGGTTGAATCCACAACATTGAGTTTCGCTCCTGGAGCAGTCGTCCCGATGCCTACGCTACCGTCTCTCTTGATAATCATATTTACTGCCGCTGCTCCATTGCCCGATGCCGCAGTGAGGAACCTGAGTTGGCCACCACCGGCAGTCACACCGAGGGCGCCAATGTCGACAGTTCGTGTCGAGTTATCAGCTGTTCCAGCGTCATAGGCGTTAATGACCAAGCCTTCTCCTGTGGTATCACCGTCATAGGTCTGCAATGTATTTACGAGGCTCGAATCAGTGGCTATATGTAGACGCGCACCAGGAGTTGTAGTCCCAATACCTACGTTACCGCTTCCAAGAACGCTGAGTTTGACCGAGGGTGTAGTACCACCTGCAATACTAAAGGAACCCGCATTTGCACCGTAGTCTCCATTTGTAGCTCCAGGAGCAATCACTTCCCATTGCGATGCCGTATTTTTCATTAGAAGCACAGTCTGGCCCGCACCTTGAAGATCCAAAGCAGCCATAGGCCAGGCGTTCGCAGAAATGTGCAATGGGTAGGAGGGGCTTGTCGTGCCTATGCCTACGTTTCCTCCAGGCATAAGTGCTAGGTGTTGACTTGCGGCTGTTTTGATCTTACCCAATCCCTGCGCGAAATTAATATTTGAACCGGACTCCCAAAGGGTCAACACGTCACCGGTAGAGCCCCTGGTTGTAATAGCTTGGCTGCTCAAATCGCCAGCGACATCGAGTTTGTAAGTAGGGTTTGTAGTACCAATGCCTACATTTCCTGTAGTGTAGTAAATACTTGTTGCTGAAGTAGTCCATTGACTGCCCACGCCAGTAGCTACGGTCTTACGTGAATTACTCGCATTGGTGTAATAAAGATTCGTGCCATCATATTCAATGGCCCCTGCCTCGGTAGTTGCCATCAACACACCCCTTGCAATTTTCAATGGTGCTGAATTAGCTATCGTGGTGGAAGCGGGTAAATGGAGTTTCGCCGTCGGGCTTGTGATTCCTACGCCAACATTGCCGCTATTTTTTATTATCATGAGGTTAGTTTGGTTACTTTTCTCAAATACTAAGTCGCCACTTGTGTTGCCTACTTCCAAGTTGAGACTTCCTGTGGTGGTACCACCTCTGAGATAGAGAACGCCATCTGAGGATCCGGCATTGACAGCCAAGTTATTACTAGAGCCAGTCTGTTGGATTATATAATCACTGATTCGAATGCCGTTACTGCCATTATCGACTAACAGATTTACATTGGTTACTTGAAGTTTGTCAGATGGGTTTGTTGTTCCAATGCCGACGTTGCCTGCAACGTCGATGACCATGCGTTGCGAGCCGTCTGTACCCAAGAATAATTTAGATCCGCTGCCCGATCCTGTATAAAGCATCGCATGACCTGCAGTCGTTGGATTGGTCCAATTCGGACTATATACCCCAAATATCCCGCTGGCACTTCCCGAAGTTACCATTTGCATGGCGGCGGCCGCTGCGCCAGTATTGTCGTTTGAAACCTTTGATGAGGTCGAAGAATTTTGATTTTTGTCGATATGTAATAGTGCGCCAGGGTTTGCAATTCCTATTCCGACGTTGCCGGTTGTGTAGTAAATATCAGATGCAGTTGTCGTCCACTGGCTGGTGCCACCTGTTGAAATGGTCTTTCGCGAATTTCCTTCGTTTGTATAATACAAATTTGTTCCGTCGTATTCTAAGGCGCCTCCTTCAGCAGTTGCCATGAGCACTCCTTTTTGGAGTTTAATGGGAGCAGTACCCGCTATGGTAGTAGACGCGCGGCCTGTGATTGTGCCTGTCATTGTTCCACCGGTGAGGGCTAAATCAAGTGATGAGTGACCCGTCACTGAGCCCACCAAATTAGCTGTGACGGTATTAGCTGTGAAGTTACCTGAACTATCTCTTTGAACTATGGAACTGGCCACGTTAGCATCGGTAGAAGTCGTCCACGTTGGAGCACCTACTCCACCCGAAGTTAATAATTGTCCTGATGTTCCAGCTGCCGTGGTCTTCAGAGTAGTCCCGTTGCCGTACACCATTCCACCGTTCGTATTTGCAACACCTGATAAATATCCAAGTTCAGTATTTGTCGTCGCAGACGTTGACGAAAATCCACTTGCATCAGTCACCATGGCTTTACTTGCCGTCAATGCGGCAGATGATGAAATTGCCAGCGCCCTACGAGTGTTACCAGCGTTGGTGTAAAATAATGTCGTCCCATCAAACTCGATGGCTCCGGCTTCGGCCGTGGCCATCAAAACTCCCGTCGGGAGTTTTATCGATGAAGTGCCGGCAATGGTGGTTGACGCTCGACCGGTGATGGTCCCTGTCATAGTGCCACCGGTCAGTGCTAAATCTAAACTTGAGTGACCGGTCACTGATCCAACTAAATTAGCTGTAACCGTGTTGGCTGTGAAGTTACCTGAACTATCTCTTTGAACTATGGAACTTGCCACATTGGCATCGGTAGATGTCGTCCACGTGGGAGCACCTACTCCGCCCGAGGTTAATAATTGTCCTGATGTTCCAGCTGCCGTGGTCTTCAGAGTAGTCCCGTTGCCGTACACCATTCCACCGTTCGTATTGACAATACCTGATAAATATCCAAGTTCAGTATTTGTCGTCGCAGATGTTGCCGAAAATCCACTTGCATCAGTCACCATGGCTTTACTTGCAGTTAACGCCGCTGATGATGATATGGATAATGCACGCCGTGTGTTGCTAGCATTTGTATAAAATAATGTTGTTCCATCAAACTCGATGGCTCCTGCTTCTGCTGTTGCCATCAAAACTCCCGTGGGGAGTTTTATGGATGAAGTACCTGCAATGGTGGTCGACGCTCGGCCAGTAATGGTCCCTGTCATGGTGCCACCGGTGAGAGCTAAGTCTAAGCTTGAATGGCCTGTCACTGTTCCTGTCAGCGCAGCAGTAATCGTACCGGCTGCAAAATTCCCGGCGGCATCCCGTTTTACAATGGTACTTGCTCCGGCTGCATCAGTTGCTGTGGTCCATGAAGGAGCTGCTACCCCATTTGATGTAAAGAGCTGACCAGAAGTGCCGGCAGAACTTGTCACCAATGAACCACCGTTTCCATAAATAACGCCACCATTTGTATTTGTAATGCCAGTTAAGTATCCAAGTTCAGTACTTGTCGTTGCAGACGTTGACGAAAATCCACTTGCATCAGTCACCATGGCTTTACTTGCTGTCAATGCGGCAGATGATGATATGGATAATGCACGCCGTGTGTTGCTAGCGTTTGTATAAAATAGCGTCGTACCATCAAACTCGATGGCTCCGGCTTCGGCCGTGGCCATCAAAACTCCCGTAGGAAGTTTTATCGCCGAAGTACCAGCAATTGTCGTTGACGCTCGGCCTGTGATGGTCCCTGTCATAGTGCCACCGGTGAGAGCTAAGTCTAAGCTTGAATGGCCTGTCACTGTTCCTGTCAGCGCAGCAGTAATCGTACCGGCTGCAAAATTCCCGGCGGCATCCCGTTTTACAATGGTACTTGCT
>JAHFAE010000139.1 GCA_023250675.1 Oligoflexia bacterium | reverse complement strand
ACTTCAAGAAATTGTGGGAGAGCTCAAAGAAAAAGTAGCAAAAGTAAAGAATGTACAAATCGCAAAACTTGATAAAGAAGAAAATGGAGAACGAAGCCTGGTTTTTATGCCTAATGAGGCCGTGCTCGCAAAGTACAAATTGGATTTGGCCAAAGTTTCTAAAGACATCTCCAACGTCATGAGTACCGCCCAGCTCAGTAATCTTAAACTCAATGGTGCTCCTGTGGGAGTTAAAATTGCCCTTTTCCCCGCGGGCGATAAGTGGAATCTAGAATCTCTTCGAGAAAGTCAGATCACAATTGCTCCAGGCCGGTTCGTCACTTTGAATAGTTTAGGAGAAATCATTCCCTTTATGTCGACCCGATCTATTAATCGCAATCTTGGACTTTCGACAGTTCGCCTCTATGTTTATTTTCAACAACAGGTTTCGTACAGTGATCAATCAAAAGCACAAAGTGAAATAAAAAAAATAATTTCAGAACATAATTTTCCCATCGGGTACGGGACACCACAATCGGATAGCATTTTTAATATTGAGCAAATGGCAGAAAAAAGTCAGTTCATTATCTATTTAGCTAGCCTTCTCATTTATCTCTTGTTGGCGAGTATGTTTGAATCTGTTCTTATTCCTTTTGCCATATTATTTACTGTTCCCCTCGCCTTACTCTTTGGAGTGGCGGGACTAAAAATCATCGGATTACCACTAGACGTCATGGCCCGCTTAAGTCTTATTATTCTAGTGGGAATTGGCGTTAATAGCGCCATTATACTCATTGACATTATCGGCGGCCTTAGAGAAGAGGGAATTCGCCGAGAAGACGCAGTGGCCATCGGCTGCGCGAGAAGATTTCGGGCCGTTGTCATGGCAGCGAGTATTCAAATTTTAAGTGTTTTACCTATTGCTCTGGGAAAAGCAAAAATCATGGGCATCACCTACTCTAGTCTTGGTGTGGCCATAATAAGCGGAATGTTTTTCTCGACCATTATAACTCTGATCGTTTTGCCCATGATTTACGAATTCTTGGATGACCTTGAAATAAAAATTAAATCTTTGGTAGGGCTTGGATCAGTCGTCACAATTGAATCACAAGCTGAAGAAAATCATCGGGCAGCATAACAGAAATAACCGCTTCCCAATTAGCTGAACAACGCTCGTTCATACAAAGCCCAAATCTAATCTAATGACTATCTTCATTGGCCCACGAAACATCCAGACCAGCGGGGGCTAGGTCTTCGCCGTTGAGATAGAGTAATTGTGCCGCAAGCAAGAATCGACTTTGCAGCCGACTTGCCAAAGCATTGCGCGCTTCAAACAATCTATTTGTAGCTTGTTGCATTGACAACAATGTGATTCGACCAAGCCGATACATTTCTTTTGAAAACTTTTGTTGAGCTTCTGCTTTTTCTACGGCTAGTCGAGATGCTTCGATAGTTTTGTTCAAGATTTCAATTTGAGCCATGGAGTTTTCAGCATCGGCCTTTGACGACAGCTCGGTTTGCCTGTACTTAATTCTTTGAATTTCAAGTGACTTTGACGAGCTATCAATATTTTTAGGAGTTGAAAGCCAATCCCAAAACTGCCATGTAAATCCCAAAACGACCGAATAACTCTGAACGGGTTTTCGCCAACCACCAACAGGCGGATCATTGACCATGTTGTCCATGTTAAAGTCTGAGCTTACCGTAAGATAGGTTTGCGGAAAGTAACTCAGATTAAGTTGGCTTAAATCGTTTTGAGTTTTTTCTAACTCTAACCTTAAAAGCTTTAGATCGGGATTCAGATCACTGAGATTTTGGGTGCGAATTCCCTCAATTTTCTTTTCAAAGTTTGACATGTAATATGGTCTAAGAGTAAGCAAATCAATTCGAGGCAGGTTCTTAATCTGATCGCTATTAATCAGAACCTGAAGATTTCTTTGCCCCGTGGCTATATTGTTTTCTAGCTCCAAAAGATCTCTTTCTGTGTTTAAAACTTGAATCTCCGTGTCCATGGCATCAACTTGGGTTTTGGCGCCTGCTTTGACGAGCGCACTTGATTCTTTGTCAGTCCATTTATTTTGAAATAAGAGGTTTTGCAGAATTTCTCTTTGGCTTAATTGCAACTGATATTCTAAATAGGCTCTGAGTAAACTCAGAATATAGTTTTGAATTTCTTTTTTGCTTGCGACTCGGGCCGCTCTCAACGAGAGCGAGCTTGTATGGATGTCTCGAATACTTTTGTAATTGTCCCAAAGGGTCCACTTGGCCGAGAGATTTAATGTGTCTGTTTTACCAGAAACCATTGTTTTATCACCGGTTGTTGCATCGATTGATTCTGCTCCTAAATAATTGTGCGATCCAGTCAAAGTCAAAGTAGGTAGAAGTGCTGCGTAACGAATCCATCTTTGATTTTCTTCTTTCTCTAATTGGAGCTTTTGGGACTGAAGTCCAAACGCATTCTGGACCCCAACAGAAATGACTTCTGCCAAACTATCTTTTTTTTCTTGGGCACTAAAGGCAAGACTACTGAGGAAAACGAATGCAATAACCATTGGTCTCCTTAATCTCAATTTGCTACAATATATTCTATAATGGCGACCCAAATTCTGCAGGCAAAATCAGCCCATGAACTTCGCGATGTTCTTGAATTGCGCTACGACATTTTAACTGATTCTGGACAAAAGCTCGGCAAGTCTACCCAATTTACTCGACGAGTGATCGATCACCTAGATGTTTACCCAGATACTTTTAACTTTGTTGCCTATCAAAAAGGTAAATCGGTAGGTTGTCTGCGGTCTGTCGTTTTTAACGCCAACGATGACTTCATTAACCTTGTTTTTGACTTTCGTGAAACAGCTTCGAATATTGATGGTACTTCCTGTCTTTTGGATATGCTGGCGGTAAAAGCGGCTTTCTCAGACCCCAGATCCTTGTTTAAATTTCTAATCAAGATGGCTTTAAATGTTTTAGCTCATAAGGGAATAGACAATGCCTTTTTTGTTTGTCCAAAACCGGTTATTGAAATTGTAGAATCACTGGGCTTTCGGCGACTAAAAGACCCCTATTACAGCGATGTTTTGCGTCAAGACGTTTGCCCCGTGGCCGTAAGTGTTACCGATTTCTTTACACAATTAACAGCCTCTATAACCGACAAAGAAATTCTTCGATTTCAAGAAGTTTTCTACTACACCATTTTTGAACCAGGCGAAGTGATGGTTATTCAAGGCGAAAAGGGATCCACTGCTTACTTGATAGAAGAAGGTGACGTGGATGTTGTCCTATTAAAAGGCGAAGAACTGATCTCGATTTCAAGTATTGGTGCCGGTCAGATGATTGGTGAAATCGCTATGGTGACAAATGAAACCCGCACAGCTTCTCTCATCGCAAAAAGCCCCACAACTTGCATTTCTTTTGATAGGCAAGATTTTATGCGACTCATGTATGATCAGCCCCATCGCAGTATAGACATCTTTAAGATATTTTCAAAGCGCCTCAGTGAATCAAATAAGAAACTGGCGGAACTTAAACGATGATTCATAATGACAGTATTCCAGTCCTAGTGGCATTGACTGATCGCAAATTAACCCATCAAATTCTGCAAAAGACAAAACAGAAATTTCCTAGACTTCCTCTGCAAATGGAAGTTTGCGACGACGGCACGAGAGCACTACAAGACTTCAAACAAAAACACCATCCCGTTCTGATTGTAGGTCAAGATTTGCCTGGGACCGATGGCGCAACTCTCGTGCAAGAAATTCGAAAACTAGATGGGTCCGTTAATATTTTATTTTTGACCCCGTCAGTTGATGAGAAATTTGAAAATGTCGAAGTCATTAAATTGCCTTTGGTAGATTGGACTAATTTTTTAAATCGCTTTCAATTTGCCATCCCCGATGATTGGAAAGCTCGATTTGGTCTGTTTGAACGAAATTCAAAAAATTACAGTCGACTTGTAGAATTTGGAAAAAAATATGAACGAAAAACTGATCCAGAATCGATAAATAGCGGCGCTATTCTTACAATCCCCGTGTTTTTTGAAGAAGCCACAGTTCAAGGCAGTTCGATTTCAAGCACTGATTCACTTAAATCAAAATCGACGTCCCAATTCAAAACCATATATCGAGATTTAGACCCTGTGGCAAAAAAGCGAGCTGTACGATTTGAACTAGGTTTGTTGGCCATACTCCTTACTTCCACTTTGTCTTACTATTACTTTAAAAGAGACGAAGAAATTGGAATGTTTTCTTTGACATCACTATTGATGGGACTAACTCTCTTATCTTTTTTTGGATTTTTTCTTGGACGAGTCTTAGATAAATACGTTTTTTCTAAATCAATTCAAAATACTGATATTGAAGAAAAAAGGCAGAGCTGAGATTTCTCAAACTCTGCCTTTTTTAAATTACTCATTCATCATGGGGTGATTTGGGTGTTTTTCTTTTTCTTTCATCATAATGGTGTTTTTGGCTTGGTCTAATTGAGGCTTGCAAGATTCCATCTTTGCACCTTCACCCATGGCTTGTAATTCTTGAAAACATTGGCCTCTGCTTCCATCACCTTTGCTAACGCAGGAATTGCCTTTGGTTTTAAAGTCGTTGACCATTTTGCCACAATCTACTTTTGGCGGAGGTTGAGTTTTGGCATTATTTTGGCCAGGGGGAGGTTCCATAGTTTTTTCAGAGCCGGGGGGAGGTTGATTGGGTGGGGGATTTCCCATGGTTTGAGCCAGAGCAAAAGACGCTGTGCAAACAATTGCTAATACTAATAGATTAAATTTCACTGATGCCTCCTAATAAAAAGTTGGTTTAACAAAAAACATAAATTCAATCACATTATGATCGTCAGAAAATCCATAACACAAACATTTTTTGCGCTAATGTGCTAAAAAGACACCAATTTCAAATTGTCACCACTTGTCAAAAAAGTAATGATTCACCGCATCTTGATATTGACATAAGTCCAGTTTAGGGTCACAGTTTACTCGGA
>JAHFAE010000050.1 GCA_023250675.1 Oligoflexia bacterium | reverse complement strand
CAATGGGATCGTTGAGAGAGGTGCAATCGATTATCAAACTTGAGGATCTTACCCATTTAGAAAAGAAGGCTAATTATTTAGGCGCGTGTCTCTATAAATTACTGAATCAATAAACACATGATGCCACGAATGCTTGATACATGATGCCTTTATGCCTTGAAATCAAATCATTTTAGCTTCTGGTTAACTTGAAAAGGCTGGCACCTAAACGGTCGGCCATATCTAAAAGGTCAGAAGAAATTTGGCCTGAAAGGCTGAAGATACACTGGCATTCTCGAAGGCTGCCGAATGAAATGAAGAAAAATTTCATTTGATCTTTTTTTGTTGGCTTTGCAGAACCCTCTGCCAAGTTCAAAGTAATACTTGATGAGGCACGTAACAATTGATCACGGAGATGTGTTGGAAGTTTCAAACCCAAACAAGCTTGATAGAATTGAATTGAAAGTTGATAAGTACGAAACGATTTTAACATGGCGTTTTCTCCTTTGAGGGCCGACATGGCCCTCACCCCGCTGACGGGCCATGGAGGACTGAAAAGGAGACATTGACACGCAGTATTGATTGGTTTTAAACCAAATTCTATTGCTGAACCTATTTTCGTATGTTGTGATCTTTTTCCTAGGAGGAATTAAAATATGAAAACAGGAATTCTTGCTATTTTTACGTGTCAAGGGCTTACCAAAGAAAAGTATGAACAGTTGAGAAAGGAAGTTGTTTGGGAAACAAACCAGCCACGAGGTGGTGTATTTCATGCGGCGTCGTTTGATCAATCTGGTAATGCCCATGTTGCAGATGTTTGGGAGTCCCCTGAGACCATGGGTGCGTTCGTAGAAGAACGACTGATGCCTGCCATGAAGAAATTCAACATACAGCCGCCCAAAGTTGAAGTTTATCCAGTCCATAATGTTAATGCCTATAAGTCGATTTCGGAGCACATACTAAAATAGTAACTTTGCAGTAAAAACGTATTTGAAACTAAAAATCGGCGCTCACAAGAGCGCTGGTTTTTTTGTTCATAGAAATATTTATTAAAGATTATTTACGAGTCAGTGACTCTAAATTCATAAACGGGAATCTGAATCTGAAAACGGATCGGAATTCAGCTGACAGCTAACTGCAAACGGACCTAAAGATGCGCCAGAAAATCTAATTGTCGATGACTCTTTGCAACCTGAGGAAACTTGAGCGCTTGACCGCCTGACAGATTAATAAGATTTTCGACGGCTACTACTTCACCTGAACGAAATGCCTTTTCAAGTAAATGCGAAAAAAGCTGACCGCAAAAGCGGGCATCAGCTTGAGCGCGATGAAATGCCGAATCCACCGGAAACTTTAAATGATTCACCAGAGTGCCCAACTTATAATTTGGAGCGCCAGGAATTATTTTTCTGGCCATAGCACAACTATCTAAAACAATCCCTCTCGGAGCGGGGGTTTCATGCTTTTCAATATCAGCCTTAATAAATTCCACATCAAATGGCGCATTATGTGCGACCAATAAATCACCGGCGCAGAAATTAGCAAAATTTTCTAATGCCTCATCAATAAGGGGACTGTCTTTGACCATCTCATCGGTAATCCCATGTATCCTCATGGCACCGGGGGGAATTACAATTTTTGGGTTAACTAAAGTACAAAATGATTCTGACGGAACCCCTTTTACAAATCGCACAGCCGCGATTTCTACAATCTGATCGACTCGGGGCAAAAACCCGGTTGTCTCAACGTCAAAAGCAGTGAATTGCATATCTAAATTTCTACTTAAATATTACTTTCTTGGCAAGAAATTGGTTAAACTAATTAAGTGAAAAATAGTAAGAAGACTAAATCAATTCTTTTCTTACCCCAAAAGAAAAAATGTGAGTTTTCGGGCCAACCCAGTGTCTTAGAAATTGCCATAGCCCATGAGTTACCGCTTAATCATTCCTGCGGAGGGTTGGGGAGCTGTACAACTTGTCTGGTGAAGATAACAAAAGGTTTAGAATCTCTTGGTCCGAGACAAGAACTTGAGCAAGAACATGCCAATATGAGAGGATTTGCGGATCAAGAGCGCCTCGCCTGTCAAATCACCGCCAAAGATGGTCTAGAAATCACTATTCCAATCGAATAGCATTGGAAAATATCCACGGAAACCACTTTTTTCCATCAGGTGGAGGAAGAGTAGGAATAACACGAACAACGGCCCGATAGGCCCCCGAAGTTTTTGTCTCATAATTAAGTCGAGACGAATTCGAGGTGGCTACGGGTTGCCCATTTCTAAGAAGCACAATCTCATGGGGGACTTCAACCTCACGTCCCAATTCTACAACGAATTCGGCGGGGCCCTGCGGCAATGTTTGACCTGAAACAAATTCTTGATGATTATGTCCAATATTTTTTTGGGCAATAAAATAAAATCCCGTTGGATCTCCAATGACGTCCAAACTAAAGTAAAAACTTCCGCGATAAAGTGCCTCTAATATTTTGGTGCGGTCTTCATTGTAAGACCCGGTAAGTTCGCTCTTAAGTAAAACATGATTTTTCATCAATCTAAAAGACTGTGTATAACTCGGAAAATCGATGGATTTATCTGGAAAAGGAATGGCATTAGCCGTAGCATCAGCCCCTGCAAACCCGACAAAAAATCGCTTTCGAAGATTTTCATCCCAAGCAGCCAACTCTCTTTGGGGTTCAACGAAGAGTCGAAGATAACTAAGATCGGGATTGAAAGGTAAAATAAGGAAACTCCAAATAATACTCAACTTGTTTTGAGCAAGAGCAGTTCGCCAAATGCTATCAATATTTAAAATCTCAATTCCTGTAAGCCCACTATTTTGAAGATTATCCCAACTATGTCTTGGCAAAAAGGGATGGGCTGCTACTAAAAAGCCTTCTTTCAACGGCCTCGGATTTTGCTGTAATAATTCATTAAAAATGACTTGGGCTTGGCCCATTCCTAAGCCAAATGGGGAAGAAGAGTTGGGAAAACCATAGGTAAGTAAATGTCCCCCCAAATAACTGTACTCTGACGCAAGAATGACAAGAACATCGTCTCGATATCCTGCATCTGCAGAATTTTTGGGTACCGTATTCAGATCTGTGACGATTGCAAAATTACAGCGGGCTTTACTCGCAGCGCGAGTAATATCTTCGATGGTGCCACTTCCTGTACTCAGATTGGAATGAACATGGGTAATTCCGGCGTAATCGTAGAATTTGGGATTCAGACCCACCGGAGCACTTTTAACCAATGGAAATCTAATTTGCCAACTTATAAAAGCAACTGCTGTAAAAAAGAAAATTCCTAAAAGTGAAATACTAAAAAACCATCGTTTCATTTTGGAATCATTTGATAAACCACGTGATGACTTGGCAATATTTGGGGATCTTTGAGCTCAAATCGATCTTTAATAGGGGGAGGGAATTGTTCCCCATCCTTTAAAATGATGAAGCTTGGACCTTTAGGGATTGACTGGTCTAGAAAATCATAAAAATCCATCCTGTCCAATCCAGCGACTTTAAACACTTCGTGATCAGGGGATCGGTAAAAAGAGTGAAACGCAGCCATCTGATAACTTCTTGCAAAAAGCGGGTGATAGCTCTGAAGAGCCTCCACATCGACGAGCCACTCCCGAGTGATTTCGGTGTGATCTTTGTCTTTTGCTATGGGCAACCAAGGTTTCACAGAATGGGAAATAACCGCAACCATAAAAATCAGGGCAAGGGCAAAGGCAGATTTCATGAGGGCAACCCATTTTTCGGGATTCCTCGAATTATCGATGAGGGAAGCGGCTAAAATCATGAAACTGGGATAGGCACAGACGGGCCAATTAGCCTCAACTCGGGCCCTAAATGAAGTTAGAAAGAAAAATACCAGCGGGACCAAAGCAGCCACTGTGAACAATTTGTATTTCTTGGGATATTGGTAAAGAGCGACAATTCCGAGAACAGCGATTATTGGATTTAAAAGAGCAATTTGTGTGGCCACATATTCTAGAGGCCAATTCCAAGCGAATCCTTCGTTATTTAATCCATGATGAAATTGAAACAAGAACGAAATAAATTCATGACGATAGTTCCAGATAAACACAGGAGAACTAATGGCTGCGCACGAAACAAAAACCAACCCCATTCTCCATTTTTTCAGCTCTTTGTACTTTTCTTCCCAAATTATCCAAATGAGTGCCATGGGGAAAAATAGCGCCATGACGTACTTTGAAAGAAAACCAAATCCAATGAGCGCCCCTAAAGCAAACCACCTTTCGGCAGAAGGCTTTTCAAAAACCCAGATCAGGGCCCAAACACTGAGGCTCCAAAAAAACACAAGGGGCACATCTGGAGTAATGATAAATCCACCTAGGCCGGTGAGAGGCCCCGCAAGCATTCCAAACATCCAATAGATTTTCGCCCTTTCAGAAAACTTAAGCTTATTCAAAATGGAAAACCAGGGAATATAGCCTAAATGACTTAGGAATACTCCGGGCCATCTTATTCCAATTGCCGTTTTCCATAGTGGCAAGGCTGCCGTCATGATCCAAGCAATAAAAGGGGGGTGATCAAAATAACTTAGCGCTGGATGTCTAGCCCAGGCCAAGTAATACGTTTCATCGGGAGTAATGGGAATTATAGGAAGAAGGATTGTCTTGACGGCAAGAGCGACCCACCAGATCTGCCAAAGGGTCATTTAGGGAAAACCATCAACTTCTGCTGGCCTAGATTTCCTGGGACACCAAGATCAAAACCATTGGCTATCACACTTATCGCGCCGCCGTTTGGTGTATAAAGGCGAATTTTGTTTTTGCCCTTAAAAGTTAGAATTTGATCGGCGACCATAATGTATTCTTGGGTCGATTTACCATCAATCGTAACTTTTATTGTAACACTGTCCAAAGCCTCCACAATAATTTCTTGCGGAGTGGTAATGGCCGGAGTCTCCGTTGGGGTAGAAATTTGCTCTGGAGTTTTCGATGGTTCGGGCCCAGCTGTCGGTGAAGGCAAACCTGTCACCGACAATGCCGATCCTGCCGAAGGAATTTCAACAATACTTGTTGGAGCCGGCGACTCAGTCGGAAGCGGGCTTGCCGATTCCGATGGCGAGGGTGATGGTGAAATCAAGGGAGAGGCCGTTGGGGAAGCCGAGGGAGACGGTGACGAAACTACAATGTGAAGGGGCGCATCGTTACCCGTAATAGCCTGAACTTCACCTCTATGCATCTCTGCTTCTCGTTGAGAAATAAGTCTTTGAACCAAAATTATTCCGATGATGACGACGACGATGGCAGCTATGGTAAAAATATTGCGCCCGCTGCCGGGAAGATTTTTTTCTATTCCCGTATTTTCGGGCAACAAGATTTGGTTAGGTTCTTTAACGGCCCCTACAGATTGGTGAAATCTTTCGAGGGCATCTTTTGTATCTATTCCTAAATACCTACAATAAGACTGAATAAATCCGCGTACGAACGGTTTCGCTGGTAATTTAGAAACATTACCTTCTTCAATGGCTTGAAGAGTTCGAATTCCTATTTTTGTAGAGATGGCAACTTCTTCAAGAGAAATTTTCTTAGCTTCTCTTTGTTCTCTTAGGAATTGTCCGAACTCTTTCATTTCTTTTCCTATCGCATTATCTTTAGCATGCTTTGTGCTTGAATCGAATAATCGCTTTCGGGATAGAACTTAATGACCTCTTCTAAGCGCGCGATTCCCCTGTCACGATATCCCAACTTAAACAAACTGAGTGCGCCGTAATAGTGAGGTTCGTCGTAACGATTATTGCAAAGTTTGAGGGCAGTATCAAAAGCTTCTAGTGCGCTCTGGTATTTTTGGGTTTGAAATAACACCTGACCTAAATAGTTGTGACTTGGACAGAATTTATTATTTGTTTCTAAGCTTCTCTTAAAATTATCCAGGGCTGTGTTGAAATCCCCCTTTTTTAGGTAAGCGAGCCCCAAATTTACCAAGGCTTTTTCGGGATTATTGTAAGTAAGATCCTTTGTTACGATCTTCAACTCTGCGATGGCATCATCATAGCGAGCTAACTCGATAAACAAGCGGCCGTAATTATTTCTCGCATCGCTGTACTTGGGTTCGAGAACAAGAGCCCGAGAAATATGCTTCTGCGCCAAGTCGTAGTTTTTACGTACAAAATAGGCTAAACCCAAATTATTTTGGATCATGGCATTATTCGGATCTAATTCTTCTGCCAACTGGAGTTCGTGAAGAGCTTGGGGAAAATGTCCCTTTATTAGATGTCCCGTACCAATTTCTAAATGAAGATTGGCTTGTTCTCTTTTTAGCGTACTGGTGCCGCAACCGGCGATCGAAATGGCAAGAAAAATCCCCAAGATTGATTTATTCATTAAGTAATATGGCTAACAAACGATGCCAGAAAAAACAAGTGAATTTAGACACTTAATTTCATTTGCGGGCCTGAGTCACGAGGTGAATTTCATTGAGTCCCCAAAATGAATATTGATCGATTTTCCTTCTTGCGGCTCGGAATTCATTGTTGGCGACGACACTTTTTTCTAAACTTGACCGCTCTGTATTCAAAACTGCTGCTAGATAAGCCAGATAGTTTGAAATGATATTTAAATTCTTTGACTCTTGGGAAAGTTTATCTTTTATTGAACTTGGCGGAGTTGATCTGGCAAATTTTTCAAACCACCATTGATCGTGTTGATATTCTAATAGGATATTTTGACCAGCCCTTTTTGCAAAATTTTGGTATTTGGCGATCAGTCTATCATAGCGAGTTAAAAGTGACGATTTTGACCCGCCATCTCCCCCTAAAAATCTCAAAACAGATTCTTTGAAAGTGGTTTGTTCTGGTTGCTTTTCTATGCGTTCTTTTTCAATTGCCAGTACATCTATGCGGTCAAAAGAAAGTTTGGCAAGAGAAACGTAGTACCCCATTCTTATTCGTCGACTATCCCTTCTTAATAGGAGCGATTTTTCTAGCCGAAGGGAGTCTTCAGCTGAATCAGTGAGACCTGCAATACTTTGACGAAAAAACATATTTTCTTGTAATTCAGTTGGATTTTGAACAATTGCTGATGCTGTGCGTAGATAATATGTGGCCGAATCATACCAATCGGTGGGGACAAATGCAGTGACTATACCTACCGCAAGAGAGACGCCTAAACTGATCGTACTTCTGCGTAAGATGCCAACGGGACCACTCTCTTCCTCCTTTAATAATATAAAAGTCGATAAACTAGTAGAAGCTACGCCGTAACCTAATATGGCCCAATTTTGACCATTGACTACGGTCTCACGCCAAATATGACTGGAGATTTTTTCTCTCAAAATAGGGTCATGAAAAAGAATATAGTTTAGCGCCTGAAAAACTTTTCTATAAGCAGAATATTCGGGGCTTTGGTGATGGGCTCGCCCATAAATATAGCCTGAAAAAAAAGGCGTAATACCAAGCTCACTTTGTATTTCTACGAGTTTTAAATGTTCTTCTTTTGAGAGATCCCCAAAAATTTCAGGGTGTTCTACGACAAATCGCGAGGCATATCGAATCATGTTTTCGGCTGAATTTGTGCCGAATGCCATAAAGCCACCGGCAATCAACGAAGTGAAAGCATTTGTTAGAATCTCGCTGCCCAATTGACTTTGTACGGCCTTCAAAAAATCCGAATTGAGTCGTTGGGCAGCCCTTCCTGTGACCCAATTAATTCCGCTCACTACTTGGGATGCACCTAAATTAACGGCTGTACCAGGTGCAAACATGACAAGTGCATCGCCGGTTCTATAAGCTAAGCGGTGAGAGCCGACGATTTCGCGAGCGACTTCACCGCTCACATTAACCAAGCTTTCTTTATCCGGTTTGAGATTTCTCTCGTGGAGTTTTTTTCTAACCTCTTCAATACTAACGATGACAAGTGAAGTAATAAAAGTTCGAGCACCGGCCATGGCCCAACGGGCTCCAAATTGGGGCGTACTAGATACTTTATTTTGAATTGCATTGGTATTTATTTGAGGTACTTGTGATAGCAGTGGTTCTGACTCGATCAATAGTTTATGCAAGTCTGGGGCAGTCTCGGCGTGAACTCCGAAACTTATTGTTGAGAGAATGAATGCAAAGCCGGCTAACTTAATCATAATTTTCAGACCATATTATACAAATTTCGAGCCAAACAGGGCCTATCATTGACGGAATTTCACTTGTAAAATTAACACTTTAATGACGTTAATTGGCACTCATCTGAGCAACGAGCTCCACATGAAATGTTTGAGGAAACATATCAAAGGGCTGAACAGAAAGTAGTTTATAAGACGATTTATTTCTAAGGCGAGACCAATCTCTTGCAAATGTAGCCGGATTGCAGCTTACATAAATTATTTGTTCTGCACCTAGTTTAGCAAGGTCTGGCCAGATAGCCTCGTAGACACCAATGCGCGGAGGATCTATTAATATGGCCTCAAATTTTCGTTTCCTTAGGACCAACTTCTGCAATTCAGAATGACAATCGTTGACAGAGTAAAATGTTTGATCGTTTCTTTTTTCTCGAGCTGCGTTGATGGCGTTTCGATTGTTATCAACGCCGTAGATTCGCCAACCTTGATTACTGAGGGGCAATGAGAAGTTTCCGTTTCCACAATAGAGATCCAATAAATTGCCATTGCTGCCCACATTATCTGCATCTACTTTTCTTGGAGTGGGCAGGAGGGAACAGATATATTCTTGCATTTTCAAGTTTTGAGAAGTGTTTACTTGAGAAAAACCCGTTTTATCGCCATGAGATCTATTGAGAGAGCGGTGAACCTCTCCTTTTTCTGTTAAGAAAATTTCGATCTTAGAAGTTTTAAACTCGTCTAGATTTTTACGCTCGAGTTTTATTTTTTCAATCTCTACATTAATCTTGTCATCGACTATCCAGCACTTTTCAAATTCAACCAAATGGTGAGAACCCCTTTGGTAAAAACCCACTTTGCTTCCCTCGGCTCTTACCTGCGCACGATTGCGGTAATGATATGGGTTTAATGCTGAAATGATAGGTAATATTTCTAACCGATCTTCTTTGGCAATTCTCGACAATGCATGTTCGACGATCAATTGCTTTTGGTGAAGCTGCTCTGAGTACTTTATATTTTGCCATTGGCACCCGCCACATTGGCCAAAAACAGAACATTGAGGGATGGCTCGCAAATTAGAAGAAGAAATGATTTCTAGAAGTTTTCCTTCAGCATAATTTTTCTTTAAATTTAGTATTTGAACTCGGGCCACATCGTGGGGAGCAGTAAAAGGTACAAATACGACAAAATCATCAAACCTGCCAACGCCGCTCCCTCCATGAGAGAGAGAGGTAATGGTTAATTCAATCTCTTGGTTAACCGTTAACAAGTTCGCTGGGTTCAAAAAAGTAGGCGATTTCTCTTTTCGCACTGGTCACGCTATCTGAGCCATGAACTGTATTTTCACCCATGCTGTCGCCAAAGTCTTTTCGAATGGTTCCGGCGTCAGCTTTTTTTGGATCAGTGGCACCCATAATTTTACGATTTTTTTCTACTGCGCTATCGCCAGATAAAACCATCACGAGTACGGGGGCTGATGTCATAAAACTGACCAATTCACCAAAAAAGGGGCGTTCTTTATGCTCGGCATAAAACCCTTCGGCCTTGGCGCGATCAAGTTTCATAAGTTTTGCTGCGGCGATTTTAAGACCTTGGCTTTCAAAGCGGTCAATGACCTTGCCAATTAAATTTTTCTTCACTCCATTGGGTTTAATAATGCTCAATGTTTGTTCTTTCATTTCTAATATCTCCTCAATTTATGAGGCATTATTTCTCTTAACAAGACAGTAAAATCAATAGGAATAATATTCAACACAATGGCAATGAAGTGCTTTGATTAAAGAACTGACTTGAGGGTCATACCAAGTTCGGCGGGACTTCGAGCGATCTTGCAGCCGGCACTTTGAAGAGCTTCGAATTTTTCTCCGGCGGTACCGTGTCCACCACTAATGATAGCGCCGGCGTGACCCATGCGTTTGCCGGGAGGAGCCGTGGCGCCGGCAATAAATGCGATCACTGGCTTTTTCATATTTGATTTCATCCAATGGGCCGCATCTTCTTCGGCCGAGCCGCCGATTTCGCCTATCATGATGACGGCATCGGTGCCTGGGTCTGTAGCAAATTTTTCTAACACATCAATAAAATTTGTGCCGTTGACGGGATCACCGCCTATGCCTACGCAAGTGCTTTGACCAATTCCGAGTTTGGTGAGTTGTCCCACGGCTTCATAGGTTAATGTGCCTGATCGAGACAAAACACCTATTGAACCCGGTTTATGAATGTGGCCTGGCATAATTCCAATTTTGCATTCTCCAGGCGTAATGATCCCCGGGCAATTAGGACCTATCAATCGGGTTTTTGTACCTTGCATGAATCTTTTGACTTTAATCATGTCGTTGACGGGAATTCCCTCTGTAATGCAAACAACAAGATCAAGTTTCGCGTCGACTGCTTCCATAATGGCGTCGGCTGCGAAAGGAGGCGGAACGTAAATAACGCTCGCTGTAGCGCCGGTCTTTTTTACTGCGTCGTAGACAGTATCAAAGACGGGGAGACCTTCGTGGTTTGTTCCACCTTTTCCAGGTGTGACACCACCAACCATTTGGGTGCCGTATTCCAAAGCCTGCTTGGTGTGAAAAGTTCCTTGGCTGCCGGTAAATCCCTGGCAGATAACTTTTGTGTTCTTATTAACTATGATACTCACCGCACACCGCCTTTGACTGCCGCCACGACTTTCTGGGCGGCGTCGCCCATTCCGTCGGCCGCGGTGATCCTAAGGCCTGAGCCATTCAGGATTTGTTTGCCTTTTTCTGCATTTGTGCCTTCGAGTCTGACAACGAGAGGAACTTTTAAACCAACTTCTTTTGCTGCAGCGATGACACCTTCGGCAATGATATCGCACTTCATGATTCCACCAAATATATTAACCAGAATGGCTCTGACATTAGGGTCAGATAAAATAATTTTAAAGGCAGCCGTAACTTTTTCTTTGTCAGCGCCGCCACCCACATCAAGAAAGTTAGCTGGTTCGCCGCCAGCAAGCTTAATAATATCCATCGTTGCCATGGCAAGACCCGCGCCGTTGACCAAACAACCAATAGAACCCTCAAGACTGATGTAACTCAAACCATATTTACTAGCTTCAATTTCATTTGGATTTTCTTCAGAAAGATCGCGAAGCTCCATAATATCAGGGTGTCGGAACAAACCATTGTCATCAAAATTTAACTTAGCGTCTAAAGCTAAAATGTCATGATCTTCTGTTTCTACCAGGGGATTAATCTCTGCAATGGAACAATCGTATTTAATAAAAGTATTATAAAGGGCAGTAAAAAATTTTACGGTCTTATTCACTGCTTCGTTATTAATTCCGATTTGAAAAGCTAATTTTCGGGCTTGAAAGGGCGACAACCCAACAGCTGGGTCAATAATTTCTTTATATATCTTCTCGGGAGTTTTTGCAGCGACGGTTTCGATTTCCATTCCGCCTTCAGAACTTGCCATCATGACGATTCGTGATGTAGTGCGATCAACCACACAACCCACATAATATTCTTTTTTGATTTTGCAGCCAGCTTCGACGAGCAGCTTTTGAACTTTTCTACCCTCGGGCCCCGTTTGATGGGTCACCAATTGCATGCCCAAAATACTACGAGCAGCCTTTTCGACCTCATCAAATGACTTTACGACCTTGACACCGCCGCCTTTGCCTCGGCCGCCGGCGTGAATTTGAGCTTTAACCACCCAGACGCCACCTTTGATGGCCTTGGCGTTAGCTATGGCTTCGTCGACAGTGAATGCAACTTTACCATCGGGAACCTTCACACCCATTTTTGAGAGGAGATCTTTGGCTTGATACTCATGAATGTTCATTTTGCATTGCCTTTATAGTTTTAATGCTGTGACTAATTCTTGAACGGCCCCAATGCTCTTTTGGAGGCCGGCTTTTTCTTCGTCATTCAATTTTACTTCAATGACTTTTTCCATTCCATCGAAACCAAGTTTGGCAAGAACTCCAATGAATAATCCTTTTACGCCGTATTCACCCTCAAGATACACAGCGCAAGGCAAGATTCTCTTCTGATCTTTTATTATACTTTCAGCCATTTGAACGGCACTCGCAGATGGAGCGTAATAAGCGCTTCCTGTTTTTAGTAAATTCACAATTTCAGCACCGCCGTTTCGAGTGCGCTCAACGAGTTTATTGAGTTGTTCTTTGGGCATAATCTCGGTGAGAGGCACGCCGCCTACTGAGCAATGTCGGGGCATGGGCACCATGGTGTCGCCGTGGCCGCCGAGAACAAATGCTTGAACATCTTTTACACTTACATCTAGGGCTTCAGCGATAAATGATCTAAATCGAGCACCGTCTAGAACACCGGCCATCCCAATAACTCGATTTCTCGGAAAGCCTGAAACTTTTTTGGCCACATAGGCCATGGCGTCTAGTGGATTACTAACTATGATGAGGGTGCAGTGAGGTGAATATTTAGCGATACCTTCAGTACAGTCTTTTACAATTTTTGAATTTGTGGCCAAAAGATCGTCGCGGCTCATTCCAGGTTTTCGAGGTATACCCGCAGTAATAATGGCCACATCTGAATTTGCCGTATCTTCATAATTACTTGTACCAATGACTCGAGAATCAAATTGTTCAACAGGAGAAGCTTCAAACAGGTCCAATGCTTTTCCTTTGGCGGCCCCTTCGTTAATATCGACGAGAACTACATCGCCAAGTTCTTTGGCGGCGGCCCAATGGGCAGCTGTTGAACCGACAAAACCCGCACCGACAACTGTGATTTTTTTTCGTTTTTGAGTCATTGGCATTTCCTCTTTCTCATTTTTAGGATTTATTTCATCTGATTAATTATCTCAGTTCCAAACTCTGAGCACTTGAGAAGTTTAGCACCTTTCATGAGACGATCCATATCGTATGTTACAGTTTTGTTAGCGATAGCCCTAGTTAAACCTTTTTCAACAAGTTGGGCGGCCTCCTTCCAACCTAAGTATTGAAGAAGCATAACACCACTTAAAATCACTGACCCTGGATTTACTTTGTCTAGTCCAGCGTACTTTGGAGCAGACCCATGTGTTGCTTCGAAAACGGCAAACCCATCACCGATATTCCCGCCTGGGGCGATTCCTAATCCGCCTACTTGGGCAGCAAGAGCATCGCTAATATAATCACCATCTAGATTTGGAGCGGCGAGTACACTATATTCGTCAGGTCGCAGCAATGCTTGTTGGAACATACTGTCAGCAATTCGATCTTTAATTACGATCTTGCCTGAGGGTACTTTGCCATTAAACTTTTCAAAGATTTCATTTTCAGTTACGGTAAAATCTCCAAATTCTTGAGCAGCAATTTGATAACCCCAATCCTTAAATGCACCCTCTGTGAATTTCATTATGTTGCCTTTGTGAATAAGAGTCACACTTGGACATTTATTTTCGATGGCATAGAGAATTGCCTTTCTCACAAGGCGCTTTGACCCAAATTCACTCATGGGTTTAATACCGATACCAGAAAGCTCTCGAATATTTTTCCCCATTTCTTTTGCCAGGGCAATGATTCTGTTGGCTTCTTTTGAACCTGCAGGCCATTCAATGCCAGCGTAAACATCTTCGGTGTTTTCTCGAAAAATGGTCATGTTTACTTTTTCCGGTTCAATGACGGGCGAAGGAACTCCAGGGTACCATTTTACGGGTCGAACACAGGCATAAAGATCAAGGTCTTTTCTCAATGCCACGTTGAGAGAGCGCATTCCGCCCCCAACAGGAGTAGAGAGGGGGCCTTTGATCGCGATGACAAACTCTTTAATGGCATCTAAGGTTTCAGTTGGAAAATAATTTCCATTGTAATTAAGAGCTGCTTTGTCACCGGCATAGACTTCACACCAGCTGATTTTTCGTTTTCCACCATAGGCTTTTTCAACCGCGGCATCAAGAACACGTACTGAAGCTTTCCAAATATCGGACCCAGTTCCATCCCCTTCAATAAATGGAATAATTGGATTTTGTGGAACATTCAATACACCTTTAGCCTGGACTTTTATCTTTTCTCCGGCTGGAACTTTTATTTTTTCAAATGACGGCATATGATCCTCGCGCAAAAAAGTCTGGACAGCTTCAATTGAATCTTCGGAAGTTGGCCTGTTTAAGTTTAGTACTTTTATCCAGTTTTTCAGCCACTTGCAAAGTGATGTCGTCGACGCCACGTATTAAGAGTATAAACCCATTGCATTCATATATTGAGTCACGTGACTATGATTAAATGATTGAATTGAAGAGCATCTCGGTGGCCTTTGAAAGTGGTAAAGCCCTACTAAAAGATGTTGATCTTGCTGTGCGTCGTGGCGAAACTTTTGTCATTATAGGGTCAAGTGGAATAGGAAAATCGGTTCTTCTCAAAGTCACAGCAAGTCTCATTAAACCCAATTCAGGGCAAGTTTTAATTGATGGCAAAGACATAAACAGTATTTCACGGATTGAAAAAGCAGAAACGCTGCAAAAAATGGGAATGCTTTTTCAAAAAAATGCCCTCTTTGATTCATTTACAGTGGCAGACAATCTTCGGTTTCCGCTGAGAGAAAGAACATCACTTTCAGAGCAAGAAATTTCTGAAAAGGTAAAATTGTTTTTGCAGTATGTGGGTCTTTCACATGCCGAAAATCTTTTTCCCGATGAAATTTCTGGCGGAATGCAAAAAAGAGTGGGAATCGCTCGAGCGCTCATTTTGAACCCGCAAATTATTCTCTATGATGATCCCACAGCGGGCCTCGACCCCATCACGAGTAAACTCATCATTGAGCTCATTATCAAACTAAATAAGGAATTTGGAACCACCGTCATGGCCATCACAAACGACATGAATCGAGCTTTTCAAATGGCTGACAGAATTGGCCTCATTGTGGGAAACACATTATTTGTCACGGGGTCTGTTGAAGAAACCAAAAATCATAACGATCAAAGGGTTCAAAAGTTCATTCACGGTCAAGGTATGCAGGATGCATAGATTATGTCCCTAGAAATTAAAAATCTAAAAAAGAAATTTGGAGAAAGAACCGTTCTTGATGGCATCAGTTTTATCATTCCACCTGGGGACATTCTTTTTATACTAGGAACTTCAGGTACGGGGAAATCGGTTTTACTCAAAAATATCGTAGGCCTTTTAAAACCTGACGGCGGTGAGATTTGGTTAGACGGCGAGGAGATTTCTAGACTTTCTGAAGAAGATTATTTTCTAATTCGAAAAAAATGTGGAATGGTTTTCCAGCATCCTGCACTTTTTGACTCCCTCACCATTCTTGAAAATGTGGCCTTTGGTTTAAGACGGCACTACCCTAACCTCACGGAAGAGGAAATCAGAACTCGTGTTAAAAAATTCCTAAGCCTAGTTAATATTTCTGATGTTGAGGAAAAATTACCCCAGCAGATCAGCTACGGAATGCAAAAACGCGTTAGTCTGGCCCGAACCGTGGCAATCGAACCAAAAGTTCTTCTTTTTGATGAACCGACTACGGGCCTTGATCCTGTGACGACTAATGCGATCAATCAGCTCATTAAGAATCTCTCGCGAACGCTTAAAACGACTTCTATAGTTGTATCTCATGATATGCACTGCGCTTTAGATATTGCGGATAAAATCGTGGTTCTAGACAAAGGCAAGGTCGTGGAGTTTGGGACACCGGCAGAACTTAAAAAATCAAAAGTAAAGTTGGTGCAAGATTTCTTAGCGGAGGTCCATTAGATGATCCTAAAACCTCTCGTAGGAATTCTCGATGACATAGGTGGCGGCCTTTTATTTATGTGGGATTTGCTCAAAACTGCTTTTCGATCTCCATGTGAGAGAAAAACATTGTTAGAACAGATTTACCAAGTTTCTATGCAATCCCTTGTTACTACGGCTTCCTCTGGATTTTTCGTAGGGGCAATTTTGAGTGTACAATTTAATATTCAACTTAAAGAATTTAGCGCCCTGAGCGTCTTGGGGGGACTCGCCACCAGTGGAACAATACGAGAATTGGGCCCATTACTCATAGCCTTTATGCTCAGTGGGAAGGTAGGAGCCTACACTTCTGCCGAACTTGGAATCATGCGGGTCACCGAACAAATTGATGCCATGAGGTGCCTCGGAACAAATCCCATGCAACATCTGATTTTGCCTCGTTTCATTGGGATCATCGTCAGTAGTTTTTTCCTACTTTTAGCGGGCCTTCTTATGTCTGTATTGGGCGGCGCTGTCATGGCGGCTCTCGTTGCTGATATGAACTTGATGGAATATATCAGTGGCATTCCAACCTTCGTAACTTGGGGAAGCGTTCTCAACGGCCTATTCAAATGCTGTATGTTTAGCATACTTTTGGCCGCCATTTGTACGTACAAAGGATACACGACGACAGGGGGAGCCAAAGGCGTGGGCCGAACTGTAATTGCGACAGCTCTTTCGACCATGGTGGGCATCGTACTCATGGATTGGTTTACTAGTTATCTTTCCCGAAATCTTTTTTCTGTGATCGGAGTGGGAAGTGTCTGAACACATTCTCAAAACGCCTTTAGTCTTAAAGCCATTTGATTTTTTAGGAAAAAATATTTTAGCCGTTTCAAGAGCACTTAAGTCATTTGGTGAATACATTTTAGATGTGGTACACGCACTTTTAACCCCCCCCTTTAGATTTAAAGAAACCGTATTGCAACTCAATCTCATAGGTGTAAATAGCGCGCCAATTATATTATTTTCTGTAAGCTTCGCTGCTGCAGTGACGATTCTTGAGTATGCCTATCATATGAAACTCGTAATCCAAACGACAGCTCTTGTTCCAGGATTCGCGGCTCTTCTTGTGTTAAGAGAACTTGGAGCGGTCATCACGGCACTTCTTTTAACATCTCGAGTGGGAGCTGGGATTACTGCTGAAGTTGGCACCATGCAAATTACTGAGCAAATTGAAGCGCTAAAGCTTTTAAGTGTCGAGCCCGTGCGATATTTGGTAATTCCCCGTTTTGTAGCAACGATTTTGTCGAGCATGGCCTTGGTCGTATTTGCTAACGCCATGTGCCTTCTCTTTTCTATGCTCGTCAGCATTAGTTATCTTGGTTATTCAGCCGAAAGCTTCATAAGTGCCATGAATCATTTTGCTAGTTTCAAAGATTTTCTTCTTTCAATTGTAAAGGCCGCGGTCTTTGGTGGAGTCATTCCATTGACAAGTTGTTTTTATGGTTTCAATTGCAAGCCCGGCGCAGAAGGCGTTGGTACGGCGACGACACAGTCCGTTGTCACTAATGCAGTATCAATTATTATATTGGACTTTATTTTGACCTACCTTTTTAGTTACCTTTATTAATGGAGCACCATGCATCGTGAAAGTTGAAACTAAGGTCGGGCTTCTATTCATTGGCGCAATCATAATGGTTATCGCTTTTGCATGGCTCATGGGTGTGGCAAATCCGTTCGCTAATTCTTACCCGTTAACAGTTCAATATAATTTTGCTGGTGGAATCGAAGTTGGTTCACCCGTACGGGTTATGGGAATCAAAGTGGGCAAAGTCGATCGAATTGAATTTGCACCTGAGCAAAAAGACGAGCAGGGTAATGAAGTTAAGCTACGAATTAAAATAAGTGTTGATAAAAAGGCTGCTGAATCAGTTAGAAAAGACAGTAAATTTTTTATTAATTTAGCTGGAATCATAGGCGAGAAGTTTCTCGAAATTACACCCGGCTCCACTTCTGAGCCCGTGATTGAGCCCGGGGCAAGTGTAAGGGGTGTGGATCCGCCTCGGGTAGATCAACTCATTTCACAGAGTTACGGTTTAGCAGGAAAAATTTTGGAGCTGGTGAGTAAAAATGAAGGAAGTGTTACCCACACCCTTGAACTCTTTGACAATCTTGTTACAAATCTCAATAAGACGTTGGTCCAGTTGGATAGAACGACAAAGAATGTTGAAGTGACCAAGTTATTAAACAACTTGGTAGGTATATCTGAAGATATTCACGCCGTGACAGCCCACATTCGTACCCCCGACGGCCAAAAGACTCTGAAGCTTTTGAACGAATTGATTTGGCGTTTAGAACCTCTAGATAAAGAAGCCATAAAACAGTTCTTACAAAAAGATGGGGTTCGCGCTAGGATCTTCTAGGGGGCAACATCTATGAATTCCATCGCATTGGCTACGGCAGCTTTGGTTGTTTTAACTTTTACTGGTCAAGTTCAAGCAAAAAAATTAGTCAGAGAATCTTCTAATTCCCATTCTTTTGAGGCAGATAGTGATGAACAGTATCGCAGGCCAACTAAAGAAGCTGAATCAGGAATGGAGCTTCGAAAATTAAGGCGAGCTGCTGTAGGTGCACAAGCGGCTGGAGCCCTTGGTTTCGGCGGAGCTCTGATCGAAATAAATTTCAATTCCACTTGGGGGTTAACGGCTGGATTTGGCGGGGGAGAGGGCTTTCAAGCCTACGAAATTCAATCTAAATATGTTTTGGCCGGTGATTGGCTAATGCCCTATATGAGTTTTGGATTTGCCCATTGGAAGAGCATTGGTCACACAGGGCACATTTCAAAAACCAATCCCGCCATATTAGGGGAAAAGCTGCTTAACGAGGATGAAAAAGCTGCAGGCGAGTATGCCAAAAATCTTCTGTATCCAGGTATAGGCCTTCAATATTTGCAGCTAAAAGGGGATTGGGCTGGTTCATCTGTATACGCCGAGATTACGATCCTCTTAGACGTTGGTAATTTCGTTGCGGCCCCAACTGGGTCATTAGGTTTTCTCTATTATTTCTAAAATCGTTAAAACGTCTTGCCTCTCCAATGTTTTTGGCCTCACGGATTCTTTGGGATCTTTATTTCACAAATTCGACTTCAGTCTGGCCAGGGCAAAGAATGGACGCACACCACTCCGACGCGGAATTTAATTGGCCACTGATTGACCAGACAATGTATTTCAGGCCACAATTGATGATCGGGGGGGGAAGTTAAATGAAAAGAATCGGAAGTGTTTTATTAACACTACTGTCATTAACTTCATGTTTAGGTAAGCCCAAAGAAGGACTTGTCAGAGTGCAAATCGATGGCCCTACCCAACAAGAATTTGACCTAGCAGAAACAATGTTAAAACCATTTTCAGCCCCGTCCACTACAGCGGGTTTTGATTGCTTGGCTGTGAACGTAACCGGATTTCAAATCCCCACAATGGATTATCGCTATCCCCCTTCATTGTTTTATGCAATGAAAGACGCCCAAAGCCCGTGTATGTATCCCGGCATTACGTCGACAATATTGCCTATGCCCGCCGCGGGTACATCTGTATCGGTGGATCTTTATGTTCCGCGCGGTTTTCAAGATATTCTTCAAGTTTTGGGATTGGCCAAGACCGGCTGTGCTGCGCAAATGATCACTCTGGGTGCGGCGCTCTCAACTTCTGCCCAACCAGCCAGCGATTATTCTGCACTCTATGAAGTTGGGCGCGTCAACATAGATATGAATGGGCCCATAGAAGTGAACGTACCAAATACGTACACCTCGGCAAATAGCACTAGTCGTCTGGCAAATTGCTACGGAGGGAATACGGGTGGAGGTTCGTCACCCTCTCCTTCGCCCTCTGTGTCGCCATCAGCCTCGCCGTCGCCTTCCCCAACGCCCGGAGTTTTTGGCTACGCATTAGCATTTTTTCCCCCATACATTAACCCGGTGACAATCACCCAACAGGCTGTTGCGGGAGAATATACTATTTTTACCGTTGAAGCATTTATAATTCTTGGTGAGGCTCCGTTGGTTAAAGGCTGCATTTTTGAGCGGACATTTTCGGGTGGCATGTCTACTTCCCTTTGCATTAATCCAGATCTCACGGTGAGTGGTAGTGCTTTGTCTGGATCCACATGCAATTCTGGGTCAGGATTAGGCTCGATCGGCACCAGCGGCGTCCTCGCACTCAATACAAAATACCATATTGCATTTCAAGTAAGTCCCGGTTCACCATTGAGTCTAATGTCGATATACATAAATGGAGTTGGGAATAATTCATCGGCCTTTTCGGCGAGCACGGCAACCTGCACGCTATTGACAACGAGGATTGGTTCAGATGGATCCTCTCATTTTTTACCTGGTGTCATCGATGAGCTGAGATTTTCAAAAGTGGCAAGGTACTCGAGTAATTTTACACCTACTGCGACTCCGTTTACTAATGATACTAATACAATCATCTTATTTCACGGTGATGATGTCGGAGTTTATTCTGGAACCTTTTCTGCGGCCACGGGCTATAGTGCGCCTGCCGCGACATTTGATTTTGGTACGACGGCAACTAGGGCGGGCTACTATGTTTCACCATTTCCATAATTTAGAAGTATCAAGAAGTCCTTGAAAGATTTTCTTTTAACAAACTTGTTAGAGTTGAAACTTTGTTGGCGGAGAAGGGGGGACTCGAACCCCCAAGTCCTTTCGGACGCCAGATTTCGAGTCTGGTACCTTACCAGTTAGGATACCTCTCCGAAGTATGGGTGCTGAGTAGCTTTTAATCCTTCCATGTGATTTTTGCAAAAAAAAAGGCCGGACGTCCGAAAACGTCCGGCCTTTTCATAAAATTGAGCCCACTTAACGCTTTTTTGCTCTTTTCTTGGTTTTGCGTTTTGCGGTTTTCTTTTTTGCTTTTTTTCTCTTTGCCATCTCTTCCTCCTATAGGTGATTCGACTCGTTGATATTAAAACTGCGCTTTCACCTAACATTGTACGGTTGTTAGGTAGTGAGTCAATAGTAATTCTTTGTCAGGCATAGTTGTTGCTTTGAGATGCAGGTGATGATGCCGTTGAAACTTATATTTCTTTTCACGCTAAATATTTTCGTAATCCGGACACTTGTCCGAATATTCGGAAGTAAAAGTGGTACTTGGGCAGGAAATCAAGAAATTTTTTTAGAAGAACTTTTAGATGAAATCATCTTATTCATGCAATCGGGTAACTCCTTTGACATGGCGACGAAAGAAGCTTCTGCCAAAATACCTAAATGGGGAAAGCTCATTAAGCTTTCTGAAATAGAAGGTAAGCAGATTTTAGACGGCAACAATGAAAAAAATCTAAAAAATGAAGAAATATTGAAGACTTTTGCCTATTGCCGCCAACATCCTTCCCAAAGTTTCAAAGTTTTGAATTCATTAAGACAAAATGTGAGGCTCCAGATTAAATTTAGCCGAAAACAAAGTGC
>JAHFAE010000049.1 GCA_023250675.1 Oligoflexia bacterium | reverse complement strand
GGATTTTGCACCAAGCTTTCAACTGTCGCTAAGAAATTAGCTTTCAATTGAAGAGCCGGATCAACAGGTTGCTGAGCTTGCGCTTGCTGTTGCTGAGTGGCAGCTTGTTGTCTGGCCAAGGCCTCTTGTTGCTGGGTTTGTTGTTGTTGAGCAGCTTGAGCATCTTGGTTTAGCTTTTGTTGATACGCATTGATCACCGTGTTTTGATAGACAGTGAGAAACGTGCTTGTTCCCATAAACACACTGACAACGGTGGCCGCAATCACTGGCCCATGCCATTTAAAAGCATAGGTGGTGTAGATACGGGTAAATCCGTACCAAGCGCCGACGCCGAGACAGGCGAGAAACGCCCAGAAGCCAACAAACGATGGTATTAAAATCCTCATTTGAGTCCATAGCATATAAATGCCTCCTTTTAATTTTTGAAATGTACTCTGTTTAGTACATTTTATTATGGAGTATGATCAGCAAAAATTAAATAGACCTGGACCACGAAGTTGGCGTTTTTGTCGATAATTTGGTCGGGTTTTTCTAAATTGCGTGGGGCCTTTCGTCGAGTTTGGTCTAGTCAGTGCGTTTGATCGGTGATCAACTCAATTTTTCCAATGACATCGACTATATTTGAGATTCCAAAAATGCCACTGTCGATATGACCGGGTGGAACCGTAGAAAGTAGAATGACGTCGGTAGGCCCGAGAACTCCTTTGCGACTTTTTTCACCCAGGCTCAAGGGGGGAGGGACCGATGCTCCGAAAAAGTAAGGAATTCTTCCCTCCCACATCACTGGCTTGTCATTGATTATGATATTCCACCCTTGATTATTTTTGTCAGGCACCGTCTTAAATTTATCTCCCGGGATTCCACGGGCCATTCTCACAACGGGATTCATCATTTTTGAAATTCGATAAAAAACAATGTCGTCTCTTTCAATGGCGTGACAGGCGTACCAATTAATTGTCACTTTAAATTTTGCACCTTCTTCTATGAATCCCTTCATGTACTGGTCGTCCATATTGAGAGTGAGGGTTTCACCGGGGCAAGGCGCCTGGTTGCCGACAGAATAGGGAGAACTTGTCGTGCCCGACTCTTGAAACTTTTTGAAAATAAAAAAGACGAGTGCCAGGGCGACTAATACTGCAAAAATAATTGAAGTCTTTATTTTGTCCATTTAATTGATCCTAGCAGAGATTCTAGCGGGACATTTCTGGTTCAATAATTTCTCTTCTTTGGTCCTGAAAAGCCGGGATTTTCTTTTTAATATTTTTAATGCCTCGAGCTACGGCGTTGGCGATTTCTTCCCAACTCACCAAATCGTAACACATAGTAGTTTTATTGCAGTTACGAGACCAACAAGGACCACATGTCGCATGGGTCAAGATGGCTTCGCCTTTTTCATAAAAATCGATTTCATGAGCACAGGTCGGACCAAACCAAGTCACGGCCCATTTTTCAAGGGCGATGGCCATATGCATTCCTAAGGAATCTCCCGTCACTATCACATCACATAAATCAAGATAGATCATTCCTCGTCTTAACCCTGACTCGGTCGGCGTGACAATAAGTGGGCCTGAGACCCTCCTAGCAATATCTAAGTTTCTTGTTGTGTCCTCTGGTCCACCTAAAAGCAAAAATTTAGCATTAGGAAAATCTTCAAAAAGTTTATGAATTAAACTTACCCAGCCACTGACACTTAATTTTTTATAGGGAATTACATTGCTACAACCCGTGTTTAAACCAATGCTTATGGTGTTGCTTGCGATGGCGAGCCGCTTTTTTTCTTCGTCCCGAAATTTCTTTTCGCTCTCTGTAAATTCGAAAATATATTTGTCATTTATAAAATCTAAACCTAGTGATTCAACAATGAGTTGATTTTCTGGAGTACGATTGACGTGAAATTTTTCAAAATCTGACAGGCCTAATTCATACAGGCGCTGTGCTTCGGGGTTTAATGGAGTGATGGCACCATTTGCCGATGCTCCATAACCCCTCTTTTCTTTGATCTTTGCCGGGACTATTAGTAGTCCCGAGGCCCATAAAGATTTGTCTATGCAAAAAGCTAAATCAAATTCTAGATTTGAAAGGGCTAGAACTCCCAAGTGATCGTTTTTGAGCAAGCGGTCAATGTGGGGATTGCTTTCTAATAGTGGTACGGCAGCTGAACTCGTGATCCATGTGATGTGGGCTCGAGGATATTTTCTTTTAATAGCTGTGAGAACCACGGTTCCCCTCAGCACTGCTCCGAGCGCTTCAAGATGAATAATAAGAATATGGGGATAGGCTATTTCTTTTGACGGACAGGTTGGTATACAATTCGTATTTTTGCCGCACGGCTTAAATCCAAGAAAGTGGCGACAGTCGGTTTGGGGTTGGTTCATTTTCTAATTGTAGCAAGATCGCTTGGGCCCTCCCATTCATCAAAAGTCTAGAACTTTATAGGGTAATCGCATACATTTGAGCCATGAATTCTTTGCGAGTATTTCTTATTCAACAGGCCCGGGTGTTTTGGCCAGCTCGATTGGTTTTTGAAGATGCACCCCTTACGAGTATGGAACGGCTGAGTGTGGGAGGAATTCTCATCCAACACCCGACCGGTGGGTACGTTTTAGTAGATAATGGTTTAGCCAATCCTTCTGCCTTTTCTAGCTTGCCGCTTAATATACCTTTGGCAAAGAATTTTTTTAGGGCGTCAGTGCCACGGCAAATTAAAGATGCTGGAATTTCTTTGCGCGACATAAAGCATCTTGTATTGACCCATCTTCATTTTGACCATGTGGGAGATCCGTCATTGTATTCCGAAGCTCGAATATGGCTCACAAAAGAGGAACTGCGAAAAGCGAAGGACTCTATGGGGTTCATGCAAGGTTATCCGATTTCAATCCATCAATGGGACTATAGAATCGAAGCCTTGCCCACTTCGTATTCTATTCAAAATGATTTTAGTCCGTTTCCAATTCTAAAGGATATTTTCGGAGATAAGAGTGTGGTCTTGGTTTCGACACCCGGTCACACGCTTGGCTCTATGTCAGTTCTTGTTCAAACAGATGAAAAAAAATATCTCTTGTGTGGTGACGCTTGCGTTTGCCGTAGCAACTATCGTGAAAATAGACATTCAGGATCTTTTTTATTTTTCAATTATGATAAAAAACCCAGGCTTGCTAAAGAAACAAGAATCAAAATTGCTAGTTGGGAAAAAGCCGATGAAAAGCTAAATGTCATTCCAGCACATGACTTTGAACTTTGGAATTCATCAGTGCAGTTTCCGGAGAGCCTGTAAGTGAATAGCCTCGCGTTGCATTCTATATTAGAAGTGTCCAGATGAGAATCCTAATCTATGATGGGGATTGCGGCTTTTGCAAATACTGGGTCAATTGGATCAAAGCTCGGGCCGGTAACAAAATAGACTATGCCCCCTATCAGGAAGTTAAAGAAGATTATCCTGAAATTAAAGAAAAAGATTTTGAAAACGCCGTACAATTTGTCGATGAGAATAGGGTTGTTTATTCAGCTGCAGGAGCAATTTATAAGGCCCTGACTTATAGTAATACCCATGGCTGGTTGCACTGGCTATATTCCTATTTTAGTCCCTTCGCCTGGTTTTCAGAATTCTTTTACAAAATCGTCGCGCGCAATAGATATTTTTTTTCTGAGATCACATACTTATTAGTTGGCGAAAGTTTTACGCCCTCTACTTATGAATTCGCTCGTGTCCTCTTTTCTCAATGTTTAGCTTTAGTCTACCTATTCGCATTTTCTTCGTTTTGGGTTCAGGCCATGGGGCTCATTGGGTCTCATGGCGTTATGCCTGCCAGTCAAATCCTGGCAGATTTTGCTACCAACTTTGGTTGGAGCCGATTTTTCGTATTGCCTACACTGGCTTGGATTTCATCGAGCGACATATTTATCAATGGCATTTGTATCGCGGGGATTGTCTCGGCCATTCTCATGTTTTTCTCTCAACGGACATTTATCCTATTTAGTTTTGTCTGTTGGATTTGCTACTTGTCTATTGTCAACGTTTGCAGCGATTTTATGAGCTTTCAGTGGGAAAGCCTAATTCTTGAAGTCGGTTTCTTAAGTATTTTTCTAAGGTCCAGATCTCCTATCCTCATTTGGCTTTACCGATGGCTCTTATTTCGATTCATGTTTTCGTCGGCTGTTTGCAAAATTATGAGCGGCGATTCTCACTGGCGAGATTTAACAGCACTAAATTTTCATTTTGAAACTCAGCCTTTGCCTACTTGGGTGGGTTGGTATTTTCACCAATTACCAGAGATTTTTCATAAATTCTCTGTAGCTCTTATGTTTATCATCGAAGGCCTTGTACCATTTTTGTTTTTTCTCCCCCGTCGGGCAAGATACTTTGGGTTTTTCTGCCTCTTGGGTTTGCAGAGCCTAATCTTTATAACGGGCAACTATGGATTTTTTAATATTTTATCCGCATCTCTCTGTTTATTCCTCTTAGATGACGAATTTTTGTTACGCTTTAAAAATGGACTAACATGGAAAAAGAATTTTTCTGCAGCAATCACCAAAGGTTTGGTGGGCAAAGCGAAGAAAACATTAGCCGCCGTTGGGGCCTTACTTTTAGTTCTTGCCGGCTCAGCAGAATTAATGGCCACATTTAGAATAAAGCCAACGGTCTTTATTCCTCTTATGACTGTCACAGATCGATTTAGAATAGTTGGGGGCTACGGCCTATTTGCTGCCATGACCGCGGTACGAAACGAAATCATTATAGAAGGCAGTAATGACGGCAAGGTTTGGCAGGAATATGAATTCAAATGGAAGCCTGGCGATATAAACAAGCGTCCCTATTTTGTCGCCCCCCATCAGCCCCATTTAGATTGGCAGGCGTGGTTTGCGGCCCTGGGTGGCTTTGAAAATCAATTTTGGTTACATAATTTAATGGTACGAATTCTTCAAGGTGAACCCGCGGTTCTAAATTTGTTAGGAAAAAATCCTTTTCCTGATGGGCCCCCGAAAGCAGTCCACGTCTTGCTCTATCAATACCATTTTTCGGATTTAGATTTGCATTCTCGCACAGGTCAATGGTGGACCCGGGAGCTTGTAGGTAAGTACAGTCCGGACATGACGTTAAAATAAGGCTATAACCACTTCGTCTTTTTGAATCTAAACCAGAGCAAGACATCGGCGAACACGATTACGGATAAAACTAGCGGATAGCCCCATTGCCACTCTAACTCGGGCATTACCTTAAAGTTCATGCCATAGATGCCGGCAATTGCCGTAGGAACAGCAAACAGTGAACCATAAGATGCAAGTTTTTTAGTAACTTCTGTTTCACTTAGAGAAATCAGTGAAAGGTTAACTTGGATAGCCGTTGTTGAGATCTCTCGAATACTATCCATAGATCTTGTGATTCTCAACAAGTGATCAGAAATATCGCGAAAATAATCTTGAAGGGGATCACAAATTTGAGGCACACGGCCCCCATGAAGTTTACCAACAGCCTCTAGAAGGGGCATGGTCGCATGCTGGATCACCATCAATTTTCGTTTAAGTGAATACACTTCTTCTATGTTAAATCTCGCCGAAGAAGACTTTGAGAAAATTCGCTCTTCGATGGCCTCAAGCTGCAACTCTAGACTTTCAATAATCGGAAAATACCGATCTACTACCGCATCCATTATAGTGTAAAGAACATAGGCCGAACCGTTTTTTAACTGTTCGGGCTCTCTCTCGCACCGCTCACGAACACTTGTAAACCCTTGGGTAGCTTTGTTCCGTAGAGACAAGAGAAAATTTTTGCCCACAAAGACATGGATCTCTCCAACGGTAAGTTCCCCATCAGTTTCCATTTCAATAGCGTGTAAAACCACAAAAAGAATATCTGTGTACTCTTCAATTTTAGGTCTTTGATGACCATGTTTTGCATCGTCTACCGCTAAATAAGGGAGATTAAACTCCTTACTCATGGCCTCTAATTCAATAGAATCGGGATCTTTTAGCGCAACCCAAACCAGGCAATCACCTCTATGAAGATAGTCGCTGATTTTTTCGACGGGAACGTCGGCTAGTTTTTTTCCGTTTTTATATGCAGCGCAATTAATTAACATGCATCAGTGATGGGTATGGGGCCCGTGCACATGTCCGTGGGCCATTTCTTCATCGGTAGCTTTTCTAATTTCTACAACTTCAATTTCAAATGTCAGGTCTTGGTCCACAAGGGGATGGTTGCCATCTAACGTCACATCGGTGGCCGTAATATCAGTCACCACAAATACTTTAGTATGACCTTCGGGAGTTTCGCTTCTAAATTGACCGCCTTTTTTGATGGGTTCGTTGCCAGGCAATTGGCTAATGGGCACCGTGACAATGAGATTCTTGTCGTAGTTACCGTAGGCATCTTCTGGTTTAAGGTGAACTTGCCTTTTTTCGCCTTTTTTTGCATCGGTGAGATTTTTTTCTAAGCCGGGCAATATTTGGCCGCCACCCTCTATGTACATAACTGGATCATGTTTATGGGAAGACTCGAGCGTCTTTCCTGATTTATCTTTTAATGTGTAGTGAAAAGAAATGACCCTCGAGCTCATGTATTTTCGCCTTTCTGCTTGCCGACACCGATGAGATAATCAAATGGCAAAGCTATTGTCGACTTAAAAAAGCTTGGCAAGTTTGCCTGATTGAGCAATATTTTGATCCTCATGACCGATTTGAGAAAACCCACAAGAAGTTTTGCAAGTGATAACAATGCAACTATTCATACTGAAATCTTAGCGGCTATCTCTCGATGCAATGAAGGTCATGTCGTGGGTTATGGGGATGACCCCTACACCGAGAGCGCCATTAAAAAATTTAAAGAAGTTTTCGGAAAAACTTGTGAAGTATTTTTTGTTTTCAATGGCACAGCTGCAAACACCCTAAGTTTTAAATCATTGACAAAGTCATTTAATTCCATCATTTGCGCACAAACAGCCCACGCCAATACAGATGAATGTGGAGCTCCCGAAGAAAATACGGGCTGCAAGCTCCAACCCATTTTGACTAAAGATGGAAAGCTTACGGTCGAAAAAATTCAAGAGCTTTGCCGTGACCTTGGAGATCAGCATCACGTTCAGCCAAAGGTGGTCACAATTACTCAAACCACTGAAATGGGGACCACTTACCAGCCCGACGAAATCAAAAAAATAGCTAAATTTACCCATCAAAACAATATGTATCTCCATATGGATGGAGCGCGGATTTCAAATGCAGCTGCTCACCTAAAGACAAGTTTAAAGAAAATTACTAATAATGCAGGAGTGGATGTCTTGTCATTCGGCGGTACAAAAAATGGCCTCTTAGGTGGAGAAGCTGTGGTCTTTTTTGACAGGGAATTAGCAAAAGATTTTAAATTTATTCGAAAACAAAAAATGCAACTTTCGTCAAAAATGAGATTCGTCTCTTGTCAGTTCGGGGCTTTGCTAACCGATGACCTTTGGCGACAAAATGCTGAACATGCAAACAGTATGGCAAAATTATTGGCAAAAAACTTACATGGTATTTCTCAAATTCAAATCACTCAAAAAGTTGAAGGTAATGCCATATTTGCTGTAGTTCCTAAAACTCTAATACCCAAACTACAGAAAAAATATTTTTTCTATGTTTGGAACGAGCTCGCAAATGAAGTGCGATGGATGGCTTCCCATGATACTACTGAAGAGGATGTGATCGATTTTGTTGAGACAATTAAACTAATGTTATAATACATTGCCGGCGCCGTCCTAGATCTGGTTTTAAGCTCATTTTAAGTAAAAGAATCTACAAGCGACAGCCGGTGATTTTACCCGTTTCCACTTCTTTAAAATAGATGGAGCACGAATAAAAATCAGGCAACTCATCCTTTTGAATTCTCACACAAGTAATGTTTTTTCCCTTGCGGGTTTCCATAGTGGTTTCAAGATCAGTGGTTACAGTGACTGTAGCTTTTTTCAAGTCATTGAATAAATTCAGCGCAGCCCCATCTCGAATATCGATGGCTCCATCCATTATCATGTTTTGGTCTTTTTCAAATTTAGTGTACTCGCTCATGCCCGACGCAGGCTTTGATGCGTACACAGTGACGCCGACAACCAATCCTAAAAGAATTCCAAGAGTTTTAACCATTTTCGTTCCCCCTTCAAAAATTAAACATTTTATCTTGGGGGCCAACACCAGATATTACAAGTGAATTTTAAGGACCAATGACGTGGTCGGGCCACCCAAACTTTGACCGAAAGCATTTTATTTAAAGCAACAGATATGCCAAAGGGCTGGTTGCAAATAAGCGTTCATTGTTTAAACAAGTCGTCAAAATAACCCGGTGTGTAGCAGTTTGACTCAACTTCAAAATCTCAATGATGCTTCGCGCCAATCTTATTTTACTTACTATTTTCTCTGGATATTTCGCAAACCTGACGAGAAGAGTTACAATGGGTCCAGAGTTTGGATCAGATTGAACTTTCAATGAGGGAATTAAAATGGATCTACTTTCGCAAGCTCCAACTTTTGCCGCTTATCCTGATGCAATCTGGATGGCCGTAGCGATAGTGCTCATATTGGGATACAACGGCGCGCCACTCATTGCATGGACCCCGGTGCTTCTTGGGATATTAGTAGGGATCCAAGCGCCCTTTCCCGTTTTGGTGGCAAGCTTAGTAATATTCGCGATTTTTAATATCAAACCCCTGCGTCGAGTTCTTGTTTCGAATTTCGTGATGAAAATAATGAAGGCTCTTCAAATTATTCCCCATATATCAGAGACAGAACGTACGGCTCTTGAAGCAGGCGTTGTCTGGGTTGAGGGCGAGCTTTTTTCTGGCAAACCCAATTTTAATAAATTGATGAGTGAACCCTACCCCCAGCTCACACCCGAAGAAAGGGCCTTCGTCAATGGTCCAGTAGATCGATTATGTCAAATGGTCGATGACTGGGAAGTTTGGGAACAAAGAGAGATTCCAAAAGAAGCATGGGACTTTATTAAAAAAGAAGGGTTTTTTGGAATGATTATTCCAAAAGAATACGGTGGTCTTGGTTTTTCTGCCATGGCCCATAGCGAAGTCATAATGAAACTTTCAAGCCGATCATTGCCAGTGGCCATTACGGTCATGGTTCCCAATTCTTTAGGCCCTGCCGAACTTTTGAATCACTACGGCACCGAAGCTCAGAAAAAACATTACTTGCCGAGGCTTGCTCGCGGTGAAGATATTCCATGTTTTGCACTCACAGAGCCACAAGCGGGTAGCGATGCGGGTTCTATACAATCAGAAGGCGTTTTATTTAAAGGCGAAGACGGAAAACTCTATATTCGTTGCAATTGGAACAAACGATGGATCACACTTGCCGCCATTTCAACTGTTCTAGGTTTAGCGTTTAGACTTCGAGATCCAGAAAATCTTTTGGGCCGCGGAGAAGACATCGGTATCACTTGTGCTTTGATTCCGTCGAAAACTCCAGGAGTTGTGCTTGGTCAACGACATGATCCATTAGGAGTTCCATTTTATAATTGCCCAACCCAAGGTAAAAATGTTGTCGTCGCTGCTGAAGACGCCATCGTAGGTGGTCTTGAAGGTGCAGGCAAAGGTTGGAAAATGCTCATGGAATGCTTGTCAGCAGGCCGTGGCGTTTCACTGCCAGCTCAAAGCACGGGTAGCATTAAATTAGCCACGAGAGTTTGCAGTGCTCATGCCAGTGTTAGAAAACAATTCGGAGTTCCCATCGGAAAATTCGAAGGTATCGAAGAGCCACTGGCAAGGATCGGTGGTTTTAATTACTTAATAGAGGCTTTTCGTCGTTACACATTGGGTGCGTTGGATCAAGGGATCAAACCCCCCGTTGTTACGGCCATCGCCAAATATCAATCCACAGAACTTTGTCGCAAAGCTATCAATGACTCTATGGATATACTTGGTGGGGCAGGGATTTCTCGAGGGCCAAAAAATCTCATGGCCCATCTTTATACTGCGGCGCCTATTGCCATCACCGTTGAGGGTGCCAATATTCTTACCCGCACACTGATCATTTTTGGTCAGGGAGCATTGAGAGCCCACCCATTTGCGTTTAAAGAAGTTAATTCTCTAGAGAAAAATGATCGCAAAGGTTTTGATGAAGCGTTTTGGGGTCATATCGGCCACATCGTGAGAAATACTTTTAGGTCTATTTTGCTGAGTATCACCCGAGGACGGCTGCTTGTAAGAAATCCCGGAGGCCCAGCTCGTAGATATTATCGAAAGCTCGCTTGGGTTTCGGCTTCGTTTGCATTGATGTCTGATATTGCCATGGGTGCATTGGGTGGAAAACTAAAACAAAAAGAGAAAATCACAGGCCGATATGCAGACATTTTATCATGGATGTATATAGGCACCTCTGTTTTACGAAGATTCAAAGCTGAAGGTTCTCGGAAAGAAGATCTCCCCTTTGTTCACTTCACCATGAATCACGCGTTTTACGAAATTCAAGATGCCTTTGACGGAATTTTAGGAAACCTTGATGTTCCCTTAATGTCCTGGTTTTTTCGCGGCCCCATTCGCTGGTGGTCAAGCCTTAATTCTTTAGGTAGCAAAGATACTGATAGTCACGTTCATAAGATTGCTTCGCGAATTATGGTCGATGGAGAAATGCGTGATCGATTGACCGAAGGAATCTTTTTGCCCACCGATACTCAACAAGCGCTGGGTCGATTAGATGCAACCTTTACAGTGGTGAAACGTGCCGAAGGGGCTGAGAGAAAAATTAAGCAAGCCATTCACGACAAGAAATTGCCTAAGCAAAAAACCGCGGCGCTCATTCCTGCGGCGTTTGAAATGGGAATCATCACTGAAACTGAGAAGAATGATCTCATTAATAGCGAAGCCATGAGAAACCAGGCCATTCAGGTCGACGATTTCTCCCAGGAAGAATATTTGCACCACTCAAGCCACGGGAACCCCAGAAAGCTTCGCGGCGCGTAAATAAAACGAGCTTGCACCCGAATTGATTCTGTTATCTCCTCTTAAAGTGAAAAATTAACCTTTAGGGGGAGATATGAAATTTCTTACAATTCTTGCCGTCACACTTACGGCCTCACTGGCTTTTGCAATGCCTGCTGTACACGACTACAGCCAATTTGAAGTGACTGTGACACAAGGTTCACAAACCGCCTCGGGCCTCTATGAAATTGAACTTACCGATTACAACTCAACTCAAGATACGTTTTCACAAAAAAACACGGTGACGTTTCAAGGTCATACTCAAACGAGTGAGTCCTGGCAACCCCGAACCAATTTTTATTCTGACAGCGATATTGCAAACATCATGACTAATTGCACTTCTCTTGGCGGTGCCTCTGAAAGTATGACCGTACCTGCCGGCACATTTAGTTCTTGCCGGGTTCCCTTTGACGATCAAGATGCTAAAGGTACTATCTGGTTTGGGCCTGTTACTTTTGGAATCGTTAAGCAAGACATGACCAATAATAAGAATGGTCAACATATGATCTTTAATTTGAAGGCTTTTCGCCCTGGACATTAATAAGAAAATTTGATTCCTAAATGTCATGAGAATTGGCATAGACTTGGGCGGTACCAAAATAGAAGGTATCGCCCTTGATTTAAATAACAGTATTGTTTTTCGACAAAGAGTGCCTACCCCCCAAGGGGATTATCAGGGAACTCTTCGAGCCATAGCCGATTTAGTCAGAGAAATTGAAAAATCAGTGGGTGAGCAAAGTCTCCCCGTGGGTATTGGGGCCCCGGGGGCTGTTTCTCCAAAAACCGGGCTTATCAAGAATTCTAATTCACTCTGTCTTATTGGAATGCCTCTTGAAAAAGATATATCTCTTTTAATAAATCGCAAGGTTATGATCGCCAATGACGCCAATTGTTTTGCACTTTCTGAAAATGTAGATGGCGCGGCCATGGGCGCTGAAGTTTGTTTTGGAGTTATTTTAGGTACGGGTACCGGTGGCGGAATCGTTGTCCATAGAAAAATCGTAAATGGGGCCAACAGTATTGCCGGTGAGTGGGGCCATAATCCCATGCCGTGGGCCACCCAAAAAGAACTAGCCCATAAGTGTTACTGCGGTCGTACAGCTTGTATTGAGGGGTTTTTGGCCGGCCCATCATTAGAGCGGGATTATGTTGAAAATGGAGGAGCCAAACTCGCTGCAGGTGAAATCGCTAAGAACGCATCTGTTGGTGATCGGCAATGTGTGGCCACCATGAAGCGCTATGTAGATCGATTGGCTCGAGGCTTAGCCAGCGTTATTAATCTTCTTGATCCCGATGTTATCGTCTTAGGTGGCGGCGTTTCAAATATTGATAGTCTTTACGTGGAAGTGCCGAAAATTTGGGGTCAGTATGTTTTTTCTGATGAGATAAGTACTAAACTTGTAAAAAACAAACACGGGGATTCAAGTGGAGTTCGCGGAGCCGCCTGGTTGACCCTCGAGCCACGATCAGTTAAGAAAGAAGTTCAATGAAAAAATCTGGTTTTAGATCTGGGAAAAATCCACTTAATCTTTTTAACAAATGGTTTAAAAAAGCTCAGTCTTCAGGATTAAAATTACCCGAAGCCGTCGTTTTATCCACAGCAGCTAAGAGCGGACAACCCTCTTCTCGATTAGTCCTTTGCAAAGAAGTCACCACTGATGGAAATTTTATCTTCTACACCAACTATGAAAGTAGAAAGGGTCGTGAGCTTCTAGAAAATCCCCGAGCTGCCCTCGTTTTCTACTGGTCGGCTCTTGATTTGCAGATTCGCATTGAAGGCAAAGTTAAGAAAGTAAGTCGTCAAAAATCGTTAGAATATTTTAGGTCGCGTCCTCTAGGTAGTCAAATCAGCGCGTGGATTTCACCCCAGAGTAAAATCGTCTCAAAAGGTAGAAATTGGAATGGCCGAAAGCAAATGCTAAAGGCTTGCGAAAATTTTGGAATTCTTATTAGAAAAGACAAGATTTTTTGTCCTCCCTTTTGGGGAGGCTTCGCCGTTAAAGCCCACCAAATAGAATTTTGGATGAACGACCCCAAACGCCTTCATTTTCGAATAGTTTATAAAAAAATAAAAAATAAATGGAAAACCTTTGAAGTCGCTCCGTAATTCGTGGCGATCTGCCCTCGTTATTGCTTTAGGCGTCGTAACTCTCCACCATAGCATTTCGGCGGCAATGGCACTTCTCATTGGTATTGCCATGGCTCTTACTATTGGGAACCCCCTGGTTTCCTACACCCGAAAAGTCAGTCAAAAACTTTTGATGATTTCGGTTGTGGGCTTGGGAGCCGGAATGAATCTTAAAATCGTTGGACAAGTGGGACTTCAAGGCATCGGTTACACGGTCGTCACAATTATTTTAACCATGATCATTGGAATGGCTCTGGGAAGACTTCTTAAAAATCCCCAAGACACTTCGATTTTGATTAGCTCAGGTACAGCAATTTGTGGCGGAAGCGCTATTGCTGCAGTTGCTGTGGCTATTGAAGCGAATTCCGCCGACACCTCAATGGCATTGGCTACGGTTTTTCTTCTCAATGCAACGGCGCTATTTATTTTTCCTTGGCTGGGGCACCATTTTAATTTTACTCAAATTCAATTTGGTCTTTGGAGTGCCTTGGCTGTCCACGATACAAGTTCAGTAGTGGGGACTTCATTGCAGTATGGTCCCCACGCCTTACAAATAGGCACAACTGTTAAATTGGCCCGAGCCCTTTGGATTGCGCCACTCACATTGTTTATCGGCGTCAAGTACAAAAAAGATTCTAGAAAAAAAGCTGGAGTGAAAATTCCTTGGTTTATTTTTGGATTTGTGATTGCTGCGGCGTTAGTCACATGGAATCCAGCACTTCAAGAACCAGGTTTCATTGTCGCGGCAATTTCAAGAAGACTTCTTGTGCTAACTCTGTTTTTTATTGGTGCAGGGCTCACGATGGAAACCTTAAAAGGTGTTGGCTTTAAACCCCTTTTGCAAGGGTTTTTGCTTTGGGTTTTGGTAGCTTTTTCGACGGCAATAGGTATTTACGAGGGGCTGATCAAGTTCTCATTGGCCTTCTAATTGATCTCTACTATGGACCTTGGAGTCGCAATGCGCTAAAAATGAAAGCTATTGTTAAATATTTTTCAGAAAGTTATTGTTAGCTATGAAGAAAAAAGAAAATCACACTTTACTCAAACCTTTGATCGATAGAATGTCATCGGCCGTACGCCTTAAAAATCCAGCTGTTGTTACAAAACAAATCAAAAAAGATCTTGAAGAGTTAATCCAAAACGGCCAATTAAATTTGCCTTCAGAATTTAAGATTCCTCAAAGTTCATGTTACGCTAGGAGGCTTCTGCATCAAGATGAAGAACTAGGCTTTGTCATTGTGGCCATGACTTGGGGACCGGGTCAAAAGACGCAGCTCCACGATCATGCGGGTATATGGTGTGTAGAGGGAGTCATCGAAGGTGAAATGTCGGTGACCCAATATGAACTCATCGAAAAAAAGAAAAATCTTTTCAAATTTGTAAAACGTGACGTCATTAGGGCTGGAGTAGGGGGCGCGGGAGCTCTTATTCCTCCTCACGAACATCATATTTTAGCCAATGCGTTAAAAGATCAACCTTCTGTTACACTTCACGTCTATGGTGGTGAGATTAATAGATGCAATGTTTTTGTATCTAAAGTTAACGGGTGGTACGAACGAGAAGAGTGTGAATTAAATTATCATCACTGAATTCTTCGCGCCGGCGCCGGTAGCGGCGAACTTATAAATCGCCGAATATCGAGATCTGTAAATAGGGAACCCACGAGGTTTTGAGGTTATTGCGACAGCGGCACGTTTTCGTGGCTATCAGGGGCCCCGAGAGTTGCCATCTATGGCCCCTGATTCCGCCGTCTTAGTAACTCTTAAATATTTTTGCTAAATAACGTTAAGGTGGCAACCTGCGCTTAAAGTAGCGTCGTTCTTCACTTCACTTCGTACGTTTTTAAAGAGGTCAACAACAGTGTTGCTCTTATCCATTATTTTGCTGTATCTGTCTTGAATTGTAGAACCAAATCTTCCATAAACAGAATCTTGGCAGCCCATCAATTGTGCAAGAGAGTGCAAGTACTCACCTTGGCCTTGAGCCATTTCTATAATAAGTGAGTCATAGTTAGTAGCTACGAATTTTACGGCCTCTTGATCTTTTTTAACAAGACCGTGGGAATCACAGCCGATTGTTCCGCTGGTCATTCCAAATGTACTTGGCACCACATAGTTTGTCGTCGCACGAGTTGAGGTTGCGGCAAACGTTTTTTTCTGAGTGACTTCCCAACCAAGACCGCAGCTATCGCTTCCTCCTGGCGATGAAGCCAGTGCTAATGACGAAAATGCAAATATCAACGTCGCAGAAATGAGTATTTTCATGTTTCTCCCTTTTGTTAATTTTTAAAACTGTCATAGATATTAGAAAGAAAACCCTTTGGGATTCAATTAAAATTACTTGGGCACCGCATCATTGACAATGACACCTCAATTTGAAGTGACAATTCTGAAATTTTTGTAGATCTTGAAGCCCATGCCAAAGCAAAGAGAAATGCTGAAAATCGGTCCCCTTGAAGCTCTCGAAGCACCGGGGCAACCGGGTGGTCCCACCATTATTTGCCTTCATGGGTACGGGGCTAGTGCTTATGATCTCTATCCACTACACCACGAGATGCAAGCGCCTCCTGGAACAAGATGGATATTCCCTAATGGGCATCTTAAAGTTCCAATTGGGATGCACGTCTATGGGCGAGCCTGGTTTCCCATAGATATTGAGGCCCTTGAACAGGCGCAAAAAATGGGTACCCATCGAGATCTTTCGGTTACAACACCTCCAGGCGTGAAAGACGCAAGAGAAAAAATTCAAGAACTCATTGCAGAATTAAAAATTCCCTTTTCGCAGACAATACTAATGGGATTTAGCCAAGGCGCCATGCTTGCCACAAGTATCACTCTTTACGCTAAAGAAAATCCAAAGGGTCTGGTTCTCATGTCAGGAGCCCTTTTAGATGGCAAAAATTGGGCTGAGAAAGCAAAAGCACATGCTGGCCTGACATTTTACCAAAGTCACGGAGAACACGACGAGATTTTGTCAATTCAAGGTGGCCGACAACTCGAAAAAGTACTTCAAGACGGTGGCCTCAAAGGAAAACTCCAAACATTTTCTGGTGGTCACGATATTCCGCTAGAAGTTCTCCACGGGGCCAGCAATTATTTGAAAGGCCTTTTTCGCCAACATTGAGGTGCAGAAAATACTTAGACAGCTTAAGGAGTATTTGAACACAAGCCCAAATCGAGATTACATATTTGCACTAATGACTAAGTGAATGTAAGAACTTTGCAACTAATGGATCAGCTTTTATAGAACTCGGCTTCCAACTTGAAATAAAAAGACCTTTTGATGACTTCACTCGGCTTAGTGCCACGTAAGCTTGGCCTGGTTCCCAGAGCTGGCTCAAATCTACATTAACTTTATCAAGTGTAAGGCCTTGGGCCTTATGAATTGTCGCTGCGTAAGCCAAATTGATAGGAAAATTCGTTGCACTGGCAATTTCTTTGCCATCGGCATCTAGAATTTCGAATGTGGTCTTTTCTATTTCTGCGATTTCACCATTAAAAAGTTCAACTTTAATAACAAGATTACCAATCTGGCTTACATAACCTAAGGTCCCATTGTACCAACGCCCTTGAGGGTCATTGAGACGAATCATGACGAGAGCACCCTTTTTCAAAGCCAATGCTTTTGGAATTGGCGCGTTTCTCTCAATATCAGCCAGATATTTTTTATCACCTGAATAGATTGTTTCAATAACAACAGCCTGTCCCAAAAGATTTTCTAATTGAGATAGATTATATTTTTCAGTGGTTTCTCGATGGGCAAAAAGCACCGTACCATCAAAATCAGATTGATTATTTGAGAGTCGAGAATTCAAAAAATCTGTGACTTGCGAATTGACAATACCGTCTCTTACAAAATTTAGTACCTCTATATATTCTTTGTCTTTGGTTCTTAGAACAGATGTTAAAACTGCTGATTCAAAATATGATTTGGACCACGTAATGTCTGTAAATGCCCAATCTTTGGCCGTGCCGTGGGGATTCACGGGGGGAAGCTGAGCAAAATCACCACCGGCTATTATTCGAATTCCGCCCCAAGCATCGGGATTTTCTCTGGTGTATCTTGCAATGGTTTCTGCAGTTCTTAAGGTTTGTCCTGAAAGCATAGAGACTTCGTCGACTATTACCGTTGTCGCTTTTTTTAATCGTTTAATAAGTCGTTTGTTTTTAAGGGCTCGCTCTACGGTTGCGTCGATTCCACCCTGCATTATTCCCAGGCCAAAAAAACTATGAAAAGTTCTTCCACCAACCAGAACTGCCGCTGATCCTGTGCTAGCAAGAATGGGTAATTTTTTTCTGCCTTTTAGAAAGTGTTTAACCAGATAGCTCTTTCCGCTTCCCGCGGCACCCGTTACAAAAACATTAGTCGTACTTTCAAGTTTACGAAGAGCTTGAGTTTGATCTGTGGTTAACAATGGATTCTCCGAGTTAGGGGCCATTCATTTTGAGATGGTGAGGTAATTGGCGCTGGCATATACATACTTTCTAAGTGATAATTCTGCTAGTTAATTTAACTTTTTACATGACGAAAAAACCGTGACAGAATCTTTCAAAGATACCGTTCTCATTTTTTGCGATGGCGCATGTTCGGGCAACCCAGGCCCCGGCGGTTGGGCTGCAATCATTGCCGATGCCCAAGGCAATATCAAAGAAATGGGTGGCGGAGGTCAATCCACGACCAATAATCGAATGGAACTCACTGCTGCCATCAAGGGTCTACACTCCATCTCTCAAGTTGATGGAAAAGTCATAGTTTGTACTGACTCAGTCTATGTCATTAGAGGCATTACCCAATGGATTTTCGGGTGGAAGAAAAAAAATTGGAAAAACGCTGAAGGAGGAGAAATCGCCAACCAAGATCTTTGGGAAGAGCTTTTGCAAAAAGTGGTAGCGCGAGGCAAAAGTTCAGAATTAAAATGGAGATTTGTAAAAGGTCATTCTGGCGTGCCCGGCAACGAGCGATGCGACGAAATTGCTGTAAAGTATTCTAAGGGCGAATATGTTGATTTATATCGTGGTCCTCTCATCAAATACCCTGTGGCCATTTTTGATTTACCAGACGAAATGGCACTGCCTGAAATGAAACCCAAAGGTGAACCCAAGAAAGAGGCTTATAGCTATTTAAGTCTCTTGGGCGGAATTGCTCTTCGGCATTCCACATGGCCAGAATGTGAACGAAGGGTAAAGGGCCAGTCCGGTGCAAAATTTAAAAAGTCTTTTTCTGAACAAGAGGAGAATGAAATTTTAAAAGCTTGGGGAGTGAAGTTAAAGAATTAAAATGAGTTTTATTTTGATTAAAGGAAAAATATACAATGTTACCCCTATCAGATTTTAAAAACCCTCATATAAAGTTTGTCTTCACCGACATTGACGATACCCTCACAGAAAATGGCAAACTCGGTCCCGAAGCCTACGAAGCCCTTTGGTCACTTGAAGAAAAAGGAGTAAAAATCATACCCGTAACTGGCCGGCCCGCAGGCTGGTGTGAAATGATCGCTCGTTTTTGGCCTGTGGATGGAGTTATAGGAGAAAATGGTGGACTTTATTTTCGATGTGTTGAAAATTCAAAATCTGGTCTCACTCGAATGGTCCGCGTGTTCGCCATTGACGAAAAAACTCGAAATGAAAATAGAAAAATTTTAGATACTGTTGTTGCTCCAGAAGTTTTGTCAAATGTGCCTGGGTCGGCCGTGGCGTCAGATCAGTTCTCAAGAATCATGGATTTGGCCATTGATTTCTGCGAAGATGTTAAACCCTTGGCTGATAAAGATGTTCAAAAGATCGTCGAGATCTTTGAAACGCATAAAGCCCGCGCCAAAATAAGCTCCATTCATGTCAATGGTTGGTTTGGTGACTACGATAAATTGTCGATGTGCCGTCAGTATATGAAAGACGTATACAAAATAGATCTTGTTAAAGAAAAAGAACAATGCGCCTTTGTCGGTGATTCACCCAATGACGAACCTATGTTTGGTTTTTTTACAAACTCCTTTGGTGTGGCAAACATTGACCCCTTTATTAAAAAAATAAAATCCAAACCTACTTATATTTCAGATAAACGAGGCGGATCTGGGTTTTCAGAAATTGCTCAAAAAATAATTACTTGCGCAAATTAAAAGTAATGAAAATGTTGTTGATTTCGCGGCCCCAATTACTCAGAGATTTCATAAATTTTTCGAATTGTGACGGAGCGCCATATTTTACAAATTGATATCCTGTTTTACCTTTGGAGTCAGGTAATAGAGCATCGCATTACTTTTGATTACTCCCGAGTAGCGTTTGGCGTCGGCCCCTCTTCCCCAAAATAGATCCGCGCGACCGGGCCCTGTGATGGCGCCGCCCACGTCTTGATCTAAAACAAATCTTCCTACGCGCTCACTTCCGCTGGTTTCTAATGTTTCGTTGTTTTCAAATTTTGGCTTGTCAAAGAGAAGAAAAGCTAAGGCACCCTTAGGAAAATATCTTGAATCCGTCGCGATCGTACGTCCGTTTGTAGCAGGAACACCAAGGGATGTGGTAGCACTTTTATTAAATGATTTAAAGAAAACATAACTGGGGTTTTTATTAAGCAATGCTTGCATACTTGAAGGTGGCAATTTTCTTAGGTAAGCTTCGATAGAGTGAAGATTAAGTTTCTCGTCTGTAATGACAGTTTTTAGATATTTTCCGATGGCATCATAAGCTAAACCGTTTTTGTCAGCATAGTTAAGATAAGTTTTATTTTTCTTAGAAAACTCCACAGTGCCCGACCCTTGAATTTGCATTAAGAATGCGTCTACTGGATCAACCCAACAGATTTCTAATCCTTTACCTCTTAATATACTTTTTGAATCAATATCTTCTCTTGAATAGTAGGGGATTAATTTTCTTCCATCTAATCTCCCTCGGAGCCTTCTCTCAGAGTTAAACTTGGAATCAAAAAGTGAAAGGTCTATGTCAACGAGATTTTTTGGCGGACCATAAAGGGCACGACTAAATTTGGGTGTTTTCTTTCTGCTGCCTTTAATAATGGGTTCGTAGTAGGAGGTAAGAAAAATTTCACCTGGCATTGTGTTGCCATAAACAGCTTGAAAATCAAAATTTTCTGAAACAGCTTTATAAAAATCAGTAGCATTGGGATTTTTTTGGTAAAGATCGACAAAGAGTTGAAGGCCCGCCAGAAATTGTTCCTTTGGAATAACTCTGTTGCCAAAATTGTAACTAGATTTATTATCTATTTTTTTCAAATGGTTTATGTCAGATTTAACAGCATCTACCAAAGCTGCTAGGGGCAGATCATCTGAAATAACCGGCGCTTTAACTTGGCTCATTGAATTTTCTGGGCCCTTGATGGGGGCCCTAGAGCACGAAGACAAAAGCGCAATGAATAAAAATAACAACTCGAGAAACCAAAGGATGTCACTCATTGTTTTTTTCTTTAATAATTTAAGTTTAGATTGCAATCTAATTTCTCCAGGTTAAAGCGTGACAATTCATCGTAGTGTCCATCTTATACTTCTTAATATTTCGTTGTAAATTTTATGCGTTGACTCGTCGTATAACGGATTGCTATAAGCATTTGGAATCTATCAAAATTAATCAATCTTTTGAAAGGAAATACCTTATGAAATTCGTTGTTTTTGCATTTGTCGTCTCTTTTTCTGTGGCTGCAACGGCTGCTACAAAAATTTGCTTTGGAACAGGCGATGATCCGAGCGGTCATTTTATCGCCAAAGTTGGTCCAACCAACCTCACTGTTGGCCGCGCTACCGGCAATGGAGCTGTTTGGGAAGGCACGTTTCCCAGAAATGGCGCCAATGTGAGTGGCAAAGATGGAAAAACATATTTGAAGTATTACTCAAAGGGCGACGAAGGTTGTAATACCGTGTTGGCCGACGAGAACCTCCTTTATAAGGGCACAAAAGGTTGGATTAAATTTCGTTGCCGTGGCGAAGGCTTTGGCGATAGCAAATATTTCTGCCGCGATTCTTCACGATAGTAAATTTCTTTATGTAAATATGAAAAAGACTGACTCCGCGGAGTCAGTCTTTTTTTTTGAGGCATAAGGTCATCTGTAACTTTTGCATTCAGCTTTATAGCCGTATTCCATGACACCTTGCTTCCGAAAAAAGTGCCTGGCACCTACGGATGAGGTTTGCTTAATGCAAATTCTAAGATGAGGTTAAGATAGTGCCCACTAAAATCAATCTTGTTGGGATTACCACTG
>JAHFAE010000048.1 GCA_023250675.1 Oligoflexia bacterium | reverse complement strand
TTAATCTCAATGAGGTTAGGAGCACTCGGACCCTGGGTAAAAATAAGGGCCCCAAAAGAATGGCGATGGACCTTTAAGCGTTTTATTAGTCCCATCAGTCCCACCCCATCTCGCCCTTCTTCAAATAAATCGTTAAGGGATGAAATCTAGGGCAAAGCAACAAATAGTGACCATGAGATCAAAGAAATTGCGGGCAACGGCACTGAGAATTCCCCCCTTAGTATCAAATCTTTGGTTGTACTCACCGGGCCGATGAAAATAGCCCTACCCAAAGGTTTTACTGCCATGAAAACCTCAAACTGGTTTTATCTGGCCAACGAAAGCCGGTCCCCTTGCGCAATTTAGGGCAATGAATCTTATCGACATTATAAGCGATTTGAGTCCGGGCTCCAGGGACCTCATTGAGATTAGGTTTTAGGGCAAGCCTCGAAATTATTTTTTAATTCTCCCTCGGGGAATTGGTTGATTTTGGCATTTTTCAAAAGTAGCGGAACTCTAATTTTCTTGAAAAATGCTGCGCTTTTTAATTCAAACTTCGGTCGGTATCAGTAACGCCTTTTGGGAATGGTGCAGGTGGAAGGACTTGAACCTCCACGCCTTTCGGTTCGAAATGTCTACCCTTTTACTTAATGAAGCAATACCAAATAAGTCTCAATGGTTTCATTGATTTAAACCTTAGCGAATTACCGGTAAAGTCGACCTCTTGATTGCCGAAAATTCGGCAGGTCAAATTGTTTTCGGAGGATTTATGGCAAAACGAACCAATTACGCCTCTTACGACGTTCGAATAAAGGCGGCTATATCAATAACCGGGAGATCGGATCTATTCCCAGATCTGAAAATTCCAAGGGCAACGGCCGAATATTGGCTGAAGCAACCTTTTGTCTTGGAAGACCCCATATTGGAATCTGTCGTAATTGCTCTTAATCATTCACGGCATGAAAATGAATATTTAAAAAAAGAGAAACTTGCGGCTTATGCACAGACAAAGCTTCTGAAGGATGTTTTAGGTATCATGGGATTTAGACTCCGATGGAAACACATAGGCTCCACAGAAAAGAGAGACAAAATTCTAAATGCGATAGCCATGGCAATGGTCGATGCCAGAAGAAATTCTTGCCTTGAGACTTTGGATTTATCCCTGTCCAGATTTAAGCGATGGAAAAGAGAACAACGCGGGTGTGGGCTACCAGAAATGAAAGTCTGTCCCAAAGCTAGCTTGAACCAACTGACATTTGAGGAAATTCAACTCATGGGGCAATTTGTCACATCAACCGAATACGCACACTTTCCAATTCGGTCGCTTCATTATTTTGCAAAACGTGAAGGGAAGCTTTTCTGTACCTATTCGACATGGAGAAAATATATTGATCAGTACGGTTGGCTTAGGCCGAGAAAGAAGCGAATGAAAAAAATCGAAAGAATTGGAATTCGCGCAAAACATCCCAATGAAATTTGGCATCTTGATCTATCTTATTTTATTTTGCCTGATGGGAAAAAATGTTTCATTCAGGCGGTCATCGATAATTACTCAAGGTTTGTATTAGCCTGGCAGGTACTCACTTCATACGATGGAGCCAAAACAGCTTCTTTGTTGGAAAAAGCAATCCAGAGGTCTATAGGCTCAAAATCAAATTGTGGATTAAGTCTCATAGTTGACGGAGGAGGCGAAAATAAAGGATTTGCCGTCAAAAAATTGGAAGCTCTGGGGCATTTCAAAAAACAAGTGGCTAGGTTTGAAATTGCATTTTCAAATTCGATGGTCGAAGCACTGTTTAGATCTCTAAAGCACAACTATTTATATAGTAAAGAAATTAGGAGCCATAAATCTCTCAAAAAACATGTTGATTTTTGGTGTACTGATCACAATGCACGTATCCCTCACACTGCGTTCAAAGGCGAAACTCCACTTGAGAAATTTAATCAGTCTTGGAACACAAATGAGGAGATTAGAATTTTGGTACGCCACCAGGAGGCTTTAAAGCTTCGGTTGAAACACAATCAAAAAGTATTTTGCGAAATTTGTGAAGTTGCATAAAGTGCCCATTTTGGTCTTGTAGCAAACCTGTAGCAACCATGAAGCAAAGCCGAGAAATTTCCCGATATTTCACGACCACCAAGGAACAGTAGCTGCGCCAGGCTCGGTTTAAATTAGTTTAAAGGTTCCAGGGGGTCATACGGTAACTACAAAACAGGGTCAGAAAATTTGGGGCGGCTGACGGGGATCGAACCCGCGACATTCAGAGCCACAATCTGACGCTCTACCAATTGAGCTACAGCCGCCATATGAATTATAGATAAACCCATGTATTTATAGGCGTTCCGCCGTGTCGGTGTCAATAATTGAGATTCGCTGCAGCAAATATTAGCTGTGCGTTAGTCTGGAAAATTTTAGATTGTTGCCCTGAAGTCTCATTCCTCATAAGATGACCCCTAAACTGGAGGTTAGAAAATGTCTGAAGAAAATCTAAAAGCCGAACTTGAACGCCTCAAAGCCGAAAATGAAGCCTTAAAGAAACCCAGATCGGGAGGAACCCTCTCCATGAAAGTCAGCGAAAAAGGGGCACTTTCAGTATATGGAATGGGTCGATTTCCTGTAACTCTCTACAAAGAACAATGGCTCAAACTTTTAACTATTGCAGACGATATCAAAAAATTTATTAGTGATCATGACGACGATCTAAAAGCCAAACACTAAAACTCTTGAGCTTCCCAAAGTTTAGAATATTTTAAAAATAAACTTTGGGCGGCTCCTAATGCAATGATGAATCCGGCCACTCCGTCGAGAAATCCCAGCTTCCAAAAGTAGCACTCAAAAAATTTTCCCATGGGCTTAAACACAAGTTTCGCCAAAGAAAATCGCCGATTTTGCTTTGCCAACTCTCTTGCTCCAAGTGAACTAAACTCATTATTAGTTTCAATTTGGTCTGCCAAATCACTAAAAACAAAATGTTGAATTTCATTTTTCAGAGTACCGAGAGAACCAGAAACGACGACATGCTCGTGGACTTCTCCCCCACTCCACTTGGCAAGCTCTTTTCTAAATAACCTTGTTTGATAATCAGGATACCACCCGCCATGACGAATCCATCGCCCCAAATGAAAACTGCAACGGGGCATGCGGTAACCGTTAAACTTTGGATTTCCTAAAATAGAACTGATTTCATTTTGTAATTCTTCACTTAGCCGTTCATCAGCATCTAAAGAGAGAACCCACTCTTGAGTGGCAACACCCAAAGCAAATTGCTTTTGTTTTCGGTAGCCAAGAAATTTCTGTGTCAAAACCTTGGCACCTTCCCCTTGGGCGATCTCAGAAGTTTTATCAGTACTGAAACTATCAACAACTATTATTTCAGAGGCAAAAGGAACACTCATGATGCAATCGGCGATATATTTTTCTTCATTTAAAGTAATAATCACAAGGCTTAAAGGCAGCTTCATAGGCTAGTTTTAACTTAATGCAATGTTTGACACAAGGATTCAAAATTCATATTCTCCATTGTAGAAAAGAGGCAATATGAGGTCACAATTAGTAATAGTATTTTTAGGAATTTCAATTTTGTGTGTAAATGCAAGTGCCTTCCAATCCCATATGGATACAGCTGATTTACTCAAACCTGATCAGTATCAATTGGGTATTGAACCTCAATATATTTTCAATAATGTTTCTGGGTTTAATGCCATTGCTCATTTTGATATGGGCGCAACCGAAGTGAGTAATTTTAAATTTGAACTAGGAACCGGCGTTGTACCCCTGCAAATGGGCGGCTACTATAAATGGTCGCCGTTTCCAGACATTGACAACCAACCCGCCATCGGGGGCTACTTTGGCGTGCTTTACTCATATAAGAATTCCAACGTCACCAACTTAGGGTTTAGAGCACACCCTGAGGTTAGCAAAAAATTTAAGTTAAAGAATTTTGGTGACGTCACACCTTACGGCGCCTTACCGTTTGGCATAGCCATGGAATCAGGTAACACCACCTACCCCATTCAGCTCGCCGCCGGAGCAAAATGGTTACCTTCAAGTCTAAAACACATGAATTTCTGGTTTGAAGTCGGCCTCGAACTCAATCAAGCCTTCACCTACGCAAGTATCGGGCTCTCCATCCCCTTTGATACCTGGGATGAAATCAAGTTTGACTAGATATTATACAGCTGTGAAGCAAAATATGACCAATCCTAGCTAAATCTCCCAATTTAGCCTAACCCCCAAAATCATGGCCACTTTAAGAGTTTAGACCCCAAAACTGCTGGATTTGTCTTTGCAATCTCTTAAATGCGAGTTTTCAAACACGTATTTGGCGAGGCAGAAATGAAAGTAATATTACTGGCGTTTATAACGGTTATTTCAATGAACTTTGGAACAAAGACTGAGGCTAACCCCCTAAATGGAATTCTTCTCAACTATAATGAACTTCAAAATATAAAAGCCAAAAATAAATTCATCTATGATTTTCCTGTACCTGTTTCATTCCTAGTTAAGGTCGTTGATAAAACCAGTCTCTGTTCACAGCTTGGCTATGGTTGCCTGTCGCCTGCGATTACTGATGGTTATGAAATGGCATATGCTTTCAATAAACACCAAGAAAACACAGTTTTGGTATTGAGGCCCAGTCAAGACGGGGCCTTATTCAACAAGCGATTGCATCAAGAATACTTAAAGGTATTCAACAAAGAAGATTACCTCAAACCGACCAAACTCATCAAAAAAGATCATGAATCCGTTAGCAAAGCTTTTGATCAATTAATTTTACGCCGTATAGACGAAGCCGAATTTAACAAGATCGTTACATTACATTCTAGAAGTTTTGATTTACTTCCCGAACTTTATAAAAAGGCATTTGATTCAAGAGATAGTGAAGTTAGTCAAATATTAGAACAAACCATAACCATGGCACTTTTATTGACATTGGATGCCTTACGACTCTCTACGGATTGGACTACACCTTCTTATCCTTTTCGTGACAAAATTGTGGTTAAAGATCAATTGCTCGACATCAATCACCTTTATCGACAGCTTAGTGATAAAAAGATTTGGCCCCAGTTTAGGGGACTAACGCTGAGAACAAGAGCACTTGGTGGCGAGAAGTTTCTAGAAAAGAATAAATTTGGTAAATACAAAGTTAAGTCAGTCTATAACATATCTTCTAATTCAGTTTGGCTAGACTTCTCTGAGGATTTTTTTGAAAACGTCTATATTTTAAGTCATGAGCTTTGGCACGTAGCATGGACCCATTCCCACCTGTATCAGACGCAATTAGAATCCATACTAAATTTATTAAAGACAGGATCAGAGAAAGAACTTTTTCAAGGTCTCATTCAATTCATTAGTCTAAATGAGCTCTTGGCCTTTGAACAACAAGTAAGACTTTACCATTCTGTTGGTTACCTCACTAGTCAGTGGGGGGCCAAACAAAGATCAGCCTCAGGCTGGCATGATTCATACTTAAATGGGGTAGCAAGCATGACTCGATTCTCACGATTGGATCGCCTTTTCTGGAGTGCGGCACTAGCCAAACCAATCGTTACTATTCCACTTCTACTACCATTGTCTGTTGGAATGACTTTCGATCGAATTATTCGAAATATTTCTGCAATGCGACTTGAGAGTCACTATTGGAAGGGCCGTTACGAAACACATAAGAAAAATTTTGCAGAAAAATATCTAACAAAAGAAGATATAGAATCTATGGGCAAAGCCATAACCGAGGGCGTTGAATCCCTAGTCCAAGAAATTCAAGATCTACAATTTGACATTACTTCGCCGGCGGAGATCACCTGTGACGAAAAAAGTAAAATCCAAAGATTGTTGGGAGAGAGCTGGGATTTTGGAATTCCATTTTGGACTAAGATCAAACCAGAAGGTCAGATTTGTAAAAACAAAAATGACCAAAACAGAAAATCTCCAGGCGGTAGTTCAGACCAACCGGGAAAGGACGGTTCTCATCCCGAACTTGACCCAATCCACCTTGGAGTAGACGGGTCCCATCCCGGACTTGACGGCTCCGGCAATGAGAGCTTGCATCGGAATTTCACTTATAGCGAAACTTTGCCCGAATTAGATGGATTTCCCAGTCTGGATTTTTGGGATTAGCAGGTGGCCCTTTTAGAGCTCTTTGACATTACAAAACTTGTAGCCGAAGGAAACTTCAGCGCTCTCCCATCACGTTTTATTTTTGATTTTGAAAAAGTAAGACCAGAAGATTTTGTAGCCCTTATTGACCTCTTAAGAAGTCGTGGTTTTGGCCATAATGTTTTAGAAAACCTTCAAATTCCTGAAATCATGCCTCTTCAAAAGATGAAAAACCTGGTACACACAGGAGCTTTTTCAAAAGTACTCACTGATATCGAACAAATAGATCCAATGAAAGAGAACTCCGAATTGGCTATTGAAAAAGCACGAGCCCTTGTTTTCACCGGCCGGTTTCAAGAAGCGTTAGATTGTTTAACACCCCATTTATCAACTGGTTTTGTTTCAACTGGCTCAAGAGGTGTGGCTATACAGTTAATGGGTCATTGTCAGTTGGAATTGGGTGACCTAAACAAAGCAACTGATAATTTTGAAAAAGCATTGAAAATAGCTGACACCGTCGGCAATACTGCAGGAAAACTCTCAGCATATCTATTTTTGGCCAAATGTAAGGCACTTGAAGAAGACTTTATCGAGGCAAACAAGAATTTATCGTTAGCACTTTATTGCATTAAAGACGAAGTTCAAAACTTTAGATGGACTTTAGGATACTTCAGAACGGCAAGCCAAGTCGCATTTCTATCAAGAGATACTCGTTCTATTTCGCTGGCCCTAGCAGGAGCATTGATTGCAAAACAAATCAACGATGACCATCACTATATAAAATGTCTAGCCGAAGCCAGTCTTTTTATTAAAATATTCCATTGTAAAACACCGAAATTGGATCAAGAGTTTTCAAACCTCATTTCTGAATACCCTAGCGACTCCAACTCAGACCTAATTCAATGGATTCAAGCAGCTCGAGGCCAGATACCGCAAGACCCGATGAGTTATAGTTTGTTTCATTTTCTTAAAAACTTAAAGTTTCATAATCTAGATAGAGTCGAATCTGATTGTGCCCTTACCGACGCCCATTTTAAGAATCTATTTGCCTCCCAGTGGATCTACGATATGAAAAGCGAATTATTCGTTTGCCTTAAATCTGGAATCCACCGCAGTATTTCTAAAGGCAGCCCCATTGTAAAACTTCTCAATCTTGCAAAATCAAACGATAATTCTGAATTCAATGGCCAAACTTTAAAAGAAGTATTCGAGGGCATATGGGGATTAAAATGGTCACAGGAGCGCCACATGGGAACTCTCAAAATTACCCTTCATCGACTTAATAATCTTTCTCCTCATATTAAAATGACTAGGAAAAATGGTAAGATACGCCAAAATGTCTTAGGTTTTATTTTTTAGTTTGGCCTAATCTTTCTCTCCTTGTAACCCAAAGTACCTTTTCTATTTCATCTAATAATTTTATAAATGGTTTGGAAATATTTTATTTTGAAACTTAAAAGGAGTTCTATTATGTATTTAAGAAAGATCAGTGTCCTTGTACTATCAACGGCCTTCGTGGCCCAGACCGTTTTTGCTCAAACACCCCTTTCCCCAGCAAATCAACTGTTTAAAGAGTGGAACACAGCCCAAGCATCCCTGAAGGGTAAACAATTAGCCGAGAAGCTAAAAGAAACTGTTGCTGAATATCAAGAGCGCACCAAAGATATGACCGATGAAGAAAGAACGCTAGATATTCAAGATTCAATGAATCGTCGACATTTTAGTCCTTATCAGATTTCTCAAGTTCAGAAAACGGCAGCACAGATAACTGATGTAGCAAAGAGTTCAATGAGCGACACAGAAAAGCAAAAGGCTTTATCAAGCAGCGGTTTTCGAATTTATGCTGCTAATGGTGCTCTTGACTCAGCAGACAGAGAGCTCATTGGTCTTTATTTACTCGCCCTTGTAGTTGCAGGACCAGCCCTATTGGCTTTGTACATTGCCGATGCGCTCTAAAATTTTTAAAAATAGAAAAAGGGTTGCAAATCTTGCAATCCTTTTTCACTTCTTAATTTTATTTTACAACACGACAACTTGGGCTTGGACCGACGCCGATGCCTTTAAAGAAACTGTGAGAAAACTTGAAGCAAATCAAGGTGACTTAAACTTATACTCTGTCATTGGATACAATATTAACGCCGACAGGTACGAACTTTGGTCCTACCCTCTTAAAACAATAGCTAAAAAACTTGAAATTAATTTAAACTTCTCAACACCACCTCCACTTGAAAACAGTGATTTTAAAGTGATAATGGCCGAGAGCAATCAAACGGCTTTGCTCAACGACTTTGACGGACGAAATGTTTTGTTTCACCTCATGTATGCCAGAAACTATTTTCTAAAATTAGACCCCAAAAATCCCGTTCTAAATCGCAAACTTATTGTTCGCGTCCATATGGATAAGGAATTTAACGAGGAGACCCATTTCGGTTCTCGCTCTCTTCGAAATCGTTCAGGATATTTTCCGGCACATTACCTGGGAGCTTTTGACAATGAATTTCTATTCTATAGGCAAGGGACATATATTAATTTGCCAGCCATTCTCATAAGCTCGGCACTTTCATTGTTGAATCTTCCCTATGGCCCACTTATATCTGTTCCCATTTCATTGAATCGAAACAAAAATCAGGGATTTGATTCGGCAAGACAGCCCTATTCAATTTACCACGAGGCCTTTCATTGGGTTACAGATAGACCAGGGTATTTTCAACTACTCAGAAATGGGGCGCCCGTGGCCGAAGATTATGCAACCTATTTTGGCGCTTCGATCTTAGGTCAACATAAGACCCATGGTCTAGAATCCTATTCAGACTCTAAAAACATTCGAGACCTTACAAAGATTAAAAAGATTAAAAAAAGTAGTGGCAGGCCCGAGATCGACTATAATACGGCTCGCTTTATTCCAACTATCTTTTGGAAAATACGACAATGGATCGGCGCCGACGAGGCTGATCGCTTGATATATCAAACTATACCGCTTGTGGGCAATCAGGGATTTCCATCAGACGTCGCCCTAGCATTGAGAAAAGTATTTGAAAATCATCCTCAATCTCAAAAGGTTTTTAAATTGTTGGACAATTATGAATGCTCTTTTTTTGACGCAAATTCATACTTCGAATATTACTACAAAGAAATTTTGGGCAAAGCTTCGCCTGTGCCTCCTCAAAAATGTAATAATTGAAACCGACTAAAAAATCGACAATATGACAGTTTGTGCCTCTAGTAATGTACCTTTGTGTACCTTCAAAAAATCTTATTTAAGAGTAAAGTCTTCACTGAAACATTGAATTAATTTTTTGCAGTATGAGGAAATTATGAATAACAAGTCTTTTTATAAAATAGCTTTACTCATCGGAGTTGTCCTAGCAATATCAGCTTGTCATGGGCCATCGGGGCCCGATGAACTCCCGCCTGGACCCTCGGTCACATGTGATACCACAGACGGCATAAAGAGTTTTTCAGGTGCCTCTACTTCTTCCTATGAAGCTGCAAGAGCCGAGATTTTTAATTATTGCAACAATTACGAACATGGTTACGGAAGTGAGACTGATAGCGTTCGCTGGACCGCCCAATGTTATTTTAATTTGACCTGTTCTTCTAGCCCCCCCGGACGTTTCCAGATTTCACCTTGGTATGCCTGTGAAGGTTACGACTCAACCCGTGCATGGAAGTTTGTTGGCGGAGGAGAAAGTATAGTCGTCGCCCAAGGTCAAGCTACTCGAGTTTGCAGACAGACTACAAGTAATGTTGATTGCGGCAGTTTAGATTTTTCAGGGAATAGGTGTAAACAAACGTTCCCTTAAACTGAGATTTATTTGAATTACAGATCGTTCCTTAATTTGTTGAGGGACTTAGAAATTAAATTGGAAAAAGTTATGAAAAATATACTAATTGTGAATTTAGTTATCGTAGGGTTCTTGGTCGCAGGACAAACAAGTCATTGTTCGACTGCCGGTGTGATTAAAAACAAGATCGCTTCACTTAAGAATGGTTATGAAAATCTTAAACTATTTGCTGAAAAACTATTTCTATATAAAGTAAGATTGGCAAAGGCCAGAGCGACAAACAGCGAAATCGAATTACGAAAGATAGTTGACACTGTGGACGCCGATGTAGATGGTTACACACTAGACATCTACATAATGGGCCCCGGTTTTAGACGACAATGCAAAGCATCAATAATATCTGTGAACCAGGCCTTGGATCGTCATGATTTGATAGCTGCAAAGACCGAAATTGAACGGGCAGCCAGCATCGCAAAAAACCTTGGAATTAATCTGTAAAGAGGCCACAAATTTCAATCAAAGTATTATTCTATGGTGAGCAACTTTGCAATTTAGTAACTTCTTTCAAAGTGCCTGTGGGAATCATACTCACAGACGCTTGAAAATATCAGAATTAGCTTAATTTACATCCTTATATTCAGCATCGACCACATCATCGCCACCGGCTTTTTTGCCGTCACCGGCAGTTTGCCCACCGGACTGATCAGCCTGAGGTCCGCCTCCCCCATTGCCACTAGCTCCGCCAGCACCATTGCCCGCAGTCTTATAAAGCTCAGTAGACATCTGATGGGTCAAATTAGTAAGGCGCTCGTAAAGACCTTTCATCGAATCAAATTCATTTTTTTCAACAGCGGTCTTTGCCTCGGCAAGAACTTCATTAACTTGCTTAACACTATCAGCATTGAGTTTAGCTTCGTTGTCTTTTAAGAGCTTCTCGGTTTGATAGACAATATTGTCTAAATTATTCTTCAACGTGATTTGCTCACGTCGAGATTTATCGGCTTGAGCATTAGACTCAGCCTCTCGAACCATGCGCTTAATCTCATCTTCATTCAAACCAGAACTTGAAGTAATCTTAATGCTTTGCTCTTTACCCGTGCCTAAATCTTTTGCACTGACATGAACTATACCATTAGCATCGATATCAAAAGTCACTTCAATTTGGGGTATCCCACGGGGAGCCGGAGGAATACCAACCAATTCAAATCGTCCCAAAGTTTTATTATCACCGGCCATATCACGCTCACCTTGAAGGACGTGAATATCAACACTGGGTTGACTATCAGCCGCTGTCGAGAAAACTTGGGATTTTCTTGTAGGAATAGTAGTGTTTCGTTCAATCAATTTAGTCGCAATACCACCCAGGGTTTCAATACCTAAACTCAAAGGTGTAACATCAAGGAGCAGGACATCTTTAACCTCTCCACCGAGCACTCCCCCTTGAACTGCGGCACCAATGGCCACAACTTCATCAGGGTTCACACTTCGATTAGGTTCTTTGCCAAAAATTTCTTTAACAATCTTTTGAATCATGGGGACCCTTGTAGATCCACCAACCAAAACCACTTCGTCGATTTGACTGGCACTGAGACCAGCGTCGCTCAAAGCCTTTTTGCAAGGCTCAACAGAGCGCTGGACAAGAGCATCAATAAGTTGCTCAAACTTAGATCGGGTCAACTTGACATTTAAATGCTTGGGTCCCGAGCTATCAGCGGTAATAAACGGCAGATTCACTTCGGTCTCTTGAGAGCTAGAAAGTTCGATCTTTGCTTTTTCAGCGGCTTCTTTAAGCCTTTGTAAAGCCATTTTGTCTTTTGAAAGATCAACACCCTGATCTTTTTTGAATTCGGCAATGAGCCATTCCATGATCTTATCGTCAAAGTCATCACCACCCAGGTGTGTATCACCATTGGTGGATTTAACTTCGACCACATTATCGCCAACCTCTAAAATTGAAATATCAAAAGTACCGCCACCAAAGTCATAGATAGCGATTTTCTCTTCTTTCTTTTTATCAAGTCCGTACGCAAGAGCGGCTGCTGTGGGCTCATTGATAATTCTCTTAACATCAAGGCCTGCAATGCGACCGGCGTCTTTTGTTGCTTGTCTTTGAGCATCGTTGAAATAGGCGGGAACCGTAATAACGGCTTCTTTTACTTCATGGCCCAGATAATCTTCAGCACATTTTTTGAGTTTTTGTAAGACGAGGGCGCCAATTTCAGGGGGTGAATAATCTTTGCCTCTAATATCAAAAGCACATTCGTTGTTTTTGACTTTGATTTTAAAAGGAACTCGTTTGATTTCCCCTTGAACTTCTTCAAATCGACGGCCAATAAAACGCTTTGATGAATAAATCGTATTTTCAGGATTTGTGACCGCTTGACGTTTTGCTATTTGGCCAACGAGTTTTTCGCCATCTTTTGTAAAGGCCACCACACTGGGGGTCGTCCTTGCGCCTTCTTCATTTGTTAAAACTTTCGGCTCCCCACCCTCTAAGATTGCAACACAGGAGTTTGTGGTACCTAAGTCAATTCCGATAATCTTTGCCATTTGAATCCTCCGATTACTTTATCTATACTCTTAATTTGTGTGCGGGTTTGAATTCGTCAAGGCTCAATTCAACTTATTTTTGATAATTTCTTAGTGCTTTGAGGTATCTACAGGGGGTTTTCGCTTAAATCTTTCAAAAAAACCGGCCACAGGTCTATTGACCATGTCGTCCGCCAACGCTGCAAACTCCCTCATAAGTTCTTCTTGCCGCCTGGTCAATTTCTTAGGAACAGACACGTTAACTTCAATATAATGGTCCCCGCGGCCATACCCACGTATAGAATTAAACCCTTTGCCCGCCAATTTAATGCGATCACCTGGCTGAGTCCCTTTGGGAATATCTATAAATTCTTGACCTTTCAGCGTTACGACTTCAAGACGGGTCCCCAATACGGCCTGTGATAGGCCAATGGTAATTTTAGAAATCACATCGTTTTTTTCTCTTACAAATCTTGGGTCTTCTTTGACATAGATTTCGACGAAGAGATCCCCTGGAGTACCACTAAAATTCCCGTCTTCTCCTTCGCCGGTAAGTCTTAGGCGACTTCCCGTTTCAACTCCTGGGGGGATCTTGACTTTGAGTTGTCTTGATTCTTTTTGATGACCCCGGCCCTGACATTGGGAGCATGGGTGTTCAATGATGGAGCCCTGCCCGCGACATTTGGGGCAAGTACTGCTCACGCTGAAAAAACCTTGGGAATGAAATATATTTCCCCGCCCACCACATTGTGCGCACTTTATTCTTGAGGTTCCCTTTTTTGCGCCTGAGCCGTCACATAGCTTGCAATTGCCTTGGCGCTCAAATTTTAAGTCACGCTCGCAACCGTGGGCTGATTCAACAAAACTCACTTCAATAGTTGTGGTGAGATCAGCCCCGCGCTTAGGGCCTTGCTTTCGAGAGCTTCTGCCCCCACCAAATGGAGATGCCCCACCCATCATGTCTTCAAAAATATCCCCAAAGCTTGTGAATATATCGTTGATGTCTTGAAACCCGCCACCCGAACCAAACTGAGTGCCTCGCTCACCAAATTGGTCATATTGGGAGCGCTTTTTGGGGTCGCTCAAGACCTCATAAGCCCTAGCGGCGGTCTTAAATTTTTCCTCTGCTTCTTTAGAGCCTGGGTTCTTGTCAGGATGGTATTGAAGAGCCAATTTACGATATGCCTTTTTTATGGCCTCGGGGGTTGCATTCTTAGTGACGCCCAAGATTTCGTAATAATCAGTCATAGTTATTTAATTTGATTATTCTGGGACTGAATGTCAATTAGTAATGGTAGGGGATAATTTTTGAGTTCATTTTAGGTTTATTTCGGGTCCGGTCGGATCCGCTATTCGGCCAATAAGTTCCTATTTATCGTTAACTTGGTGTTGAAGGTTGGAACAGAGATTGCTATTGTCCATTACCATGACTAGTTCGTTAAGAAAAACAAGAAAATATCCGTCACATCCCGATGACGTTCCTGTAACAAAGAAAATGCTCTTTGAAGTCAGAAGCGAGTTAAAAGCTGAGATTAGAAGTGTGGCTTCTAAACTTAAGTCCCACGATGCCAAATTTGCTTCTCATGACAAAAGATTTGATTCTGTTGACTCGAGATTTGATTCTTTAGAGACAAGAATGTCAGGTCAATTTCATGAAATAAAAATCTTAATTGAAAGCAAAGATGCCAAGTACTCTGCTCAGTTTCATGAATTGAAAAGTTTAATGGAGAGTCAAGACAATAAATACTCTGCTCAATTTCAAGAAATGAAAATGTTGATGGAGAGCCAAGACAATAAATACTCTGCTCAATTTCAAGAAATGAAAATGTTGATGGAGAGCCAAGACAATAAATACTCTGCTAAATTACATGAAATGATAATTTTAATGGAGAGCCAAGATGCCAAAAACAACGTTGTCCTTGATGCTTTGACCGGTTTATTTCATAGGCAAGACCGTGTTGAAAATGACCAAAAATCTTTGCGACAATTTGTAACAGAATTCGCCAAGGCCAAATCTAATAGTTAGCGATTAATTTGCCTGAACTTGATAGTTAAGGCAAATATTCCGAATCTTTTGATCTGCGGCTTTCTAAATACTTTTAAGATTTTTGATCGCCACTTTCATTACTTTTTGTTCTCTTTCAACAGCAGTAATTCTGTTTTCATGATGGTCAATTATCTGCACTTTTTGCATGATTACAGACATGGCATCTAGGGTCGCACCGATCTTTTCTTGACCAGAAATAATATCTGCCGTGTTTGCATCTATTTTGTTTTCAAGTAATGTGAATCTCTTATCAACGGCATCAAACCTTTTATCAATGGAATCAAATTTCATATCATTATTTTCGAACTTCTTATCTATAGAATCAAATTTCCTATCGTTATTTTCGAATTTCTTATCAATACCATCGAATTTTTTGTTGATGACTTCGAAATTCTCGTCGTGGGCTTCTAATTTTTTGTCAATACGATCAAACCTAGTGATAAATTCATCTCGAAATCCAGTGATGACACTGACTAGATTTAGCTTTCTAGTTTTCATTTTTACTGCCATTGGTAGACCCTTTCGATTTCTGCTCTAAAAATCTGTTTCAAGCTACCATAGGCCGCTGGCGAGGTCAAAAATTTCGGGCATTATTATTTGCTTTGTGTGATTCCTTATCTAGTACTAGTTGACTTGGCAGTCAAGGTCTTTGACTAAGCTTGATGAGTCTTTGGAATCTCGCGCGGCTTCAAGTTCTCTCAGGCGCTTTCTCAAATTTTCTGCGTGCTCAGTATCTTTAAATCTCTCTATGGCATCGGCGAGAACCGTGTGGGCTATTTCATATTGGCCCGTTTTGACATAGAGCCTGCTCGATAAAGCCATAAGCCAAGAAGGTGCACCATTATTACCGGCGAGACTAAATAACTCTGCGGCCCTTTTACAATCTCTGACTTCAAATAAAAAATGATAGGCCGCTCGGTAGGCAATAACCCAATCACGAGGATAATTTATAAGTGCTCTTTCAAATAATATTTTCGCACCGTCTACATCTTGCACAAGGACACTCAGCGCTGTCAGTCCTATTGAATAAACAACCCGATACCGAGGATCTAAAGTTGTGATGCCATCTAAGAACTGAAAAGCCCAACCCTTTGAAGCATGAGCTTTGTCTTTATAGTCAATTTCTTGAAGAAGTCTAATCCAGAGCCCATCAGCCGCCAAAACCTTAAAACCTAAAACTAAATGTGATAATGTCTCAGCATTGATCGCTATGCGTGGATTGTCCTTTAGTAATGAGTTTGAATCGTTTCGAGTATTGAAGATGATAACTAGAGCTAATGCAAAAAATGAAACTTGAAGTAATCGCAAATAAGCTAATTTAGACATTAGATAAGCTGGGCGTGGCAATTGAGGCCAAAACCCCTGCAATTGCCACTAAGACCATGAGCTCTATCAACGAAAATCCTATCCGCTGCCTCAACCATGATCATTCTCCCAGTTTTGAAACTTATAACCCTGATGCTGTGTTCGACACGACTCGCGCTTGGGTTATCTGCCAAGTGTCTACCTGAGTACCGCCAATGGCTACAAAGTTAGAGCTAGCTGCGGCTATAAAAGTCGCTGGGACAGCCGGAGGGCCAGCTGCGGCGGCAGCAATAACTGCGGCGCCAGGTATCGCCGCATTGGTAGGGCCTGTACCACCCCCAGTACATGTCAGATTTGCTAAAAAGTTTAGCGTACAAGCTGCCTTCACACCTACAGGACAAGTTGAAAAGCATGTCGAAGTGCCTGCGGGCGCAGTTGCTGGCTGTAAGGCAGCCTGATCTGCGGTAAACCCCACATTATAGTTTGCAGCACCTTCTGAAGACCAACCAATCGAGTCCAGCCTTGTAGAATAGCCTGCAAATTCGGCAATAAATGCTCTTTCGGTTGTGTATAGCGCACCTAAGCCAGCTTTAGCTTCTGCCTGCTTTGCCCTTAACTGAAATTTTTGATAATTGGGGATCGCAATAGCAGACAAAATGCCGACAATAGCCACTACAACCATCAACTCAATAAGTGAAAAACCCTTTTGATTCTTTAACATATTTTATCCTCCTAAAAAGTTTAACTGGGAGGATAGACAAGAATTGGCTGCCGCCTCCCCGACCCTTACCAAACTACGTTACAACGATCGTACCAATGCGAATCTTGAAATCATTGGCCTTTTTCGCATAAACCCCAAAACCCTAGAGTGATTAATTAGCGGTGACAAATTCAAGCACTCACAAACGTCACTTTGTAAAAAACTTCGACACTTTGTTAAGTCTTTGAATTTACTAACAGAACTAAAACAGCCTTGTAAAAGTGTTAAATAAGTCAAACTATTCGTCGACCAAATCCTCATCACCGGGCCCAGAGAGGCCGTACTTTTCAACCCTGTAACGCATAGAACGAAAGGTGATACCTAAAAGCTTGGCCGCTTTTTTCTTAACTCCGTTGGCCCGATGGATGGCTTTGATTAAAATTTCTTTTTCAATCTGACCCACGATTTTCTCTAGATCTAAACCTTCATCGGTGACATCAATATCGTAAGCTGACGCCAATTTTCTTGCCCCCGAAGTTGTTGATACCATAGGGGGTAAGCTCTCAGGCAAAATCGTAGCGCCCGCTTCAAGAGCAACGGTGCGCTCAATAATATTTTCTAATTCACGCACATTGCCTGGATAATCGTATTTTTTCAAAATCTCCATGGCATCAGTGCTAATAGCCTTAATTTGTTTACCCAATCTTGTTGTGTATTTTTCTAAAAAGTGTTTTGCAAGTAATGGAATATCGTCACGCCTTTCTCTTAGTGAAGGCGACTTAATATGAATAACGTTGAGGCGATAATAAAGATCTTCTCTAAAACCACCTGATCTTACAAACTCTTCTAAGTTTCTATTTGTAGCTGCCACAATTCTAACTTCAATTTTAACATCGTCAGTGCCGCCAACAGCACGAATCACTCGCTCTTGAATTGCCCGCAATAACTTGACTTGAATATTAAGAGGGAGTTCACCAATCTCATCTAAAAAAAGCGTTCCACCATTTGCCACTTCAAAAAGACCCATCTTATCGGCAATGGCGCCGGTGAATGAACCCTTTTTATGACCGAACATTTCACTTTCCATGAGATTTTCTGGAATAGCCCCACAATTAATGGTCACAAAGGGTCTATCTTTAAGGGGCCCATTGTAATGTATGGCTTTGGCGATAAGCTCTTTGCCTGTGCCCGACTCACCGGTAATGAGAACATTAGTGGCTGTCTGAGAAACTCTTTGAACCAAATCAAAAATCTTATGCATGGCCGTACTATTGCCAATGATGTTGGCAAAGCTATTTTCTTTTTTAAGTTCTCGTTTGAGTTGAATATTCTCTGTTTCAAGACGCTTACTCTTTAAGGCATTATTTATAAGAATGCGAACTTCGTCGATCTTAAAAGGCTTTGTGATGTAATCGTAAGCGCCAGCTTTCATGGCTTCAACAGCGGTTTCGGTTGTTCCAAAAGCTGTAATAATCATGAAAACAATATCGGGCATTTGATCTTTTACATGTTTTAAAAGTTCTATCCCCGTTACATAGGGCATTTGAAGGTCAGAGATGATCATATCGAAAGACTTTTTCTTTAAGAGTTCTTGAGCCCTTTTGCCATCCTCAGCCAGAGTTACCTCATAGCCTTCTTTTTTGAGCATGATTTCTAAGAACTCGCGAATACTTTCTTCGTCGTCAACTACCAGTATTCTGGCCTTCATGATGGCTTGCTCCCTTTTTGATGACCTGACTAAATGATATCGTAAATTCAGTACCTTTTCCTTCATGACTTTCGACAAATATCCGAGCTTCGTGGCTTTCTAAAATTTTGTGCACTGTTGCCAGACCAAGACCCGTACCTTTAGGCTTTGTTGTGAAAAATGGCTCAAAGAGTCGCTTCATGGTGGCATCTGACATACCGAGACCTGTGTCTCTGAATTTTACTATAAATGCATTGTCCTGGATTAATGTCTCACAAGTTAAGATTTGTTGTTTTGACTCGGTCATAGCCTGATAGGCGTTAATAACTAAATTAAGAAAAACTTGTTTGAGTTTATTTTTGTCTCCATTCACATAGGCCTTACCATTGAATGTTCTTTGCTGTTTTACTGTCTGAGGTAGATTTTGATTTATTCTCACCATGTCTAATACTTCATTTAAAATGGCTCCCACATCACAAAGCTCAAGCTTTCGGTTTTCAGGTCTGACGAATTCTAAAAATTCAGTGATGAGTAAATTAAGACGAGTAATTTCTTTAAGCATGATCTCCATAAGTTTTGTCTGATCGGGAGTCGTCAACGACAACATGCTTTGCAAAAGTTCAATGCTTCCACTTATACTTGCAAGAGGATTTCTTATTTCATGGGCGATACCTGCTGCTAATTTGCCAACGGCTGCCAGTTTTTCTTGGCGTCGCATGGCATGTTCTAATCGAATAATCTCAGTGAGGTCTTGAAAGATGATGATGTACCCGGTAACAAGCCCCTCTTCGATAAGAGGTGAAACACTTAATCCTAGAGTTATTATTTCGCCGTCGGGCAGGGTGTGCTTTCGCTCAAACCTGTTTTCAAATAATTTTGATTCAGGCTTGATTTCAAGGCCGGGGAAAATACTTTGAATATTTTGGCCAATCAAAGATTCTAAATCTAAAATCTTTAATGCTGCCTTGTTACTCAATAGTACTTGAAATTGTGAAGAAACAGTGACAAGGCCCGAACTAATATTATCAAAAATAATTTTGTTGAGATCTCTTAGGACTTTAATGTCTCGACGCTGAGTATTGATCTCAGTGCCCATAAAATTTAATTGTTCACTTAAATATCCGCTAAGACCCGCCACAGAAAAAAAAGCTAAATTATTAAGACCGACGGCATAGTAAAGTGTCTGCCCCTGTATCTCGGGGCCAATAATAAGAAGAAAGCTAAAACAAACGCTGGTAAACAGCGCGACTATCAAAGCACCGCTTCGCTGAAAGACAAAACCACATAAAATAATATTAACTAAATATAAAAATAGAAAAATAGACTGCTGCACGCCTGTAATGAGAATGAGAGCCGTAATAGCAATGGCATCAAAAGCAAACAAAAATGCAGTAGGCTGCCATAATTTCAAAAATTTTTCAAAAAGTAAAAGGTAACACGTGTTTAATAAAAAAGCGCCAATAAGCAAAAGATAAAGTGGAAAAATACTCTCTGTATTAAAAAATGTTGCCTGCTTTAATTGATAGATTAAAGTGATCGCCAAAATAGCTATGAAAAAGCCAATTCGAACAGCTGTTATGAGCAGAATTTTTTTTCGATGCCGTTCTAAATCAGGGATTTTCATCGCACCTATCATTTGCCAGCTGCCCCAGCTAATTGAAAGATTGGTAAGTACATTGCAATTACTAACCCTGCGATAATGGTGCCAAGTATGACCATCATTAACGGTTCCATAATAGACGTCATGGCATCAACGGCAGCGTCTACTTCTTCTTCATAAAAGTCCGCTATCTTGCCAAACATGGTATCTAAAGCGCCCGTAGTTTCGCCAATGCCTATCATTTGGGAAACCATGGGTGGAATAAAAGGTTCTCGGCTCAGGGGCTGGGCAATGCTTTTGCCTTCGCTAATAGCTGTTTTGGCCCTTAATATTGCTACTTCAAGAACATTGTTGCCAACGACGTTGCTGCTTATTTCTAATGAATCCAGTATTCCTACGCCAGATGACAACATCGTAGACATTGTCCGTGAAAATCTAGCGATGCCAGCCTTTTGAATGAGCGTACCAAAGATCGGTATTTGAATGAAAATGGCATCAAAGAGACGACGACCCCGTTTGGTCGCATAAAACCGATTCAAAGCAACTATAGAAAAAAAGAGCGACAATATCATGCCTATTAAATGGGCTTGAAGAAAATGACTGACTTCTATCACGATTTGAGTTGGAGTAGGTAGTTCTTGATTGGCACTCTTAAAAATGGCTTCAAATTTTGGAATAACATATACGAGCAGAACTGCGATGACAGCAACGGCGACCACCATGATTCCGGCAGGATACCAAAGGGCACCGACAACTTTATTTTTTAACTTCACACTTTTCTCAATATAGGCGGCCAGGCGATTTAATATCGTATCTAAAACTCCCCCCTCTTCACCTGCCCGAACTAAACTCATGTACAGGCGATCAAAAACTTTTGGCCAACCATCCATTGAGTCTCCAAGGCGCTTTCCGTTTTCGACATTTGTTTTTACACTTTGAAGAACTTTTTTCAGAACTGGGCTTGTTGTTTGCTGGGTTAAAATATCAAGGGATTGCACGATGGGCACACCCGAATTAATGAGTGTAGCAAATTGTCTGGTAAAAACTTGAAGATCTTTTGACTTGGCTTTGGGCTCAAGGCCAAGAAACTCAAAAACTTCTCTTCCAAAATCTGAAGTCTTACCTTTTTCAGACACTTTAATGGGAATAATTTTTTGGGCCCTTAACTTAACTCGAGCTTCAATTTCATTGGCAGCTTCAAGATCGCCTGAAATGGTTTTTCCGCTGATCATTTTTCCTTTGTAAGAAAATGATTTCATCTAGAGCCCTGATTTTTTGAGCATGCTATCTAACTCTTCGGGGTCAGGAGAAGACTCAAACGCCACTTTCATAGAAATTAGTCGTCGAACAAGAAGCCCTAAAAGACTTTGATTCATGGTTATCATAGCTGTTTGAGATTGGCCCATCTGCATTTGGCTATAGATTTGATGGGTCTTGTCTTCCCTAATTAAATTTCTAATGGCAGGATTTGGAATCAACACTTCGCAGACCAAAGCTCGCCCCCCATCCACTGATGGAACAAGTTCTTGGCAAATGACGGCTTGCAAAACAAAGCTGAGCAATACGCGAATTCTGTTTTGTTGATCCCCACTAAAAACGGAGACTATACGACTGATTGTCTGTACGGCAGAATTCGTGTGAAGGGTTCCAAAAACCAAGTGGCCCGTTTCGGCAATGGTCAAAGCTGCTTCCATGGTTTC
>JAHFAE010000047.1 GCA_023250675.1 Oligoflexia bacterium | reverse complement strand
TGGATGAAGTATGGAATGGGGACAGAGCTGAAAATTCTGCCGTCGCCTATCGTTCGGTCATTCGCCCCCTCTTAGACTTTATTGAACTCGAAACTAAAGAGCGTCCCAAATCTATGGTTACCGTAATTATCCCTGAATTTGTTACGTCGCGACTATGGCAAAACGTCTTACATAATCAAACGGCCATAATTATTAGAACTGCACTTGCCTTTAAGAAAAGGATTGTTGTAACCAGCGTGCGCTATCACCTTACTAGATAGCAGAATCCACAGCAACACATTGGGGCAGTAACCAGGGTTCTGAATCTTTTAAAATTCGTCAAAACATTTGTCACACGGCGAGTCCTTGGGCAGGCAAAATCGTGAAATTCCCCTTAAGTTTTACGGACCTAAGCCGATAATCCTTATAGAGTCGATGTGTTTAAAAATAATTCGGAGATTTACCAATGATGAAAATAAAAGTTCTGAGAAGTTTTAGAAGCCTCCTCAAAAATAAACGAGGTCAAGGAATGCTGGAGTACGTTTTGCTTCTTGCGGTTGTAGCAGCCGTAGTAATGGCATTTAAGAAACCCATTATGGATAAATTTACCGACTTAACAGATGCTGTGGGTAAAAAGGCAGACGAAGTCGTAAAATAAGACGCTTCCCTATTCAAGGAAGGATCTAAAATTTGAATGCGGCAGGGCAAGTACTTGTGGAGTACATTTTGTTGGCGGCACTTTTCATGCTTTTTATTGGCATGATCTCAAAGCAAATTCCGCTGACCTTCAAAGACGCCACCCCGTATTTGGGCGGTAAGGTTGAGCTTCGTCTTGAAACGGGCCAAGGATTCGCTAACGCACAAAAAGGAAATGCTTGGAACCCCCCCGTCAAATCTAAAGGCGGAGTCGGTGGATCATGATTAAGACGGTGAAAAATATTGCAGGTCAATCCACACTTGAATTTGTTCTTATGTTTGCACTCATTGTTGGTGTATTCAGCGTGATCTCAAGAACCCTCAAGAGCACAGCCTTTTTTCAAAAAACGTATGGCGACACCTGGGGCAGAATCAATAACACGATCGAATCAGGTATCCCTGACCCCGGGCCTGAGGTTATTTCACACCATCCCGCGGGGCGTGATCGTCATGCGACGAAATTGCCGGGGGATTCATGAAACAGTTTAGATTAAATCAAAAGGGGCAGCTCACCATTGATTTTCTCTTTGCTATCGTGCTGGTCATTGGAATTTCAACACTATTAACGGCCCTTACCTTTGCTCTGACCTTCACTGAAATTCTTCAGTACGTGAGTTTTGCAGGATCAAGGAGTTACCTGGCGGCAGACCTAACACCTGATGGCCAATTAAAAGCAGCCAACACTAAGGTATCAGAACTCCTTGGGGCGCTTCCATTTGTAAATGCAAAAGATTGGGTGGAAGTTTCGACGAAGAAAGCTGGAAATTTTGGTCAAGACTATAAAAATCGCGGAGTAGATATCACGCGAAACCAATTTATTGGCTATCGAATAGATTTCAAACTCCCGATTTTGGGAATAAACCTTCCTCTCCTTGGTGACTCCATAACTCCCCCAAACGGTGGTACCCAAGATTCAAATTTTAGAGCAACAGTTTCAAGTTATCTGATGCGTGAACCTACAGCTTCAGAATGCCAACGTTTTAATAATAATGTTTTTAGAGCTTTACTTAGACTTAGAGGGGAATATGGGGCGGCAATGACCAATGCGTCTAATGGTCCCGAAGAATTCTCGGCAATAAACGATAACGGTTGTTAGATATGAAAGGATTGATTTCCAATGATAATGGGTTTGCAATGCTAGAGTCCGTGGCGTTCTTATTTGTATTTGTCGTACTGACTGTGTACACCATCGACTTTTTTGCTGCGATTCATACGGGCATCGTCAACTCCATCGCCGCAAGAACATATTTATTTGAAACCTTACAACACAGAACCAATATTAGTCTTTTAAGACAAGGTCTAAAGGACGAACAATCAAATCCCGATTTTAGTAAGGTGCATTTTCGATTTCATGTTGTAACAGACGAAGAACAAGGTCCAACGTCTAGCGATTCTTCGCAACCTGCTGGTCGGACTCTAACCCAAGCAAGCACCGATGTTCAGAGAAAAATGACCAGTATAATATTAGATTCGAAAGAAAATAAAACCCGAGAAATTTATATTAAGACGGGGTATGGCATGTGTCTTGATGCCTATTGCCCAGTGAATTGAGGAAATAAAGATGAGCACCAATAGCCGAACATTTTGGATATCATTGGCCAGCGCTCTTTTTTCTATGTTTTTGATTTATTCGTATTCTCAAGAACAAAAATCCCTCTACGACAAGCGATACGGCACCGCCAAAACCGTGCTTATCGCCGCAAAAGATATTCTAGAAATGAGTACAATCGATGAAACAATGGTCAATCAAGAAGAAAAGCCGGTGGATTTTATTCAACCGGGGTCCATAGAAAATGCCGATGATGCCGTGGGGTTGGTTGCGGCCACACCGATAAAAAAGGGGGAACAAATTTTACTGACAAAACTCTTATCCCCTGGCCCGAACACGGGCCTTTCGATTCAAGTGGCTCCCGATAAGAGAGCGGTAGCTTTACCCATTGACGAGGTCAGGGGAGTAGGAAAGTTGTTAAGACCCGGCGATCGGGTAGATATTTTAACAAGCCTAAGTTACGGTGAGGCACGAAGCGAAAAAAGAGAAGTCAAAACATTGCTTCAAGATGTTTTGATCTTATCTACTGGCCCCCATGTGACTAATAATATTCCTCGGGCACTCCAATTGGATTCTTTCAATGGAAAATCTACATATAGAAATCTCAATGGAGATACGGGCTATAGCACCGTCACTGTCGAAGTTTCTCCCCGTGAAGCGCAAAATCTTATTTACATCTTAAGCACGGCGCCTAGTTCAATATTTTTAAGTCTTAGAAATGTTAATGATCGAGTTATCTCGACGATGCCGACGAGTACCATTGATACAGTTTTAGGAATGGACAGTGAACGGGGCTTGCAAAAGAAAATTCAAGCGCAGGCGACGATGAGTGCGACGAAGCCGCAAACTCCGCCTCGGCAACCTACATTTATCGAAATTCATGGGAGTGATGTGAAGTATAACTACTAATGGAAAAAGGGTTTATGGGCAGAATTATAGGTATATTCATTTTATTAAGCTGTTTGATTCCTGTTTCATTGCCTGCGAAAGACGGCAAGAAATCTATGGTGCTAACCGTGGGCCTACCCATCGAGGACACCGTAGAAAATATGCCCCAAGCGTTAGGGGACGATCTCAATTACAACCGCAACGTCGTTCGAATTTCGGTGGCCCCCACTCTTAAGGCAGTTCGTTTTGAGCCCATAGCTCCAGGAGCGACGAATTTCATTTTAAGAGATGACAAAGGTAAAAAAATTATCGAGTACGTTATTACTGTTCGAAAAAGTAATTTAGAAAAAGTAGCCTCTGAAATTAAGGGTCTTTTGGGTGATATCGAAGGAATCCAAATTAAAATTGTGAACAATAAGGTCGTTATTGACGGCGAAATCCTTTTGCCCCGTGATATGAATCGAATTTACAGTGTGACGGCACAGTTCAGTGACGTAGCATCATCCATCGTCACTATGAGTCCTCTAGCTCAAAAAAAGATCGCCGAAATGATCGAGAAAGACGTGGGCAACCCTGAAATACATGTTCGGGCTGTGAATGAGAAGTTTATTTTAGAAGGAGTTGCATCAAGCGAAGCAGAAAAACAAAAGGCAGAAATCATAGCCAAGACCTATGTGCCCGATGTCATCGTTGAAGCGGCGGAATCGGCTGGTCTTCTCAAGAAAAGAAAAATTGATTCAGTCATAAATCTTCTTACTATTAAAGCGAGTCCCGAAGCACAACCGGGAAAAATAATAAAAATCATTGTTCACTACGTGGAGCTTCAAAAAGATTATGAAAGAGGATTTAGATTTCAATGGACCCCTTCGCTTAAAGAAGACTCAGGGGTTAATTTTTCAAGTGGCGGTCAAAGTAATGGTGGGATTGTTGGTGCCATAACCGGCACCATCAGCGATTTATTGCCCAAGCTTAATTTTGCTAAAGCCCATGGGCACGCGAGGGTTTTGCAAAGCTCAAGCCTTATTGTTCAAGACGGCAGTCCGGGTATTATTAAATCCGTAACTCGAATTCCATACACAGTACAAAATCAATACGGCCAGCTATCAACTAATTTTGAGGAAGCGGGAATTGACACAAATATTACCCCCAGTATTGTTAGTGCAAAGTCTGATAGCATCGGGTTGACAATCACTTTTAGTTTAAAATCTCTCATTGGCCAGACAGAAAAAGGTCCCCTGGTCAGTAATAAATCAATTCAAACAAAAGTAACTGTTCGCAGCTCACAGAGCGCGGCCATCGGAGGTCTAGTCAGTAATGACTCAAGCATGGCTTATAATCGCCTACCTAGGGGCGCCAGCGAAAACCCAATCATTTCTCTCTATGCCAGCAAGCAATTTCAAAGAAATCAGAGCCAGTTTGTCGTTTTCATTACGCCGATAATTATGAACTCAGCCAGCGACGGCAGTGAAGATGTTAAAAAGAAATTTCGCCTCAAAGAATAAAACGTCAAGACGTTAGTTTGGTCTAGGATGAAGGGCCACTCACGAGTTTAGCCTCTGATTTCATTGCAAATTTTCCGATAAAAAGAGTGAGGAGGTCTATGGTCTTTGGCGATCAATGCTAACTCACATATCATAGCGATTTCTGGCGGAAAAGGTGGTGTCGGGAAAAGTGTCTTTGCCGCTAACTTTGCCCAAGCTCTCCTGTTAGAGTTTCGTGGTCGTGTGCTTCTTATCGACCTTGATGCGCAGAGCTGCGGTGATCAGAATATTATTCTAGGAACTAAACCCAATAAGATCATTTCAGAAGTAGCCACAACTAATTCCCAAATTGTCAGCAATACCATTTCAACTCTTGTTGCTCAGCATGCCACAGGAATTTCTTATATTGGGGCCGTGAGAAACTCCGGTGATAATTTTGATGTGGACGTCACGGGTCTTAATAGAGCTCTTGAAGGTCTAAGCAACTTATTTAATTTCATAGTTGTTGATATTGGCACTCAATTTTTAGGCCCCCAACTAACGATTCTTGAAAACGCGTCGTGTATGTTGACACTTACTCTTCCCGAAATGCTTGCCATTAATCAAACTCTAAAGCTTATGAATCAACTTATGACTATGATGTTTCCGACTGACATGATGCAGGTTGTATTAAACAAGGTTTCTTCCTCGAATCCCCTCTCTCCACAACTTGTGACCCAAGCTTTAAAAAGAAATGTGGTTGGCATTATTCCCCAAGACGATGTTATCGCCGGGAGTGCTTTAAGTCGCTCAACCCCTTTTGTTGCAGCACAACCCAAAGCGGCTATTTCAATTGCGTTTCATGAGTTGGCACGAAGACTCACTCAAGGGGGCGCACTAGACAAAATGCGGCAGTTGAATAAACCTAAAGGTGTTAAGTCTCAGGAGGTTCAAGGGACCCAAGTAAAAGTGCTAGGAGCCCAAAGCATCACACAGGTCCGATCGGGTGAACAAGTTAAGGGAGAATCATTTGATCTTAGAAACAGCTTAAAACAAAGACTTCATCGAGGGCTCCTCAATACCACAGACTTAAATAAATACGTTTCAGAGATTAAGGGTGATCCGGCAAAAGAAAATGAATTGCGGGTGAGAACACAGCAAACCATTGCAGGTCTTCTTGAAAAAGAAAATCAAAGTTTTAGCCGAGATGAACGTGCGCAAATAGTCAAAGAAGTTTTAGACGAGGCCTTGGGATTAGGTCCGTTAGAAGATTTGCTTGCAGATCCGTCAATTTCAGAGATCATGGTCAATCGACGAGACATGATCTATATTGAAAAAAATGGTAAACTCATAAAATCAGATCGCTCATTTACGAGCAATAAGGAATTAAGAACGGTCATTGAGCGAATTGTTACGCCTTTAGGAAGGCGTATCAACGATTCTTCGCCCTACGTTGATGCGCGCCTAAAAGATGGGAGCAGGGTCAACGCCGTTATTCCTCCTTTGGCTCTCGATGGTCCTTGCTTGACCATCAGAAAATTTGCCAAGATTCCCATTACCTTTAAAGACTACGTTAATTACGGAACGATGACCGAACCCATGATAGATTTTCTAAAAATCTGTGTTGAGAATAAATTGAATGTCATAATAAGTGGAGGTACGGGTTCTGGCAAGACCACTTTGCTCAATGTTCTTTCTGGATTCATTCCAACAACAGAGAGAATTATTACAGTTGAAGATGCTGCCGAATTACAACTTAAACAAGATCATGTCGTGCGCCTTGAAACTAAGCCCGCAAGTTTAGAGGGCACCGGTGCCATAACCATTCGAGATTTGGTACGTAACACTTTAAGAATGAGACCCGATCGAATTGTTGTTGGTGAATGTCGAGGTGGCGAAGCTCTCGATATGCTTTCGGCTATGAACACTGGCCATGATGGAAGTCTTACAACAGTTCATGCAAATAGCCCAAGAGAGGCAGTGAGTCGCTTAGAAACACTATGTCTCATGGCTGGAATGGATCTTCCCGTCAAAGCCATTCGAGAACAAATTGCCGGAGCCATAGACCTCATCATTCAAATCTCAAGGCTCACCGACGGAAGCCGAAAAGTTGTAAGCATCACCGAGGTTGTGGGCATACAAGGCGAAGCCGTGACCCTCAATGAAATCTATCGCTATGAAGAAAAAGGATTGGACAAAAATAGAAAAATACTAGGCCAATTTGTAGCAACCGGGTTTATTCCTACATTTCTTCAAGATTTTAAAAAGAGAAATATCAATATTCCAAATAATCTATTCGCTGCAGCAACAGCAGGCCCCGCCACTTCAAAAACAGGAACAGGGAGCAACAAGTCATGAGCCTTTTTGCTAGTCCCTGGATAGTAATACCCGGCGTGGGGATATGCACATTCCTCATTATTTATTTTAATGCCGAGAGTATATTTGAATTTCTTAAAAACCAAAGCCTTGGCAACCGCGAGTACGTCATAAAACGGCTAAAGATCATGTTTGTTGAGATCGATAATAAACGAATCACTGGGGCTATGCTCATGATGAGTTTTGGAATTGGAGCTTTAGCATTTGTTGCGTTTTGGCCCAATGTTTTTTGGGGACTTGGAATCGGATTAATTCTTACAATCATAGGCTGGCGCATACCTAAACTCATTGTTGAGGTTTATTACGCCCGCAGAGCTTCACTCTTTGTAGATCAAATGGTGGACGGACTCACCCTTATGTCAAACGCTCTCAAAGCAGGAATTGGAATTCCGCAGGCAATGAAAATTGTAGTAGACAATATGCCTGATCCAATGAGCCAAGAGTTTCAATATATGATTTCTCAAAACATCAATGGGGCAAGTATCGAAGAAACTCTTACAGATTTAGCCATAAGAATTCCTTATCCCGATGTTCAAATGTTTGTAACATCGGTAAATATTCTCAATGAAACGGGTGGCAATTTGGCAATTACTTTTGATACGATTGTCAGAACGATTCGAGAACGAATTAAAGTAGAAAAAAAAATAGCGGCAGTTACAGCACAGGGAGTAACTCAAGGGGCCATTATTACAATGGTGCCCTTCGTCCTTTTGATACTTTTTTATTTTATGGATTCAAGTTATATTGCCCCTCTCTTTAATACGACTTTGGGCTGGCTCATGCTTTTGGGCATGTTAACGCTTCAAACAATTGGTGGATTGGCAATAAGAAAGGTTGTTAAAATAAAGGTTTGATCGTGAGGCAGATGAGAATGAAAAGTAAAATGTCATCTTTGTTTTACCTATTTATACTTTTGACTGCGGCGCCCCAAACTTGGGCCATTGTAGATTTAAAAAACGCAAATTTTTCTGATGCCTGGGTAGATATGAACATCCCCGGCGTAGGTTTCGATTTGAAGATTGAGAGGGGTTACAACAGCCGCACTCTGTACAACGGTATTTTTGGTTTCGGATGGTGTTCAGAATTTGAGTCCATTCTCGACGTCACCGCCGAAGGAAATCTAAAATTTACCGAATGTGGTGCTGGTATGGAAATTCTATACCAAGCTAAAAATTTCAATGAAAAAGACATTGATAAAACAGTAAATATCATCGTGGAAAAACTTAGATCAGAATACTCGTCAAACCCTCCGGCCTACTTTGCAGAAATGGAAAAGAGGCTGAAAGCTGAATCAGCCCTAAGAGGAGAATACGCAAATAAGTTCGGAATAATGAGAACAATTGCAGATAAAACGAGGTTCTATGCCAACGGTAGAGAGTTTGACTATATCGAAAAAAACGGGAGTAACTTTGTGCGCTTAGCGCCCGATGGTAGCACTCAAAAATTCAAACTCAACGGAAAACTAGACAAGATTTTTGATCGAAATGGTAATTATCTTGTTTTTGGATATGACGGCAAAAGACTGCACGATGTTACCGATAATAATGGAAGAAAAATTACCCTTGGCTATTTTGAAAATGGAAAAGTTAAAACCATTACGGGTCCCGGCACTTTTAGAACCGAATATAGATACAAAAACCTTAACGACCTTATTTGGGCAAAGGCAAATTCAGGAAACATCTACCAGTATGAGTACGATGATTTACATAATCTCGTAAAAATTATTTACCCTGATAAGACTACAAAAGAAATGACCTACGACAAAAACAAAGATTGGATAACTTCTTACAAGGATCAAGAGGGCTGTCTTGAGTCTTATGATTTCAAGTTATCCGAAGATAGTCCGGCAGATCACTATTGGGCCATTGTTCAAAAAAAGTGTAAAGATAAAGTTGTTCTTAAATCCCGCTACGAGTTTTGGTATCAAGCTAAAGCTGATAAGACCGGTAAATTTCTTCAAAAAAGCAAATCCCAAGAAAACGATATTAATACTGAAGTGATTTACAATGAACTTGGTCATCCTTTGAACATAACTCAAAACGCTAAGGTGGCGAAGTTTGAGTATTTTGAAAACGGTTTGTTAAAACGAAAAATAGCTTCAGACGGCGTAGTCACTTTATTCAAATATGAAAATACTTTCAAAAAAGTAAGTCGTGTTGAGAGAGCTGGTAAGGCAAGCGATTTTTCATATGATAATAAAGGAAATCTCGTAAAGGCTACTAACAGTGATGGCCAAAAGATAAGTTTAAATTATGACAACAAGGGTCGAATTGCTTTCATTGAAGATCAGGCCAAGCGAAAAGTAAAAATTCAATACGAAGAACGTTTTGGTAAGCCTTCGTCAATTGAACGTGAAGGGGTAGGTACGATTTCTGTAATTTACACTCAAAAAGGTGAAATTGCGAAGGTGTCCAGCGCCGCCGGCACTACCGTTGCCATGCAGGTGGCGAGCGCGTTCAATAATTTACTTGATCTGATTCAGCCCGCGGGCGTGAATCTTAATTTTTGATTGGGGTTTTTATGAAATCAAGACTTAATAAGTTTTTGGAATCCGCCGTGATTTTTTGTACTACGTTGACAGTTGTTTTCACAATGGTTCTTGTCTTTGTACAGCCATCGTGGAGTCAAGAATCTGCGAGTGATCCAGATTCTTTTGTGCCGTTTAGTCAAAATTCTCCCATGGGCGAACATATGCTTCGAGGTACAGGTACTATCGGATTTAAAGACGATCAACCCGGTCCAAGCTGTGGTCTCATTTCAAATACTGAAATCACGAGGTCAACGGCCGCTACACCCGACAATTTAGGTGCTTCTAAAAGTGGGTCCTCTGGCGCCCAGGCAGAGTGAAACGCTAAGCCAAAAGCAATTATGCAACTTCGGTGTGACGGTGCCATCCATGGCTCCTTGGGGGCCCCTTCGCCGAACCAGTTTATTTAATAGGGCAGTTCGGCGGAATCGCATCCAGGTCCCCCAAGGGTCACACCTTCGTTCCATATTTACGTTTGGCATAGCGTTTTCAATTTTAGGGATTTGATTGTCTAGTCAGCCCTCTGGATGACTAAAAGATCAACAATAGCAATAAAATGGGCCAGGAGAAGCATAGTAGTTTCAACAACTTATAGATCAAAAACTTTGGCATATGGCTTGAAATACTAGGGTTCAGAGGAGTACTGATTTATGAGAAGAGTCTTACTAATGTGTTCTGTAGTGATAATTGGATTAGCCCCAACGGTTTCATCAAAGGCCGACGGCATAAACCAGAGAAATTCAAATGAATCTAATTCGTATTTAGGTGATTTAAGTTCGCCATGTCCTTTCAAAAGTGCTGCAGCCTTAACTGATAGAACTAATCCTAATGGCACAAACGCAGAAAATGGTAATGATTTTGGTTCAGAAAAAATAACTCGCTAGTTATTTTAGTTTGGGAGCGGCTGTTTTTACTTTAGGAGCGGAAGCTGTTTCCTCCCCATCTTCATTTTCGCTATGTCTTTTCAAAGTAAAACTCATTCCTCGTTCATGTCCCGGTTCACGCTTTCTTGAAATTTTAGCCAATAAATTGTGAATTCCAGTATCTGTTTTCTTATATAGGGCCTTAGTAACAACGATACCACCATCAATAGTTTCTTGAAGAAAATCTACGAAGATAGAACCCTGAATCCATTTAAGCATACTGTCGTCAATTGTCTTTTCTCCCACGCGAACTTGAAGAAGCATGGCCACAAGCAATGTCAAAATAATAATACGAAGAGTAAAAAAAACATCTTTAATCATTTTTTCCCCCTTTGGGTTTCTTGAATACCTTTTCGATGAGGCCCAGTAAATCGGCGGCCTTAAACGGCTTACATATATAATCTATGGCGCCAGCTTCCATGGCTTTTGAGAGCATTATATCTTGATCGACGGTGCTACATGCGATGATTTTAGCTTTAGGATTTTCTTCGAGAATTTCTTTCGTGGCTTGAATCCCGCTTTTAACTGGCATCACGATATCCATTACGATTAAATCGGGTTTCTTTTCTAGAGCTTTTGAAACGGCTTCTTCTCCATTTTCGGCCTCTGCGATGACAGTATGGCCCGCCTTAGTTACAATTTGGCGCAGTATGTCTCTGATAAAGGGTGCGTCGTCTGCGATCATCACGTTAAGGTTTTTCACTCCATTCATTATAAGCTTGCCAGCAATCTGAGCTCAAAAGGATAATACGAGATTCAATGGACGTTTCATTTCTGGACCAAGTTCTAGATAAAGTAAGTAATCTCGAAGGCATTCCCGCCTATGCCACGATTTTCAGCGTGCTATTTGCTTGCGGTGTCGGCGTGCCGATCCCTGAAGACATAACCATTGTTACTGCAGGCTATCTTGCCTATTCAGAAAACATCGAATTGCCCTGGGCCATCGTCGTTTGCTTTTTCGGAGTATTGTCGGGAGATTTCATTTTGTTTTCTCTTGGTAGAATTTTTGGCAGGCATTTTTTGGACCTTCCGGGTGTGAGGTTTATCATGACTCCTGAGCGAGTGGCTCTGGCTCAAGAAAAATTAAAAAACAACGAAAAGAAAGTTTGTTTTATCGCTCGATTTTTGGCGGGCTTTCGGGCGCCTATTTATTTGTCGGCCGGAATGCTAGGCGTTCGTCCTATGGTTTTTGTTTCTCTAGACTCTTTGGCAGCAGCGATTAGTGTTCCGCTTCTTACATATTTGGGATATTATTTCGGAGATGAGATTGATGTGGGCCTCCACTACATTAGGCGGGCCGAACGATACATCATGATTACGTTGGCAGTCGTGGGATTATTTTTTATAATTAAATCTATACACGGTAAAATGCGGAGAATTTAAATGAAAGTTCTCATAAGGCTGTTGGTAATCACAAGTGGGATTATGTTTACAACCTCTGCCATGGCAAAATCTAAAGCCAAAAACAAAGTCAAAATAAAACCTCCAGAACATACGGAGACTTGGAATAACGATACGGCCGACAATGGAAGAAATCCCAACTACAACTCTGAGCTTCCTTATTCACCCGATGAAATGGACAAAAATTCAACAGAGAATTACTCCACAAAAAATATGCCTGTCGATCAAGATTAATTGTGTTATCGGCCTAGGCGAAGCCCAAAATCAATGAAGTAAAAAACGTTATTGACTGGAGTTCCGTTGGGGTTACCCCCAGTGACGGGGTCCGTCGCTCGCGTTTGCCCTGAGAACTGGCTTTTGTACCAAATGGTAGTAAATTTGAAAAAGGTTCTGCTTTGCCTGCTAAATCTGTATTCCCCCCCCAGAGACCCACCGAACCCGACGGTTTGATTGCCTGTTCCTGAGGAAAGATCATTGGCTTTCACCATTTCTTCGTGATGCATAAAGGGTTGTGCGATGAAACCCAAATTCCAAGCATAATTTTTTGAAGAGGGAACACTTATTTCAATTTCTGCCTCCGGGCCCCTTGTGTGTTGGCTAAGGCGGGATAAGCTTGAGGGCTGAACAGACATCGAGTAATCGGCGTATTTGAGTCCAAATGTCAGAGAAGAAGAATTTAGAGAAATTCCAAAGAAACGTCTAAATTTTACGCCAATTTCAAACCAAGAATGGCTCACTGGGGAGTAAATATCTATGGTTGGACTATCTTTGATTTCACTTAAAATTGAAAATCTATAGTTGGCGTCAATGCCCAAAAATGGAGTAATCCATAAATTCAAACCTAAAAATGCCCCAGGGCTGCTAGCGATATAGTTTCTAAAAAAATAAGGACTGCTCGAAGAGTTGTAAAAATACGTAGCGCCCATAGTCCATTCAAAAATATTTTTTCTAATGTCTTCAGTATCAAGAAATGATCTATAGCGGTCAATCAGCTCAAAATCTCCACCGAGCACCAAGTCTCTCATGCGCTGACCCACGCCTGAAGATTCGGCTTCAGAAACGTGAGGATCTGGCTGAGGCACATTGTCGGTTTTAAAATGTGAATTCTCTTCGGTAAGCGTGGGCAGCGGTGCTACCACAGGCCCCTGGGCATCTGAAGGCGATGGATCATGAAGCGTTGTATCGTCGTGGGCGTTTGCTACCGTTCGAAATTTCTTGGGCTTTATGGCCGGTTTAGGGCGCTTGACGTAGCGAGAGGTCTCCATACCATCGTCTTTATTTTTTTCAGCGCGTCCGCCGGGGGCCATTCCCACAATGCTCGGGTCTAGCTGTTGTGAAAACGAGGAGGAGCAAACGAAGAGGAGGACGATAGAAACACAAAAAGAAAAATGCTTTAGGATCTCCCTTTCCATAGAATACTCTTCGGAAAATTATTAATTTTTTTTGATTAACGGCTGATGATTCGATGATTTTCTAGGCTCGACGAAAGCCTAATGCCTTGACCAGCTCTTGAAAGGTCCGTACCATAAAAGAGGGGAACCGATGAACCACTTCTTGTTGAAATGGGCCATAGCTGGTGTTTTTCTATCTACCTTCGCGATGGCGGCCTCCAACGCTTATGTAAGTGAAATCGATAAATCTTTTACTGTACACAAAGTTGGCGTTCTCCCTGTTGTTGATAATGTTGGGGGAATTTACTCTCGATCTGTAGAAAGCAAAATTAATGAACTTATTAAAGAATCTCACCGCTTCGATCTCATTGAAATTAAGAGTGCTGATGCCAGAAAGACCATTGACGATTATGAGGTAGACCCAGAAGCTATAAAAAATATTGGAAAAAAATATGGAGTTGATGCCGTAATTTCAGCCCGCGTCGGTAAAAAAGAAAAAACCATAGACATAATTCTAGACATGTTCCTAACCGCCGATGGCCTACTGCTTTCTCAAGATCGAATTGAAAATGAGCCGCAATTCGAAATATCCGATGTTGAACGAAAAACCATAGAACTCTATTCAAGGGTTGTAGGTAAACTTCCCTACAAAGCATTAGTTTTGAGCCGACAGGGCAATCGAGTCACTCTTGATATTGGAGGTCGCGACGGAATTCGCAGCAATACAATTGTAAGTGTCGAACATATTATTTCTGCGAAAAGACATCCTAAATTTAATTTTCTCTTAAGTACTGAAAAGGAAATAATGGGGAAAATAAAAATTATTAAAGTGGATGACACGTTAAGTTTTGGTGTTGTTCTTCAAGAAAAAGATCGTGGTGTAGTGGGGCCTGACAGCAAGATCACTGGGCTTGACTTCGTGAATTACACTGAATCACTGCCCGGAGCGGAAAGTCTGCAACCGACCCAGGCCGCCGATTTAGGGCAAAATGCCATTAGCTTTGGAAAAAATCCCAAAGAATGGCTCCCGCCGAGGCAACCCAGTTTTGGACGCGTCGGCGTGTCATTGGGTTTAGGAACCTATCATAGTGCCATTTCTCTAAGAAATGCGGGTTCATTTTCGGGGGATGTTCCAGTTTACCCGCAACTTGGAGTTTCAAGTGAGATTTGGATGACACCAAGCTGGTATCTTGGCGGTCTTATTCAGCAAGGTGTTATGTCGGTGACCAATCCTCAAACGGGAACGCCTACAAAATTAGGCGCAAACACTTCTCATTACGATGTACATTTTGGTTACAAGTTTCTACTTCAAGACGATTTTTGGGGGCCAGTCATTAATCTTCATCTTGGATTTGCTAAGTACACCCTGTTCATTGACGCAAGTACCCCGCTTACTTTTACCTCAAGCTCTTATAGTGGGCTTTACGGAGGGCTTGGGGGTTCTGTTCCTCTGTCTTCTGATCGGCGTTATTATTTTGATGTAAACCTAGATCGCTACTTATTCCCTTCTATGGTTGAATCCCCGAGCACCAGCGGGGCAGGGAGTGACAACAGTGTGACATCATTTTCATTTGGTGGAAGTTATAAGATGACGTCCCAGTTTTGGGTCTCTGCCCATCTGGGATTTGAGTTTTACTCCTCTACATTTACGGGTACCGGGTCACGAAATGACACTGGGCTCAACGCAAGTCAAAGCCTCACAACTTTGACATCTGGAATCGATTATCTCTTTTAGTTTGATACCTCTCAATCAAGCGTGATAAAAATTTTTACTACGTTTAGGGGGGATCTCATGAAAATTTTATTACTTTTTGCCTTGATGCTAAGCCTATCGGTTCACGCAAGTTACAAAGTAGCATTAATTAAAAGTAGTTTGGGAACCAAAATTAAATCAGTAAAAAAATCAACAGTAGTCATTCCTAACGGTCAAAGAATTTTACTGCGGTCCCTCCCAAGAATTTTAGATGAAGGACCCAGGTCTTCAAAAGATTTATACCAAGAATATATCGTGGATGACTCAGCGCTTTCCCCTGAGCTTAAAAGTTTGAGCACATTGAGTTTTTTCGACAAGGCGATTCCTGGAGCAGAATTAAGAAATTTGGTTTTGCAAGGGCCTACGGCCAATCGAATTAACCTAACCATTGTTGGCGATGGTTACACTCTGGGCGAGAAAGAAAAGTTTTTTGCAGACGCAATGAGAACCACAAAAGAACTTTTTACTGGGCATACTTTTGCAAGTTATCTTCCTCTATTTAATGTATTTGCCGTATTTGTTCCGTCGAATACATCAGGAATTGGTGACGGCGAACCCAAAGATACGGCTTTAAAATTATACAGAAGTCCAAAAGGCTCAAAGCGGGCCATCATACCGGGTAATGCAGGAGCTGCCGATGCGGCCATTGCATTGGCGCCTGCCACAGACTTCCCAATTTTACTTGCCAACGATAATTACTACGGGGGATTGGGTGGTGAGTTTGCGGTGAGCACCAGCTCCGTGCGTAGTGGAATGATTGTTTTGCGTCACGAGCTCGGGCATAATTTTGGCAGCGTCGGAGAGGAATATGATGGAGGCTACGTCTATGCTGGGGCAAATTTTTCTAGCTCAAGAGATGCCCACTGGTCCTACTGGGCCGATTCTGGATATCATGCAAACGAAGTTTTGAATCTTGGAGGGGAATACATGTGGCAAAATTTGGCGGGCCACTCCGTGAAGATGAATTTTACATTCCCAGCCCCGGGTCCAGCGGGAGTTCCGCTTTTTTCAGCTTCTATCAGTAGTGTGGGTTGGGAGACACCTAACGATGTTGAAATTGCTATCGACGGCAAACCCATTAGGCTCCAAGGAGATTTTCACGACGATAGAAACTTCTATGACTTGGGCCCCACCAATCAACTTCCTCAGGGGATTCATGTTTTGACCGCCTCTGAAAACATTCATGATGGTGACAATGTTTTGGCATACGTGCGGCTTTATGCCCACGCACCCGATTACGATTTCACACCAGACAGGGTTGGCGCCTACGCCGTGTTCAACGATAGTGGACTTAAAATGGGTTATCGCCCTACCCATAATTCTTGTCTCATGAGAAATATGCAGACTCCAAATTTCTGCGTTGTCGACAAAGAAAATATGTGGCTAAGATTTTTAGATCGAATTGATTTAATCGACGGAGTAAATTTTGGGGCAGACCGAAATGTATGGCTAAGGGCTCCTTCGCTTAATGGTCTAAACATAAATTGGTATAAATTAGAAAATGGAAGGGAAACCGAACTCACCGAATTTCGTAATAGGGTGCAGTGGAAAGCTCCCGATAATTTTTCGGGTATGTTTAAGGTGAGAGTATTTTTTTCAACTCCCGAAGTGCGCAAGACTTCGTCACGCTTTAAGGCAGAAAAAGACTTTACCATTTAAAAATGTCAAAACCTAAGGCGCTCATAGTGGTTTCCCATCCCGACGATGAGGCTCTGTTTTTTGGGGGCCTTATTCAAACAAAGAAATTTGAATGGTTTGTTGTTTGTGTTACTAACGGAAATGCCGATGGAATGGGAGAAAAGAGAAAACAGGATTTCTTTAGATCCTGTCGCGTTTTAGGTGTCAAAAAAGCAGAGGTTTGGGATTATCCCGATATTTTTGACAAGCGACTTGATACTGCCAAAATTACAAAAGATTTGAGTGAGCGGCTCCTGGGTAATTTCAAAAATGTATTCACCCACGGAGTTTTGGGTGAATACGGCCATCTTCACCACCAAGATATTTGTTTCGCGGTACATTCAGCGTTCAGGAAGAATTCGAAAATATTCTCGATTGCGTACAACACTTTTCCTAAAATAAAAATCCAACTGACCGAAAAACTCTTTAATAAAAAAACTAAAGTTTTATGGGAGATCTATTCGTCAGAAAGTAGAAAGTTGATCAACCTTTTGCCCGCGACATTTTGCGAAGGATTTTCCCAACTCTCTTTTAAAGAAGTTTCGTCAATTTATGGTTGGCTCGCGAATGGCCAACCGCTAAATGAAAAAGTAATTAAAGCAAACCGCTGGCTCATTCCCCATCTAAAAGACGGCGGCGGCACTCTCAAAACTAGATTGTTTTGAACCAACTCAAACAATTCTTCATGATTTTTTCTTAAAGCTGTCTGAAGTTTGAAAAGATAAATTTGGCCAATAATTCGTGTGCACACTGCGGCAGCAGCACGCCATCGGCTCTTGGGGAGGGCATCCAGAAGTGTAGGGCCACAAAAAAAATCCCAGGCCATCACTGACCTGGGATCGTAAGCTTTCGCTTTTTAAATCTTACTTACATGTCGAATTGGCCGTGTCCACCACCACCACCGGGCATGGGAGAAGCTTCTTTCTTCGGCATTTCAGCAATCATGGTTTCAGTAGTGATCATCAAAGACGCGATACTTGCAGCGTTTTGTAGAGCACAACGAACTACTTTCACAGGATCAATAACACCGTCTTTTACAAGATCGCTGTATTCTTCTGTGTAAGCATTAAAACCAAAATGAGGATTCTTATCGTTTGAAACTTTGTCTAAAACGATAGAACCATCAAGACCAGCATTGTGCGCAATCTGTCTGACAGGCTCTTCGCAAGCTTTGCGAACAATGTCAGCACCCCATTGTTGTTGTGGGGGGAGCTTTAATCCAGATAAAGATTTAGCAGCGCGAACAAGTGCTACTCCACCGCCAGCCACGATGCCTTCTTCAACGGCAGCTCGTGTGGCATTGAGAGCATCTTCAACGCGGGCTTTCTTTTCTTTCATTTCAATTTCAGTAGCAGAACCCACATGGATAACGGCAACGCCGCCAACCAATTTTGCAAGGCGCTCTTTGAGTTTTTCTTTATCGTAATCGCTTGTGGTTTCGTCTACTTGAGCGCGAATAGATTTTACTCGGGCTTCGATTTCAGCTTTTTTGCCAGCACCATCAATAATGGTGGTGTTGTCTTTGTCGATAACGATGCGCTTAGCGCGACCTAAATCACCAACTTTAGCAGACTCTAATTTGTTACCAAGCTCTTCACTCAAAACACGACCACCAATGAGAGTGGCAACGTCTTCGAGCATCGCTTTACGTCTGTCGCCAAACCCCGGGGCTTTAACAGCAGCAACTTGCAAGGTGCCACGGAGTTTATTGACAACAAGTGTTGCCAAAGCTTCGCCTTCAACTTCTTCAGCAACAATCAATAAAGGTTTATGTTGTTGAGCAACAGCTTCTAACAAAGGAATAAGATCTTTCATGGCGCTGATTTTCTTTTCATAGATCAACACGAAAGCATCTTCGAGAACGACTTCCATTCTCTCAGGGTTAGTAATAAAGTAAGGCGAGAGGTAGCCACGGTCAAATTGCATACCCTCTACAACATCAAGTGTTGTTTCAGCGGTTTTGCTTTCTTCAACAGTGATAACGCCTTCACGACCTACTTTTTCCATAGCTTCTGAAATAAGATCACCGATTTGACGATCATTATTGGCAGAGATGGTGCCGACCTGAGCAATTTCTTTTTTGCCATTCACTTTTTCAGAAATGTTTTTTAATTCTGATGTGATTTTCTCAACGGCTTTGTCCATTCCACGTTTGATTTCCATGGGGTTATGGCCGGCGGCGACAATCTTTGCGCCCTCACGATAAATAGCTTGAGCCAATACAGTTGCAGTGGTTGTTCCGTCACCAGCATCATCGTTTGTTTTGCTAGCAACTTCTTTCACCATTTGAGCGCCCATGTTTTCAAACTTGTTTTCTAGTTCGATTTCTTTGGCGACGGTAACGCCATCTTTAGTGATCATGGGAGCACCAAAAGATTTTTCAATAATAACGTTTCTTCCTTTGGGCCCTAAAGTGACCTTTACAGCGTTGGCCAACTGATTGACGCCGCGAAGAATCGCCGTACGAGCTTCTTCGCTAAATCTAAGTTCTTTTGCTGACATATCGATTTTCTCCTTAAATCAAATTTTTAATTAATAACTCCTAGAACATCTTCTTCACGGATCATAAGATACTCTTTGCCTTCAAACTTGAGTTCAGTGCCTGAATATTTGCTAAAGAGAACCTTGTCGCCCTTTTTAACTTCAAGGGGAACAACTTTGCCATCGTCTAAAACGCGGCCTTTTCCCGTTGCAACTACTGTTGCTTGTTGGGGCTTTTCTTTAGCGTTGTCAGGGATAAACAAACCACCGGCTGTTTTTTCTTCTTCTGCTAGTCTCATAACCAACAATCGATCGTGCAGTGGGCGAACATTAACTTGAGTTGATGCCATAACCAAACCTCCTTAGTTTTTGCAATATTTACAATAAGTTAGAATAAACAATTCTTCTCAATCAGAAGAATTATGAGCTGTCCCATTGCTTTGTCAAGATGACTTTGATAATTTTGTTGATGTTTATGTTCATAGTTCTTTTTGGAATCTTAACCTCGACCAGTTTTAGTCAGGCTTATGAAATAAATTCCGCCCTGTTTTCTTGTGTTTTTACCAATCCATCGATGTCTGTACCCTGTGTTGAAGATGTGGATGAAAAGATTCATTGCAAAGAGATTTTGGAATGTCTCGATAACCCTCAATGCGTCAAAACATATTGTTTTTCCTCGACAATTCGAATTGGCTGGGAACTAAAAGCAATTATCCAAAACTAGAGTTCCGACACCGGCTCAACAGAGACTTTTGGCACCAATAATTCTGCCGACTTCGTCGAGCTTAGTTTATTTTGATAGGCCTCAATGATGTCTGCCACATCTTTAGGGTTGAGGCTTTTAGCGGCGCGTAAAACTGCGGCGTGATTAGCCGAGAAGAAAGGGTTTAAGTACAACATGACATAGTCATTAGCGGAAAGCTCTTTGGTTAGGGCCAAATTGAACTGGGCCTGACTAAGTTTTCGGGCAACAGAACCTTCGTTTTCATCCTGATAGGGGGGGCGCATCTTTGTATTCTCCAAAGCGCGAATCTTTGACTTAAGATCAATGACTATGGACGTAGCTTCATCTATTTTTTTAGATTTCCAAGTCTTAAAAGTGATCACTGTAGATTCTGAGCCCATTACCAACAAAGAAAACAAGAAGGTTAAATTCAGAGCAAATAGGTATCTGTATTTCATATGAAACAGCGTAGGAGCAATTCTGGGGCCAAGTTTTTCTAGATTATATAGTTATTTTGGAGGTTTAAAAGAGCCTGAGGTGACCAATAATGGTTCCTATCAAGTAGACTTTACAGTTGTTTAAAGTAAAGACATATCAATATTACTGAAAACTAATTATTTCATATACTTAGCCCTAATCATAGTTGGCCTGAAATTTTCATATTATTTATAGAATATGAGGGCGGAGGAATGGCAGCGTTACCAGATTTCATAAATAAACGATCGATTTTACGTCTTAACAGAAAACCTAATCATTCTTGGAGCCTAAAAGTCGACGATAGCAAGCTTATCACAAAAAACATCACAAATATTAGTCCTACTGGAATGTCCTTTCGTGCCCCCCTGTGGACAGAGTTTTACGATGGGCAAGTTCTTCTTTTCAATCTTTCATTCACTAAAGAAGATAACTTTGAATGTGAGGGTGAAATCGTATGGATAAGAAAAATCGAAGATAACTTAGGAGTAATGTACCAATTTGGAGTTCGCTTTCAAAAAATTCCTGCAAAAACCGATGCGGCCATCATGCGTGCCATTCATAATGAAGCGTTAAGAGAAAGACAATTTACCGTTCAAACCTCCACTCCTATTTCGAGTCGATCCGTAAACAAAAAACCTTTTTTATCATCTGTCTTTTCAACAGTTTTTGGTTTTATTTTTATTGCGAGTTTAACCGCAGCCTTTTTGACGGCTGTTTTTATTCACCACATAAATCATCCTGAAGAATCCATCTCCCATATTTTTAGCCAAGCACTCATTAACAGAAACATAAGTTCTTCAAAATAAACATGAGCCTGGAGTTTCCTCGCAGGCTCATGTTCAAAAATTTTTAGTGTGCCCCAGATTTAGCCCAAGTTAATTCAGGTTTAAAAGTCCAAGTCATCACAAATGCGCAAAAGATTGCCTGAAAAGCACCAATCAAACCCCATTTAATGATGAGCTCGGCAGGGTAAGGAGAAACAACCCACGTACCCACCCAATTTGGAATTTGAGAAAGCATAATGATTGCCCAAGCATATCGAAATGCCTGGCCCCAAGGGTTCGACGTACTGATTCCTTTAGAATAAATCCAAACAAACGCCCACGACCAAGCAAAAGAGCTTACCCACATCATCCACATAGAGTGCTCAATTTCTTGAGGGCTTCGCCAGAATTGAGCTGTTTCTTTGTAAAGGGGCCCTAGCCAAACGCCGTGGAAAAACCAGTTTGTAACATTCAAAACGACCCAAACTGCAAAAATAGACCACCAGAATCTTTTGTTGCTCATAAAAATCCTCCTTACGAATAGGATTGTATTGAAATTTATGGACGGTGCCAAAGGTATACTTTGGTCCAATACGATATTTTCGACAATGCCCTAGACGAAAGATTAGGTTTAGTTTAGTTTTTGGATCCTTATGGGGCTTATAGAGCAAAGTTTTCATTTCTACCTTCGCAATCGAGCCGAGCAATTAAGGAAAGCTAGTTATCAACCCAAGAAATTTCAAGAAACCACGCTCAAAAAATTAAAATTAAAAATTGGAGTAACTCCGTCGAGCGTAAAATCAGGTTTCAATAAAGTATCGACTTTATTAGATATGAAACAGATACCCCCTTCTGATTATTCGATCATGGAACCTGAATTTAAAATTGCCGTTGAATTAGGTAAAAAAGCACAAAGGCGATTTGGAAGATCGTCATTGGTATCAGTAGCAGCGACATCGGGGACAACGGCAGAGCCCAAGCGAATTCCAATTAACGAAGACTATATATCGGCATACAAGCGATTCACTCTAATGATGAATGCTTGTTACAACTCAAATACTGAAGGAATAAATCCTCTGACTCAAGGTAAGTTGCTGGTGCTCACTGCAAGGCCGCTCCTAGGCATCACACCTGGTGGTTTGCCAGAAGGTTTTATTTCTGGATTCATGGCATCGCGTGCTCCATTTTGGTATCGAACCAGCAT
>JAHFAE010000046.1 GCA_023250675.1 Oligoflexia bacterium | reverse complement strand
ATGTATTCTATGATTGAATTCTTTCATCCTCAATTTATTATTAAATGACCTCATTGCTATGGATACAACTACAGTGCCTGTAACAAAAAACATATTTATTACAAAACTTGTCCAATCTTGCCCCTGTGCTATTTTAAATATTGAATAAAAAGTATACGGTCCATAAGTTAGAAGAAGTGCAGTAACTCCGAAGGTCCATTCCCAGGGTATAAAAGAGAGGCTTGCTAGGCCCACAAGATTTAGGCCAGCATAATAAGGCGAGCTTGGACCATCAGTCATCATAATCATAATATTGATTATCAAAGCATTCCAAAAAGTAATTAGCAGTGCTAGTCGTTGCACGTGTTTTACTGAATTACTTCTTTTCATCAGAATTATAGATAAAATACAAACTGGTGTTACAGTTAATCGTAGAAATAAAAATAACCAAATATTGTTTGGCGAATAGAGCCAATCTGCAACCCAAAACAGTATATATAATGGAATCGACATCCTGTTGGAAATAATATTTATTACGGAGATTATTTCGTCACGGCGTTCATTTTGAAACTTATTAAAATTCGATAATGGAGATTCTGTAGTCATGGCGTTAAACTATTGACTTACTTAGCGTGACAAAAAGATTTACGCCTTCACTTTCTGACTCAACTGAAACACTGCTGCACACATTTGTAGCTAACCTAATCATGTCGTCTTTAGTTCTATAAATCAGATTCCAATCCAGAGCCATTTCCATATGTGAGCGATTTGGATTGCTGACGTCAAAATTACCAATTATCATTTTCCCTCCAGGCAGAAGAGATAGAAATAATTGTTTCATGCAAGCGATAGCCACACTGTCAGATAAATAATCAAATAATCCAGCCGAATAGATTAAGTGGTACGTATTATTTTCTTGCATACCCTTGACTACTAGATTTTTTATTGCAGAGTGCCTATAATGAAAACTCACATTTGATATGTTGTTTCGCATTGTAGCTTCACGTAATTTTAGTTGTGCAAATTGCAATGATTTCAAATCTTGGTCTAGCAACGTAAATTCGGTTTGAGGTAAATTTTTAACATGTTTTTCTAGCATTAGTTGCACTTCCAGGGCGGGGCCACTAGCAACAGATAATATTTTGATCGGCTGGCCGTGAATATTGTGCTTAATTTCAGCCACAATCTTTTCAACTAAAAATCCAGACCTATTTTTCACCGCTTTCGCTGCGGACTGATCGATATAGTATTTGTGCAAGCATTTGGCAAACAAATCATCTCCCTCATAATCATCTCTATAAATTTGATTCATCATTTCAAAATCGCCGGCGTAACCTAACGGTTTTGTAAAGGCTCTGTTGACAAAAGGAGCAACTAATATCAAATCCATAATTTTTTTTCTGAAAAAATTTAGATAGGCAAGTTTCTCTTTGCCTTCTATCTTTTTCATTATCAAGGCGACGGTTTTGTAGTAATCATATAGTGAATTATCTAAGAATTGGGCTAGTACCAATCCAACCCCTCTTTCCTTTGCAGATTTTATCTCGGGCGGCATGTAACGCCATTGATTTTCTAGTTCGAGCAATGAGTTTCGAATCTCCGAAAGGAAGTCTCGAACCTCTAAAACTACTCTTCTAAATTCTGGATCAAATTTAGCATCTTCTGCAATTTTGTTGTCAAAACTCTGTGCAATCGAGAGTGCTTCTATAACAGCATTAGCTTTCTCTGCATCCAATGAGTTGCCATGAACTTCAAAAGCAATTTTAATTACTCCAGGCGAAAACTTAGTTTCGTAAGCATAAATAAGTTCTAGTTCCTGCACTAGAATCGCGCCTATACTTAAGTTAGCTTTTAAGACCCCTTCCTTCAACTTAGGGTCAAAGTTTTCAGCAGTAATTGCCAAACCGAACGAAGAATAATTAAGGACTTCATAAGTATTGCCCCTAATGCTAATTTGGGCATGCCAATCTGAAATTCCGTACCGTTCTGGGCGGACCACATGGACGCGGTTTTTCGACTCGCTTGGAATGACAAATATTTCTTCGTTAAGTAATTTCTTTGATTCCATAAGTTTCTCCAACAGTTGACGGCACTTCCCATAAATTTATCGCCAGTCCTGGCTGATTTATTTAGATTCTGTGGCAAAACTAGCCTTGTGCTGCGATAGTAACTCTCAAACCGATTCGTAAGTCGCAGGTATCGCGATTAAAGTCGTAGGGCAATAAGGCGGGTTTTCTTCTAAACATTGAGTTAGATTCTATTAAGTTCATAAACAGAGCTGATGTACTTTGAATATGGCCTCAAGACCATTGTCCTTTAAAAGATAATAATCCTATCCCACCGGCAATCGCTGGATCACCCAACTCCTGAAGCCACCAGAAATATTATAAACATCAGCAAAGTTAAGGTAATCGAAAGTCTTAGCAGCCAAAGCGCTACGGCTACCTGAACCGCAAGTAAAATAAATAGTAGACTGTCGGGAAAATTCAGAAACCCTCAAAGATAGTTCGGACAAGGGTATGTTCACAGTGCCAGGAATATGCCCCGCCACAAATTCGCCGGGTTCACGCACATCAATGAATAACGCCCCACTACCGGCAGAATCAGCAACAAGAACTTTTTGAAATGCGTCCACATTCATACTCTTAACACGACCCACATCTTTGACCGGAACCCCACACGCTGTAGCACAACCGCCGCCCACCGCGACCTTTGAAGATGGACGGGCTTGCCGATTAAAATCAAGCATCTCTTGAATTCCTAAACCAGCTGTCGCCAAAATCTCAGAATTTTTCATAGCCACAAATTTGTCTTTGTCGTTTGGCATCCAATGGGGATTCTTTTCTTTTTCAACACCAAGCAAAGAAAAAGTAAACCCACTGTAATCATGGCCAGGCATAACAATGGTATCAGATGGCAACGAACCTATAGACCGATGAATACTCTCCCACTGCATCAACGCACTGGCACCCGGAAAGTCAGTTCGTCCCGATGACCCAATAAACAGAGTATCACCGGTAAAAACCATACCACGACCTGAAAATGACAAAGAATCTGGCGTGTGTCCTGGTGTTTCCATCACCTTTAGCTCAACAGCCCCTACAGAAACAAAATCGCCTTGAATTAACTTTTTATTTGGTCGAAGACTTGAAGTCGCACTAGCCATAGCAATATCGCAACCATATTGATCACGAAAAAAACAACTTGCAGAAAAATGATCGGCATGAATATGGCTATCAATAACAACAACAGGCCGCAAACCCAGTTGCAAAATATATTCTGAGTAATCTTCGATCACGTCCAACTTAGGATCAATAATCAGGGCTTCCTTCGAAGACAAATCATACAATATAAAAGAATTGCAGCCGTCCATTCGAAATTGCTTGAACCCTATTTTTGTTTCAGTGTTCATAATTTTTTTTTAGTCCTTCCAAAAAAAACATTTTTGTACGGTCCTTACAGGACATCCTTTAAACCTCTTTTTTAAGAAAAGTCAAAAGTTTACCTGTGTGCCCAAACATTAAAAATACAAGAAATCCAAGGGATTTCAGGCATGACCGGTTTAAATTGAAGTAAAAACATGAAGTTATTAGACCTTTTCCTAGCTGTTTGGATTTTTGTGCGAGAGATGTCTATTTGACATATAGTGCAAAAAACTCGCGATTAATTTGACATATGGTGCAAAAAACTCTATCATTTAAAAATGCAGCGTTATATCGAATCCTTCGTTATGAAGGACTTAAAAAAGAAAATGGTATTCTTAGGAGGCCCCCGTCAAGTAGGAAAGACCACATCAGCCCAAGCTCTTCTAACTACAAAGAAGGATTATTTGAATTGGGATATTCCAAGCCATCGTGAAAAAATTCTGAAAAGAGAAGTCCCTAATGGTTCTCTGATCGTCTATGACGAAATCCACAAATATAAGGGTTGGAGAAATTATATTAAGGGTCTATTCGACGAATTTAAAGATGAGAAATCCATACTGGTGACGGGGTCAGCTCGTCTTGATCTTTTCAGAAGAGGAGGGGATTCTCTGCAGGGCCGGTATTATTTTTACCGTCTTCACCCTCTAAGTTTCGCTGAACTCAAAATGACGTCTCAAGATGATCTTAAAAGTCTCCACAGCTTCGGTGGTTTTCCCGAGCCATTTTTGGGTGGCTCAAAATTTGATGCTAAACGATGGTCCTTAGATTATCGGCATCGACTGATTAGAGATGATATTGCTAGTCTTGAATCTATTGAAGATCTTGGATGCCTTGAACAACTTATGATCAGATTGCCGGATCTGGTGGGGAGTCCTCTCTCCCTCAATTCATTGAGGGAAGACCTTCAAGTCAGCCATCACACAGTGCGTAGATGGCTCGAAGCTCTAGAGCGTCTTTATGCTTTTTTTAGAATCCCCCCATTTGGTGCTCCAAAATTAAGAGCTGTTAAGAAGGAACAGAAACACTATCATTTTGATTGGACACTTGTTGAAGATGAATCGCTGTGCTTCGAAAATTTAGTTGCCTGTCATTTATTAAAATGGGTTCATTTTCTTAGGGATACCGAGGGTCGTGAGCTTGAGTTAAGATATTTTCGTGATATAGATAAACGAGAGGTAGATTTTGTTATTACGGAACGCACAAAGCCGCTGAAATTTATCGAATGTAAATGGACTGATTCTGAAGTGAGCTCGGGCCTTAAGTACTTGAAGGAACGCTTTCCCAAAGTGGACTCATGGCAAATTTCAGCCGTCGGCAAAAAGGACTATATTTCCAAGGAGCATATTCGGGTTTGCCCAGCAACCAAATTTCTTGGGCAATTGGTTTGAAAAAATCCGTAAAATCTGTGTGCTTGGCGAATTTTCTTAAAATTATAATGGTGATTTCCGCTGTGCAGATTACGGCTCAAGCTTCGCAATCCACAGACCATGCCAAAGCCCCGAACAACAAATTTACATTAAGCCAGCGAGCCCAAGAAGAATTAGGCTATGCTTCAGGATTTTTCATAACAGAGTTTCAGGCATCAAGCTTGTTCACTCCCCAGCTTGATGTGGGAGTTAAACTAAGACTGCTCTCAGGCTATGGGCCAACCACCGTTCTCAACTTTGCCAACACGACAGCACCAGGTTCGCAGCCCGCAGATAAACCAACGGGGATTGATCGACCCATCATTCAAGCAAAACAACTGATCTACGGTGATTATGTCAATGGCCGATGGTACATACTTGAATTGGGTTTAGCCCTCTTCAATGTCAGCGGATTTACCTCAGAGTACTACCGGTATTGGAGTGAACGCTCTGCCCTTCATGAAGCTCTCGTTGGAAAATACTTTACTTCAAATTTTGAAATTGGAGCTACCATAAGATCTCTCACCGGGTTTAGACAGCCCGACAACACAGGGCTCATCTACCCACCCACAGTCGACGGATCAGCAGGTATCGAAAGAAAGTTTGATAAGATACGCGCAGCTGGCGAGTTAAAATTTGAACAAGCATTAACTGAAACCTCAGTGGCCGGATCATTTGATAACAATAGAAATAAACCTTATGGGGCAGCAACAAGAATGCAACTTGCCCTTGAAACGGGCTATCAAGTCAATGCACAAAACTCAGTCTACCTAAGAGGCTCCCAAAGAATATTTAGATGGCCCGACGATGATAACGCCGCCCTTTGGTCAACCTTCGAAGAAGCTTCTCTTGGACGCTCCATTGAATTTCGGTGGAGGAAAGAATGGTAAGTGAGAATTCTTTGACATCAGCAGCTGAAATCTCTAAATTCAAAAGTACATCTAAATTTGACATGGGTCGATACGACTCGTGCTATTTGGTCAAAAATAGTCAAAATATTGCAAATGCGCTAAAGAAAATTGAACAATTCAAAAGAGCGCTAATAACCAAGATAACTAAAAAATATCAGACCACAATAGAGTCCTTAAACAATAAAATCAGTATGAAAATCAAATTGCAAAAAAAAATAGAGATACTATTCTCCATCCTAATCCTCACTGTCATTCTGCAAACCTTGCAGGTACCCAAAGCCAATGCGCTCACTTACGCGGCCTACAGAACTTGGGCCCAAGGCGGCGCCCGGGTCACCTCACTGGGTGGAGCTTTCGCCGCCATCAGCGATGACGCCAGCAGCATCTGGATTTCGCCTGCCATGTTGCCAATCAAAGACTCAGGGTTTGACGTCGTCTTCACGCAAGGACAAGGATTTTCATCGGAGTTTCTTCCCCAATCTACAAGTTCTGGCGAAACGACCACGAGATCAAGTTTTGATGCCTTCGCAGCAACATTTGTCGTCAAGAAAAAATGGGCCGTTGGATTTGGCGATGGAAACCCATTCTTTGAAGGCCCAGACAATCCATTATTCGGTAACGCTCAACTTCAAGTTCATGACACCCGATTTAGCCTAGGATCTAAAGTTGCTGAAGACGTAAGCGTCGCAGCGGTTTTCATTTCACGATTTGTGCGAGAAAAATATGTAGGTTACTCGACAACTCCAACAATAAATCCCCAGTCTAGCCTCACCTCAGAACAAACAGATTCAAAAATAGCAGCCGGCTTTTCAATAGGTTGGAAAATGGGAGAACATTGGTCAAGTTCCGTCTCATGGGAGCAAGGTCAAACTTTCTCATTACAAAATCCCAACGGCCTCTACGCCAAGGGCAACGGAATTCAAGATGTGAGAATTCCAACCCTCACTCGTATCGGATTATCTCGAGCATGGCCTGAAGTTTCAGTCTTGGCCTCGTTACAAGGAGATGTCTATAGCAATGCCTCAGGGCTATCAGCTTTCATTGACTCACAATATATAGGGCAACAAACAAACTCTAAGGACGACATGGTTATTGTTCCTCGTGCCGGATTAGAACATCAATTCTTACAACGAAATTGGATTCGATCTTGGGTGCGCGGGGGATTTTACATCGAACCTCCTCGAGTAGAACAAAATCGCGCCCGAGAACACTGGACTTTAGGCGTTGAATCTAAGCTATGGATTTTAGATTTTAATTTCGCTTTTGACCATGCCTCAGGCTACTCAAACGCACCAACATCTCTTGGCATTTCACTCACTGACTACCTATAATAATACTCGTATGAAAGAACTTTTCAAAAATGAGCTCATCAGGGCCGGCCTTGGCCTCACACTTGGGTTATTACTCATCATTTATTTCAACCCACCACACACTCCATGCCAATCCCAAAGAGATGATTACAACGACGCACTGAAACCACTCATCAAACTCTATAATAAATCTACATTAAAATGCCGTGACCATTCAGAACCCGGCGGGTGTCTTGGCCTTTTTGAGACACTAAACAAAATGCAAGGCAAGCTTACAGAACTAGGAAGCCAGTGTTTATCTGAGCTCCTAAAAGATGAAAAAACTCGAAGTTGGCTGCAAGGCAGCGCAAAACTTTTTGTAAAACTAGCTTGGGGTTCTACAGCTCCTCAATCTTACCTCTATCGGCAAGGGTGGCTTGAACTTTCTCAAGTCACCCAATACTGCAGGCTTCGAAGAAGCATCATAGCCATTTGGAGTGAGGATGAATGGAATGGCCTTCTTGACGAAACTTTAAGTGAACTCCCGGGCAATGGCGAATTGGGCCGAAACGAAACTTACAATCGAAGCCTCTTAAGCGACCAATGCAAATATAGTTTTTGATGCCAAATCTCTCTACTTAGTTAAACTCGAAGCCAAAAACTCACGAGCTAGTTTGACGGCGATAAATCGATGGCTCAGGCGATTTTTCACAGCCAAGCCTAATTCGGCCAAAGTTTTTGTTTCGCCCTCAGGAACAAAAATCGGGTCGTATCCAAAACCCCCGCGGCCCCGCATATCGCGACTGATGGTACCTTTTAACAATCCTTCAAAAACTTTTTCTTCACCCGCAGGTGAAAGCAAAACCAAAACACATCGAAACTGTGCTGATCGATCAAGGCCATTGGTCTGCAATTGAATTGCCTTTAATACTTTTGACACATTCTCGATATCTCGAGCATTGGCCCCAGCATATCTAGCAGAATGCACACCGGGCAAATTCTTCAACGACGTCACTTCTAGCCCTGAGTCATCAGATAAGATCCAACTCTGAGGTTTCATGGCTTTTAAAAATCGCGCTTTGATTCGTGCGTTTTCTAAAAAGGTCTCCTCAGTTTCGGGAGGGGCAGAGTAATTAGGAATCTCAGAAGCAGAATGAACTTCAATAGAAACGGGTTTAAGTAATTCTTTTATTTCTCTAAATTTGTCTCGATTAGTTGTCGCTACCCAGAGCTCACTACTCATTGAGGCCCAGAGGGGCGGCCAGTGGGGTTACCGGTGGTAAAGCCAGAGGTCCTTTCTTGAGACGAGCCGAGAGGCCGCTTAAAAAATCCACCAATTATTTTTTCTTGAACACCGAACAACCGATTTGTCCCTAAGCGCGCAAGAGATGTCATGTCTTGCATTTGGGATTCAGTAAATGGAATGGTCTCCGCCGTCCCTTGAATCTCAACAAACCTCTCACTGCCTGTAATAACAAAATTCATATCCACATCGGCCTTTGAATCTTCGTCATAACAAAGATCAAGTCTGGCTTGGCCTCCAACAATCCCACAACTCACCGCTGAAACATAGTCAGTCAACGCCAATGAGAATAATAATTTTTGATCTAATAAATTTTTCATCGTCAAAGCCAAAGCCACAAATCCACCGGTGATGGCGGCCGTTCTTGTACCACCGTCGGCTTGAATCACATCGCAATCTACAATAATTTGTCGCTCACCAAGGGATTTTAAATCAGTCACCGCTCGAAGACTTCGACCAATGAGTCTTTGAATTTCTTGGGTGCGACCCGACGTCGCAGCTTTATCTCGGCGCATACGAGTATGGGTTGATCTTGGCAGCATTCCATATTCTGCTGTGACCCAGCCTTTACCCGTGCCTTTTAAAAAAGGAGGAACCGACGACTCCACACTGGCCGTGCAAATAACTCGGGTGTTACCAAATTCAGCCAAAACAGAACCTTCAGCATAAGCCGTAAAACCAGGGGTTAGGCGAATTTCGCGAAGGGAATCATCAGATCGATTGTCAATACGCATAGAGGGGCTACTTTACGGTTAGGCGATGGATTTTGTCCAACTTTTCTTTGAAAGTTTTCAATCCGTCATAAATTGCATCGGCCATCATTTTCTGAGTAGTAGGTCGATTTAACAACAACGCTTCTCCAGGATTTGACAAAAATCCAAGCTCAATAAGGGTTGCCGGCATAGTAACACCTAAAACCTTAAATGGAGCCTGTCGCAAAGAACGAGTCTTAATTCTCATATTTTTTTGAAAAGCCTCAAGCAAGTGCTGAGAAAGTTGTTGGCTCATAATGATGTGGTCGTTATGAGCTAGATCACTCAGAATGTTGCTCAGGTCCACACTCTTTTCATCAGTACCGCTGCCGTTTGTATCTTTTGCATTGTTCTCACGATTGGCCAAAAACATACTCTCTTCATCTGTCGCGTTTTGATTTTCAAAATAAAACTCAGTGCCCTTGGCCCTCGGACTAGACGAATTATTCGCGTGGATACTAATAAAAAGCGCAACTTTTTTTTCTTCGGCCATTTGGGAGCGTGTTGAAAGGGAAATGAACTCGTCTTTGTCTCTAGTTAAAAAAACCTCAAAATCGGGATCTTTTTCTAAAGCATCTTTAAGTCTCAGGGCAACCTTCAACGCAATAGTTTTTTCTTTGATATATTTGAATTTGGTCCCCGTATCTTCACCGCCATGTCCCGGATCTAACATGATGCGAATTTTCAGATTTTCTGTCGCAGCTAGAAGTTTTGAAAATGGCAGCACTAAAATGCAAATACAAACGCAAAGACAGATAAAAAGGTGGCCGCCAATAAATGAAAGACCGATCTTGGCTCGGTTAGTTTGGGATTGATTCATTTCTCTATTGTACAAAAAAAAAGGCGACTTGGTAGGGGTAAGGGGTCAGGGGGTAGGCCAAGTCGCCCAGGGGGTAATGAAGATATCTCCTACTAGAGCAACCCATATGCCAAAGTCGGGCTAAAATTTAACGACAAAAGACCAGAAGAAAAGCCATAGGCGATGCCGCCCAACGGCACTGAAAAATGATTTTACATCCAAATTGACGTATATAAGTAGCTGAAATGACCTAGATTTTTATTAAAAGTGTCAAAGTTCTTGCCAGGGGATCTGTCCGCGCTCCAAGACAAGGGTTCCGTCTCCGGCAACTGATTTTACCGGATTGCCTTTGAAGTTTGGATGCCGATTTAAGGCGTCCGTAAGTCTGGGAGAGAGGCGGGAGAGCCAACCCTTGGGGTTCAAGGCGGCCTTTTTTTCCATATTGATGAGCCGGCTACCGAAGTACTCAATAAAATTGCCCCAGCTCTCTACAGTCAATAGAGATGACCCTAAATAAGCATTTAAATGGGTAGCAAAAGCCGAATGCTCCACCGGGTACGAAAAAATATTTAACCCAAGCCCCACATGAAGATGAGTGACATCACCCTCAGTAGTTGCTTCTACTAAAATTCCACCTACTTTTTTATCGTTAATGTAAATATCGTTAGGTGCTTTTAAGCTAAACCTTACAGACTTAAATGCTTCACCCAAAGCTTCATAGACGTAGAGGCCAATTCCCAATGTCCAACGGGGATCGGGCTCGCCTTCTTTAAGTTCCATTGTCCAAGTTGATAAGAAACTTTTACCTTCTCCCTCGTCTTCCCATGTGGCATCCCCTCGGCCCTTACCACCGGTTTGGTGTTTTGCAATAATAAGTGCAGGAAGATCAATTTCAAAGGCTTGTTCTTTTGAATAAGCATTGGTACTGACGACCGTATCTAGGGGAACATAATTCCAACCAAAATTGGGACGTTTTGCGATCTTTGCTGTGGCTTCTATTATATCAAAGGGAAGTTCATTCATTTTCTACCTCTATTTGTCAAACAACATGCTGACATCAACCGCAGGAGCTGAATGTGTGATCTTACCAACACTGATAAAATCCACACCCTGTTGAGCAATCTGGTGGACGGATTCTAATGTCACACCGCCACTGACTTCAATCAAAGCTCTGCCGTCGGTATTCTTCACTGCCTGAGCTATTTCTTTTACTGACATATTGTCAAGTAACAATTGATCTACTGAGCATTTCAATGCCTCGTCAAGCTCCATCAAATTTGTCACTTCAACCTCAATTTTAGTTTTGCCATACCGCTCCCTAATTTTGTCGACAGCCACGTTAATAGAACCGGCTGCCCGAATATGGTTTTCTTTAAGAAGCACAGCTTCTGAGAGATTGAGCCTGTGATTTTCGCCGCCCCCATGCTTAACAGCAGCTTTTTCAAGAAATCTTAAGCCCGGCGTCGTTTTTCGAGTGTCAAGAATCTTGGTTTTTGAAAACTTTACCGCTGCCACATATTGAGTCGTCAATGTGGCGATTCCTGACAATCGACCCAAAAAGTTAAGAGCGACTCTCTCACCTTTTAAAAGTCCATCATAGGGACCACTTAATTCCACAATAGTCTGACCTGCGGCCACATTTTGACCATCTTTAAAAAGCCAAAGACAGCTGATTGACGAATCAATTTGCCGAAATGTCTCGGTAAAAGGAATGGATCCAGAAAGTACTAAATCCTGTTTTGCGACAACTTTGGCGCGCCCCAGGATTTTACAATTCAGCGCGTCAGTGGTTTTGTCACCTTGGGGCAGATCTTCAGCCAGGGCATTTGCAATAATCTCATTTAAATTCACTTCTGATCGCCAAGAATTCTTTGAAGTTCTTCTTTAACTAAATTTGCCGCGATGTCAGGGACCAATTTCCAAACAATCTTTTCGATAGCCGCTCTGGTTTCTTCACGAATTTCTTTAAGCATGGCCTCAGTCAAAACTCCTTGATTTTGATGGGGCGTCGGAGTCGTAAATGGAGTGCTGAGCTGGGGTCTTGCTATTTCAGCAATAGATTCTTCAAGTGGCGGCACTGACAACACTTCATGGGGAGAATGCGCCGCCATGTCAGGCATTGGAGAATGGGCTGCAACAGTTTCAACGGGCTCTAAAAGAGGTTCATGCTCTGGTTTGTCTTTTAATAAAAAATTTGTGTCTTTAATTTCAGCAGCATTGATATCAAAGGGGATGGTATCGTCGGGCAAATTTTCATCAGGAATAGGGACTTTGAATTTGCCTAAGTCCTTTCTGATCCATTCGCTATCACTCCAAATGCCCGAGGTTTCAGCAGGTGGGCTGGGAGGGGGTTGGGCCACTGTGGTGCTCGTATTAGGAATCGGAATATCTTCAAAAGAAGCCATAGTCCAACCCTCAGGCTCAATGACTGTTGGGGAATCGTGGCTAGCATAGATGTCAGTAGCAGGTTCCTCGACAGTTTTTGGAGCCCGTTGATCAAATTCTAGGTTAGGAAATTCCAAATGCTTATTTAAGGGGCTTTTCTTTGTCTTAGTTACATATTTATTGACCAAGTTTCTTAAGCCAGAAACTTCGAACGGTTTTTCTAACTTATCATTTGCCCCCGATGACCTAAATTTACCTTCGTCAAAGGACATGAACGAGCTCCAAAGCATAACAATGGGAGTTTTACTTAAAATCGGGTCTTTCTTGAATTCGGAGGCGATTTCGTAACCCGTTTTATGTGGAAGCAGTACGTCAACAAAGGCAATATCGGGGTTAAAACTTCTGGCAACTTCCATAACGTCTTTTCCCGAACCAACAGATTTAAGTTCAATGCCGTAATCTTGCAAAGAAAGCTGAACAACCTTCTTTATGGCCGCGCTATCATCAGCCAGCAATACTTTTAAACCCATGTAAAACCAATAAGTTGACTTGACCCGGGAGTCAAGCCCTAAGAAAATCAGTTTGTGCTATCTATTATCGACCGTTATATCGCCCGCGAGTTTCTAAAGTACTTTTTCGCCTCACTTGTTGTGTTTACGACCCTCTATTTGGCCGTCGAAATGCTTTCTAATGCCTGGCAATTCAAAGTTTCGGGATCGGTCATTTGGGCTTATTACTTTTTTGAAATTCCTGTGGTTATTTATCGCATGACTCCGGTGAGTTGTCTCATGGCCACCATTTTTACAGTAAGTATCATGAGTAGAACCAACGAGCTTGTAGCCCTATTTAGTTCGGGTTTGAGTTTGGCTCGAATTACGGCACCTTTGTTGGCGCTTACACTCGTCGTTGCTGTTTGTAGTTTTTTTATTAGCGATAAGTTGATCCCGCCATTTACTAAAAAGAGAAATTATATTTATTTTGTCGAGATTAAAAAGAATCCCTCCCTCTATTACACCGTAAAAACCAATAAGATTTGGTATCGAAGTAAAGATCTTATTTACAATATCAAAACATTTAATCCTCAGAAAAATTCTGTTCAAGGAATGTCTATCTATTATTTTGACAATCAGTGGAGTCTCCTTCAGCTCATTACGGCCGATTCAGCACAGTTTGAAGGAACCAATTGGCATTTAAGAGACGGAAGTGTGACGTTGTTTGCTCCTGAAAATAGCTTTCCGTTGACTCAAAATTTTAAAGAAAAAACAATCACCTTAGATGAGCGGCCAAACGACATTAACAACGTTGAAAATAATAGCGATGTTATGACTGTGGGGGAGTTAAGACGATACATTAGAAAAAATAAAGAGGCTGCCCTTGATACGACAAGATATGAAGTAGCCTACCATGGTAAGTTTAGTTTTGCTTTTATTAGTTTTGTTATGGCGTTTTTAGGAATTCCATTTAGCGTCTCAAAAGATCGGAGCGGGAGCTTTGCTCTGAATATTGGAATTTGCTTAGCCTTTGTTTTTATGTATTGGACCTTAGTTTCTATAGGATTTAATTTAGGTAGCCACGGAACAGTGAACCCCGTCGCCGCGGCCTGGCTCCCAAACGCGTTTATGCTTTCGTTGGCTGTATACTTTCTATTGCGCCTCAAGCGATAGAAGTGTAAAACTATTCTATGTCCATACTAGATATTAAAACCTACCCCGCACAGGTGCTTAAAGCTGTTGCAAAGTCCGTTAAAGAGATCACGCCAAAGCTTGTGAAACTTACCGACGATATGCTTGAGACTATGTATGTAGCACCTGGAATTGGCTTAGCTGCTCCCCAAGTGGGCCAATCTTTAAGAATAATCGTATTAGATGTTCGAGTTTTAGATGAATCAGGTCAACTTGACGAAACGGTAATGACCGAGCTTGAAAGAAATATCAAATTCCCTTTGAGACTATTTAACCCCGTAATTACAAAAAAAATTGGAAAAACATCGTTTGAAGAAGGGTGTTTGTCAGTACCTGGATTTACAGAAATGGTGGAGCGATTTGAATACGTTGAATTTACCGCTCTCGATGTCTTTGGTAAGTCTGCGAATTTTAAAACTGACGGGTTACTGGCTGTTTGTATTCAACATGAGATCGATCATCTAGACGGCAAACTTTTTATTGATCGAATCAGTACAGTAAAGCGTGGTCTCATTAAGTCAAAAATTAGAAAGCATGGCTACCAACCTCCCGACGAACTCAAACAACATAATCTATGAGCCATTGAATAATGGGGATCAAACCCAAAGTCCTTTTTCTTGGTACACCAGAATTTGCTTGTCCATCGCTCAATGTTTTTCTAGAGAATTCATCAGCGTTTGATTTAGTAGGCGTTGTCAGTCAACCAGATCGACCAGCGGGCCGAAACTTAAACGTGCAACCAACTCCGGTTAAAAAATTAGCTCAAAGTGCTTTGGACGCCGGTCAAAAATTTAAAATCTTTTCTGTAGAAAGTGTCAATGAGGCGTCAGTGATTTCGGCTTTAAAATCTTTAGAAGCAGACGTTGCCGTCGTGGTGGCCTTTGGGCAAATTTTAAGAAAGTCATTTTTAGAAATTTTTAAATTTGGAGCCGTCAATATTCACGCAAGTTTATTGCCCCGGTGGCGAGGAGCCGCACCTATTGCGTGGTCAGTCCTAGAAGGCGACAAAGAAACCGGTGTAACGTTACAAAAAATTACATCTAAACTTGATGCTGGGGATATTATCGCTAGCGAAAAAGTTAACTTAGATCAATTCTGGGACGCTGCCAAACTCTATGAAGAATTGAGCATCCGTGGCGGTGGACTTTTGCGCCATAATTTGGCCACTTTTTTGCGAGGAGAAATTAAATGTATCCCTCAAGATGAAACTAAAGTGACTCTCGCACCAAAAATTAAAAAAGAGCAGGGAATAATAAAATGGACTCGCACTGGCTCTCAAATTGACTCTCAAATTAGAGCTCTTACGCCTTGGCCGGGGACTTGGACTAAAAGAGCGGGCAAAACTCTTAAGATTTTAAAGGCCAAACCTATTAAACTCCATGGTCATAAACCAGGTGTCGTGGTAGAAGTGAGTAAAACTTATTTTACAGTCCAATGTGGGAGCGATTCAGGTTTAGAGGTTTCACAAGTGCAACCCGAAAGTCGATCCCGATTAGATGTGAGTGAATATTTAAAAGGCAACGCTATGAAAACCGGAGAATTTCTGGAGTGAATGAAATTTTAATAGCTCCCAGCATTTTGTCTTGTGATTTTTCAAAGTTGGGCGAAGAGATTGCCCAGGTTGAAAAAGCCGGGGCTGATTGGATTCATGTCGATGTTATGGATGGCCATTTTGTCGATAATCTCACCATTGGGCCACCGGTTGTCTCTAGTATCAAAAAAACCACAAGGGTCCCTCTAGATGTCCATCTTATGATTGAAAAACCAGAGAATACAATTGATCGGTACATAAAAGCCGGGGCTAATTTCTTAACCATTCATGTCGAAGCGACAAAAGATGCTGCGGGCTGTTTAAAAAAAATTAGGGAGCTGGGCTGCAAGGCAGGAATTACTTTAAAACCGAAAACTCCGGTAAAAGAAATTGAGTCATTATTAAAATTTTCAGATTTGGTTTTGGTGATGACGGTAAATCCCGGTTGGGGTGGTCAGGCCTTTATGCCCGAGCAACTTGAAAAAGTTAAATTTTTGAAAAGTTGGGCCACTAAAAATAAATCTGATCTGCTTATTGAAGTTGATGGGGGTGTTAACTCATCTACAGCCAGTGAATGTCGTAATGCCGGGGCAAAGGTTTTAGTAGCAGGTCATGCTATTTTTAAAAGCCCTGATTATTCTAAAGCCATAAATGAACTTCGAGGTAAGTCTTAAGCTATGAAAATTGACGGGCAGTCCCTTGATATAAAAAAAGTTTGGCAGATTGCATACCAAGTAGATTCACAAAAAGTCGAATTAGCGGCTTCGTCAAAGTCTGCCATGAAAGAAAGCCGAAAATATATTGAAAGCTTTTTGAAAACCGGTGAATCCATCTACGGTGTGAATACAGGATTTGGCGCTCTAAGCTCAGTTCAAATCGCTCCAGACAAAATTGAAGAGCTTCAAAAAAATCTGATCCGCTCTCACAGCGTAGGTGTGGGTGAGATTTTTACAGAGGCAGAAACAAGGGCTATTTTACTTTTAAGAGCCAATGCCCTTGCTCGCGGTCATAGTGGTATTCGTGTTGAAGTTGTAGAAAAACTTTTAGAATTTTTAAATAAAAACGTTCTTCCGGTTATTCCTGGTCAGGGGAGCGTTGGAGCAAGCGGTGATTTAGCACCCCTAGCCCATGTGGCCTTGGCTCTTATGGGTGAGGGCGAAGTATTTTATCAAAGTCAAAGGCTTGAAACTTCCAAAGCCCTTAAAAAAGCCGGTATAGAACCAATCACACTTCAAGCAAAAGAAGGTCTTTCGTTGATAAATGGCTGCCAAGTCATGACCGCCGTGGGACTTCTTAATTGTTATGAGGCCCGAAGGCTTAATTGGCTTACGGATATTGCAGGAGCCCTGACGTTAGAATCAATCAAGGGAACAAGAAAAGCATTTGATCCTTTAATCTCTGCTTCAAGACCTCACCCCGGTGAAGCAAAAACGGCAAAGAATTTGCTAAGAATCATGGGCGAAAAATCTGAAATTTCAATAAGCCACGAAGATTGTGGACGTGTGCAAGACGCCTATAGTTTGAGATGCATGCCCCAAGTTCACGGAGCTGTTAAAGACACACTGAGATATGTGGTTAAAATTTTAGAAGTCGAAGCCAATAGTTCTACAGATAATCCCCTGGTGTTTACTAAAGAAGAAAAAATCCTAAGTGGTGGAAACTTTCACGGTGAGCCGGTGGCGTTTGCACTAGATTTTGCAGGTATCAGCATTGCGGCCATGGCGTCGATCAGTGAATGTCGAATTGAAAAGCTAATAAATCCTACTATGAGTGGTCTGCCTGCTTTTTTAGCAAAAGACGGAGGCCTTAATTCTGGGATGATGATCGTTCAAGTTGCCGCGGCAGCACTGGTTAGCGAGAATAAGATTTTAAGTCATCCGGCCAGTGTTGATAGCATTCCTACTTCTGCTGACAAAGAAGACCATGTGAGCATGGGTTCAATTGCCGCAAGAAAATTGGGTCAGATCGTCAAGAATGCTGAGAATGTTTGTGCCATGGAATTTCTCTGTGCAAGCCAGGCCATTGATTTTTTAAAACCATTGCGACCGTCGAAAGCTCTTGCAGGAGCATTGAAATGTATTCGTGAAAAAGTTCCCTTTGCTGAAAAAGATCGAGCTTTTTATAAAGATATCGAAGCTATTCGCAATCTTATAAGATCAGGGGAACTTTTAAAATCAGTGACCGATGTGACGGGGGACCTTGAGTGGTAAGAAAAATCAAGGCACCCACTGGCCCCCAGCTTTCGTGCAAAGGTTGGCTTCAAGAGGCCGCATTTCGAATGATACAAAATAATTTAGACCCGAGCGTAGCCGAACGGCCCGATGATTTAGTGGTCTACGGTGGCTTAGGTAGGGCTGCTCGTAATTGGGATTCATTTGATAAAATATTAAAATCACTTCAAGTTCTTTCTGATGATGAAACATTAATGATTCAAAGCGGAAAACCCGTCGGTGTATTCAAAACCCATCGGGATTCTCCTCGAGTTTTACTGGCAAATAGCAATCTCGTCCCTAAGTGGGCCACTTGGGACCATTTTAATGAGTTAGATAAAAAAGGTCTCATGATGTATGGGCAAATGACAGCTGGCTCATGGATCTACATTGGGTCTCAAGGAATCGTGCAGGGCACCTACGAAACTTTTGCTCAAGTAGGTCGTCAAAATTTTGGAGGAGACCTTAAAGGCAAATGGGTTCTCTCAGCGGGTCTTGGGGGAATGGGTGGTGCTCAACCCTTAGCTGCGGTTTTTGCGGGAGCTTCTTGTTTAGTAGTAGAAGTTGATCCTGAAAGAATTAAAAAAAGACTTCAATCAAAATATGTGGACGAAGAAGCGCCTACTCTTCAAGAAGCCGTATCGAGAGTAAGAAATTATTCTGAGCAAGGCTTAGCTAAAAGTATTGCGTACTGTGGCAATATGGCCACCACCATTCATGAAATTATCGAGATGGGAGTGGTGCCCGATGTTCTCACAGATCAAACCAGCAGCCATGACCCCCTTAATGGCTATATCCCCGAGGGGATATTGTTGCCTGAGGCCAGTGCATTAAGAAAATCTGATCCTAAAAAATATTTGGCCTTAGCCATGACGTCGATTAAAAACCATGTTGATGGTATGCTGCGATTACAAAAAGCAGGGGCTGTGACCTTTGATTACGGCAATAATATTCGAGCTATGGCAAAAGAGGCGGGTTGTGAGCGAGCATTTGATATTCCGGGGTTTGTTCCTGAATACATACGACCTCTTTTTTGTGAAGGCCAGGGCCCATTTCGGTGGGTGGCTCTTTCAGGAGACCCTCACGATATTCGTCTTACCGATGAAGCGCTTCTGGAATTGTTTCCAGATAATTTGAAATTAAAAAATTGGATTACTAAAGCTCAAAGTAGAATCCAATTTCAAGGATTACCCGCAAGAATTTGTTGGCTCGGCTACGGTGAACGAGACAAAGCCGGTCTTAAATTTAATGAACTTGTAAAAAAGGGGTTAGTTAAAGCTCCTATTGTCATTGGCCGAGACCATTTGGATTGCGGTAGTGTGGCGTCTCCAAATCGTGAAACCGAAGGTATGATTGACGGCAGTGATGCCGTAGCTGATTGGCCCATCTTAAATGCAATGATCAATGTGGCCTGCGGCGCCACTTGGGTGAGTTATCACCATGGTGGGGGAGTGGGAATGGGTTATAGCCTTCATGCCGGTCAAGTCATTGTGGCAGATGGAACCGACGGCGCAGCACTAAGACTAAAACGAGTATTAACCGCAGACCCTGGTATGGGAATCATTCGACACGTGGACGCCGGTTACCCCAAAGCAATTCAAGTGGCCCGTGAGCGGGGCGTGGCGATTCCATGACCATCATTACCAATATCGGACGATTGCTTACACTTGAAGGAGCAAGAAAAAAAGGGGGCCGAAATCCAGCCCCAGAAGACCTCTCTATTTTAGAAAATGCGGCCATGGTTGTTGGTGGCACGGGCAAAAAAACTAAAATTCTATGGGTGGGATCTGCAAAAGAAATTCCTGCTGCTTTTAAAAAGGGTAAAAAAATAAACGCTCAAGGTCGCACCGTTATGCCGGGCTTCATAGATAGCCATACCCACTTGGTTTTTGCCGGTGATCGAAGTCAAGAATTTGAAATGCGCCTAGCCGGAAAATCTTATCAAGAAATATCAAAGGCGGGCGGTGGCATAGTTAACACTATGTCGGCCACAAGAAAAGCCAGTCAAAAAGATTTACTTTCAAAGAGTGAAGAGAGAATTCTTAATTTTTTAAATCAAGGTGTTACGACTATTGAAATTAAGACTGGCTATGGATTGGATTTTGAATCAGAACTCAAATGTCTAAAAGTCATTGAAGCCCTAAAGAAAATATCTAGGGCGACGATTTGCTCGACATTTCTAGGGGCCCACGCTGTTCCCCCAGAATTTAAGGGTAATAAAGATGGGTATGTTAATGAGATAAGCTACAAATGGCTTCCTAAACTAAAAAAATACTGTGACTTCGTGGATATGTTTATAGATGAGGGGTTTTTTGACAAAGAAGATGGAAAAGTATTTTTCAATGAGGCTCAAAAACATGGACTAAAAATTAAGATTCACGCAGATGAACTTAAACTCTCAGGGGGCACAGAGACGGCAATAAAATATTCAGCCCTCTCAGCTGATCACCTACTTATGGTTTCAAAAAATGAAATCTCGGCTCTCAAAAATAGTGAGGTCACAGCAACGCTTCTTCCGACCACGGCTTTTTTTCTTGATCTCCCATATGCTCCGGCGCGTCAGCTACTTGATAGTGGAGTTCGGGTTGCATTGGCCAGCGATTTTAATCCTGGCACTTCGCCAACCCAGGATATCTCCATAGTTGGACTTTTGTCTGCGCTCAAAATGGGCATGAGCATGGAAGAAATTATAGTGGGATTAACTCTAAACGGAGCCTTCGCTTTGGGTTTAGAAAACAAAAAAGGAGCCCTCTTACCGGGCTATGATGCTGACTTTATTATGTTTGATTCAATAAGCCCTATGGGACTTTTTTATGAATTTGGCCAGAGACCACAGAATCTCCGGGTTTTTACTTCAGGAAGTTTTTTATGAAAGTGTTTGCAATTTGTTTTTGAATCTCCCTAAGCTTGGCATAGTACCAAGGAGGGGAACATCATGGACCAATACGGCGAACAAATCGTTACTCATTCCCGTTTTTTTTCCACAGAATTTAATACGGCAATTATCGATGGCCCACTGCGAATATATTTTGCCGATAGGCAAGAATCAGATGCCCTTCAAATATATTTTTCAATTCAGGAAGCTTTGGCGGAGAACGGCTTAAAATTAGAAGCCTTACCACTTCAAACACCAAATATTTTTCTGATGATGTACCCCAATAAAGAGTCTTTCCAAGATGTGTTTGATGTGGAGCAAGATATTGCGGTAGACAGGTTTGGTGATCATGGAATTTTTGGCATCAGCGGCCCCTGTCGTGACGAAATCCGAAAGCGGGTCAGCCAACGCATAAGCGATGACTTGGCCAGCTTTAAGTAATAAAGGCCGCTGGGTCTATTACGTTATTGGGTATATTTACATTGCCATCACCTACATGGTGACCAATCGCCAAACTTGGCAAATCCCTCATCAACTAAGAATGACCATTATCGATAACTCCATTCCCTTTTTGCCTTGGACGGGATGGATCTACGCCACGATTTATGTTTTGCCTTTGATAGCTACCGTCTTCATTCGCAAAGTCGATGAAATAAAAGTATTGTTGTTTGTTTTTATATGCACGGCGACCATATGCAGTTTGGTATTTGCTTTTTACCCAACGATCTATCCGCGGCCTAAAATGATTTCTCAGGGTTTTTGGTCTTTGCCACTAGAAGTTATTCGGGGTGCTGACTTTCCGGGTAATTGTTGGCCTTCTGAACATGTGGCATTTAGTTTTTTATCGGCGTTCATTATGTATCGCTCTAGTTCTAAATGGGGAAATTTTTTGATTTTCTGGTCAGTGCTTATTGGCATCTCGACATTAACGACAAAGCAGCACTATGTCTGGGATGTTGTCGCTGGCTATGCTTTGGCTCGGGTTGTTTATGTGATTACGGAGCGTTCTTTACTACCCAATTTGTCTAGGTAGAGTCGACAGAGAAATCATGCTGGGCTCGTTATTATTTTCTGAAATTTGTGAGATAAATAAAAAGCTTGAGTGTATCTTTTGAACTCTATTCGCTTAAGAGTTGCTCAATGAACTTGATGGATGTCTCACTTGACCAATCGTTGGCGCCATAGCCTTGGGCCACAAGGCGACCTTGTTTATCTAAGACAAAATTGCTGGGCAATGAATCTACTCTAAAAAGTTCTGAGGATTTATGTTTTGGATCGTAATAAGTTTGAAAGGGAAACTTTTTGGCTTTCCAAAAATCGCCTACAAATGTGGTTGCCGTATCTGGTTCATCCACATTAACGGGCAAAATCACCAGACCTTTGTCGGCGAGTTTTTCGTGAAGATCTATAAAAGTTGGGAGTTCGACTAAACAAGGTGTGCACCAGCTTGCCCAAAAAGAAAGGAGAATAACTTTACCTTTAAACTCAGAAAGCTTTTTACTTGTTCCAGGGCCCGCTACTAGTAGTATGTCGGGGACAGGTTTTCTCCTATCAGCAGGTGGAACGTCTGAGGGCTCGGCTTGAATAACCATTCCATTTTCGGCATGCTGAAGATTGGAGCGAAAATAACCAATGCTAGCTAAAAAGACGACCCCACACATAAAAATGAGCTTGAGCCAAAAAGGTAATTGGGGCCAACGAGATTGTGGTTTTTCTTTGTTCTCTTCCATTCAAAACCACACTAGCGCGGGTTTAAGATCGGGACAAGTGGTTTTAGAATACGTCCTTCTACTCGTCATTTCTATTCTCATTGGCGGCATTATCATGCACACATTGGTTGGCACAAGGGATTCTCCTCAAGGCATTAGATCGTCTTGGAAGTCTTTGATTACTAAGATTGGTCAAGATATTCCTGATAGCGAACCCTAAAAAGCGCCGAGTCAAGGGGTTATTCCATGTGCGGCACACGCGGCTAGTATCTGAGCG
>JAHFAE010000045.1 GCA_023250675.1 Oligoflexia bacterium | reverse complement strand
CTGTCAAAACCAGTGGCCATCACGTTCCCCATAATATTATTTCTTATTGATTATTTGAAAAATAGAGAATTTAAAATTTTGGAAAAGATGCCATTTCTTATAATAGCGACATTGATGGGTGTGTTCGAGTACTTCATGCACCTTAATTCCAGCCATGATTCTATTCAAAACAGTCCGGCATTGGTTGTAAATAATATTTTTAGATCTCTCTTTTTTTATTTTTCTAAATTTGTGTGGCCGTCAAATTTAGCGGCCTATTATGAGTCACAAGCCGTTTCTCTTTCGGCTGTTGAAGTCGTTTTGGTTGTCACTTTTTTGACAGCAACAGTTTTGTTTTTGCTTAAATCTGAAACTAAAATTAGAAAGAGCGTTATCTTTGGCTATTTATTTTTTTTGATATGTATTGCCCCTACGTTGCACCTTGCGTTTTACTGCAAACGATTCATATTCGCTGATCGGTATTTTTATATCCCAGGTCTGGGTTTGATATTCTTATCAAGTGTCATGATGAATTCACTACTCACCAAAAAACATAATATTAATTTTAAAATAGTTTTAAAATATTCTATGCCGGTATTTATTTTACTAGGCTTTGTCTCTTACCAAAGAACAAAGGTTTGGGCCAATAGCGAAGTTCTATGGCTAGACGCCATGAAAAAACTTCCACAGTCGGCTTTTGCCGTTAATATTTTAGCCTCTCATTATATGGAGACGGGCAATCTTGAAAAGGCCACAAAATTATTAGAAATGGCCGTTATAAAAAATCCTAATCCGGTAATTTTATTAAATTTAGGAAGAACTTATTTAGCAGCTTATTCGCCTGCCAAAGCTATCAAAGTTTTTCAAGAAGCGACGAAGGTAGGGCCACCACTTGCTGATCTCCATTTTGCACTAGGATATGCCTTCGAACAAAATGGAGACCATGAAATGGCTCTCAAAGAGTACGAAGAGAGCTTCAAGATTAGGACCATGAGCGGAAAATAGATGGATCGAGCTCACTCTTGAACATCATATTCGATGTTATTTAAAGAAAAGCGAGTTTAATCTTGCTTAAATACTAATCCTTAATCCTAACCCTTCGGACTAAAGGTCGATCCGACCAAAGTGCTGACGATAAAGTCTACAAAAATTATTAAAACAATTCTGCAAATGCGCCGAAGAACAACATGTCCCAACTTGTGGATGGGATAGACATTTTTGACATCGACTTCGTAAGGATATGGAGATTTGGTGTTTTTGAGAGACAAATTTGCTGTACGTCTTCTGGGTGTTATGAGACATTTCCCGTCTTCGCTGAGAACCATTGCCAAATTTTTTATTTTATCTTCTGCAATTCTGTCGGCGTTGCCAAATACTTCAAATGCTACTTCCCAAAACCGTCTTCAAGGTCAAGCCGCTACCACATTAGCTAATACGGCCCCCATAGTTTTTAGCACTGGAGTGTTGATGGCAACGCCTGAAGCTGGTGCCATCGAATTTGACGGGACATTTCTCTATTACACCAACGAAAGTAATTCTCGCAAAAAGTTGGGCGCAACTACCGGTGTATTGACGGGGAGTAGGGCCGTAGTCACTGATAGCAGCGGCAATCTCGCTGTGTCTGGTGCAACAAGTACGGAGCTTGGTTATCTTGCTGGGGTAGGAATCACCAACGGTGGAATTGTATACGGTAACGGTGGCGCCATCGCTACAACCAGCGGAGGAACTTCGGGACAAGTTCTATCATCAAATGCAGAGGGGATTCCCTCGTGGATAACACCTACTGATGCAGGCAGTGCGTCTTCCTTAGTAAAGCGAGATGCCACGGGCAATTTTACTGCGGGCACTATACTCGCAACTCTGACAGGTCACGCCACACTTGATCTCGCATTGAGCGGCGGCACGACAACAGGTACAATTACGAGCCGAGCTTCTACTACTATAGCTGGGACGGTGCCGATAAAATTTCCCACAGGGGTTCTCATGGCAACGCCCGAAGCGGGTGCTATCGAATTTGACGGGACCAACTTGTACTATACTAACGAAAGCAATGCTCGCGCGGTTCTTGGCGCAGGCGCTGGTAGCTCAACCATTTCTGCAAGCCGTGCCGCAGTTTCAGATGGCAGTGGTAATATAATTGCATCGACAACAACAAGTACTGAGATCAGTTATTTATCAGGAGTTGGAAAAACCAACGGCGGAATTATTTACGGCAATGGCGGTGCTTTACAGGTAACTGCAGCTGGTACATCGGGACAAGTATTTACTTCTAGCGGTACGGGTATTCCAAGTTGGACCACTGCCACAGACGCTGGGAGTGCATCATTAATTGTGAAACGCGACGCTACAGGTAACTTTACTGCGGGCACCATCACGGCCACTTTGACTGGGTCGGCGAGTCTTAATCTTCTTCTCACCGGTGGCACCATGACAGGGACCATTACTGCCAATAATTCAACGACCATTGCAGGTACTTCACCCATTAAATTACAAAAGGGTGTTCTTATGGCAACGGCCGAAGGTGGAGCCATTGAGTACAATGGGACTTCTTTATTTTACACAGATGAGGGCAATACCAGACGAGCGTTGGCTGCCTCAGCTTCAGTGCTCACGGCAAGCAAAGCACTAGCTAGTGATAGCAACGGCTTCTTAGCTGTCTCTACGTCGACTGATACGGAACTTGGTTATCTAGCAGGAGTTACTTTTACCAATGGTGGCGTCATCTACGGTAACGGTGGCAAATTAGCCAACTCCGGAGCTGGTACTTCAGGACAAGTTTTGTCATCACTTGGAGTGGGAATTCCAACTTGGACAACACCGACAAGTGCCGGTGGTGCGTCGACAATCGTGATGCGAGATGCGACAGGTAACTTTACCGCAGGTACTATCTTGGCGACTTTGACTGGTACTGCCTCATTAGATCTTCCATTATCTGGTGGTACTATGACCGGAACTATAACGACACGTGCTTCAACAACTATTGCAGGTACGTCACCCATTAAAATTCAAACCGGTGTCTTGATGGCTACTCCTGAGGCCACAGCCGTTGAATTTGATGGGACAAATCTTTGGTACACCAACGCAAGTAATTCTAGAAAGATTGCCAATACCCAATGGACGACGACGGCCAGTAATATTTATTTTAGTGGTGGAAACGTAGGAATGGGCAATACAGCTCCGAATACAGCCCTATTACATATTGCTTCGGGCCTACAAACGACAGCGGCAAATGGTCTTATGTTTGGATCAGACGCTGCGGCAAATCTTTATCGTTCAGCTGCGTCTATTGTCAAGACTGACGGGTCCATGGCCGTCGTTGGCGAAATGACCGTCACAGGGTATATAAAAGCCGCGTCCTTAAAGTACGTTTCAACGACAGGGGGCGCTAACGCTGATTGTGGGGCCGGGTATTACGCTATTGCTGGCTCTTCGTCTTGTGATACTGACGAAGAGCCCTTGAAAGGCAACTGTCCAGTAACTACGTTCAATGGCAGTAGTTGCTATGCACTTGGCGTCGGAGCTACTCGCTATTGGTGGTTTGCTTGTAGTGGTTCCACAAATACAATGTCCCTGACTTGTGTTGGGCAATAAGAAGAATTAACAAAAAGAAAATCGTAGAAACTCCGAACTAACTCTACATAGGTAGGAACATCAAGCTAGGTCTTTGAGTCTTTCAAAACCAATGGCTGAAATTTTATCGCTCAACTTGAAGTTAGTCTTCCCCGGATAAATGACATGGATCGCGTTTAGTTTGAGGTCTTTGAGAGCTATGACCATGGATCGGGTAATTTGGGGAGCATCTGTATATTTGATCTCAAACCCTACTCTGCGTCCACCGCTAAGGGTACAGAGAAGATCAATCTCCGCCTCGGCATGAGTACCCCAGAAAAAAACTTCTTCCGGCGGCAGGCCAAAATGACTGGTAATCTGCTCAAGAACAAAACCCTCCCAAGATGCGCCGAGTTTCGGGTGTGTTTCAATCTCTGACAATTTGGAAAGTCCCAGGAGCAGATGCAGCAGGCCGGTATCTCGAAAGTAGATCTTTGGTGTTTTAATCTGGCGTTTGCCGATATTAGCATGCCAGGGCTGAAGTTCGCGGATCATGAAAGTCTGGCTAAGAACATCAAGGTAACGACGTGCTGTGGGGCCGGAAAGTCCCAAAGAGCCACCAATCTCGGAGGAGTTAAAAAGGTTACCGTGATAGTGAGTCAGCATCATCCAGAATTTTCGCACGGTCGGAGCAGGGAATCGAAAGCCCAGTTGCGCAATATCTCTCTCGAGAAACGTCGAAATGTAATTCCGTAGCCAAAGATGGGAATCACCTTCTGACTTGGCAAGAAAGGACCTTGGAAAACCACCTCGGAGCCAAAGCCGCTTAAAACTAACGTCCTCCAGAATGGAGAAAGGGCGCACTTCGATACTTGCCAGGCGGCCCGCTAGCGATTCAGAGCTCTGGCGAATCAAATGCGGTGATGCGCTTCCCAAAACCAAGAATCGACATTTCTTCCGATCCGCCAATACCCTAAGCACTGGGAAAAGCTCTGAACGTCTTTGGATCTCGTCGATTATCACGAGACCGCGCAATCCCTCTAAAGCGAGCTTGGGGGCGTCAAGGCGGGCCAGGTCGACTGGATCCTCGAGATCAAAAAAATGGGTCTCTGATCGTTCAGATTTTTGGATTTCTCTTGCGAGTGTGGATTTGCCGACCTGACGGGGTCCCAAGAGGGCAACCACGGGATGAGTACGAAAAGATCTATGGATCAGATCGATATAATGCTGTCTTCGCATCCTTGAAAATCTAACATAGAATATTATAATTTCAATGTTTGTTTTAACAATGCATTACGAATTATCCGCTATACGCGTCATACTGGAACAAATGCAGTAGTGGAGTTTGAATCCATAAATTTTTCCCACATCGTATTTAGAAAAATATTGAGCGGCAAAATACACAGAGGACCGTCTTGTTGAGGCCGTTCTCCCAAGAAGACACCATAAATTTCGTTTAGTATCTTTTCGGCATGAAGTTTTTGGAGGGTTTTTCCATATTCTTTTTTCCAAGCAGTTCCAGATTTGACTTCGATGCCAATGGTCTTTCTATTTATTTCTATGATGAAATCAACTTCAGAGTCCTTGGTTTTCCAATAAGAGACTTTAGCTTGATTGTTTTGGTACGCACACCACGACCTTATTTCATGATAGACGTATGTTTCAAGCAAGAAACCGCGATCAAAACTTGAAACTCCTTCGCGAATATTTCCTGATAGAACTCTAGCAACACCACAGTCAAAAAAGAAAAATTTTGGATGCCCAATTTCTTTTACCCGTGCTCTTGGTTGCCAGGTTGGCAGCCAAGTACCAATCAAAGTATCTTCTAGGGCTTGAAAGTAGCCTTGAACAGTTGACCTGGCAACTCCGGCATCCCGGGACAATGATGAAATATTTGCGACCTGGGCATTGCAAAGTGCAGCGACTTTAAGAAACCTAGAAAAGGAATTAAGATTGCGTGTAGAGACTTCTTGTTGGATTTCCTCTCTTAGATAAGTCAGAGCGTAAGACTCAAGAAATTCAATTTTATTTGAAATGCCTTTAAGATCAAAAACCTCAGGGAGTGTGCCAAATCTCAAGACGGAGTCATAAGATTCAGGCGAGCCATACTCAGATTGAATAAGCGGGAAAAACTGTCTGAATGATGCTCTTCCAGCCAGTAAATTTGCGGTATTTCTCTTTAGTTTGCGTGCACTAGATCCTGTCATGACAAAATGATGGCCGAACTTTTTTTCACTCAGGAATTCATGTACCACGTCCAATAGCTCCGGGATTTTTTGTACTTCATCGATTACAACGATCGAGTTTTTTGGAAGTGCTGCGACCTCCCTTTGAAACACCTCAGGATTAGTTTGAAGGCGAAAAAAATCAGCCGGTTTAAGTAGGTCATAACGAACAGCCTCGGGATAAAACGATTTTAACCAAGTTGTCTTACCGGTGCCCCGTGGACCTAGCAACAAATAGGAGCGGTCTGGAGGTATTATTTTCCTTGTATACATTACCGTTAATAATACGCTATTTTTAACGGCAGTAAAGTCAAAAAGGTAGATGGAGGTAGCCTTATTACCTAGTTGACAGCGGGGAATATCGAATTATCTACAATGTCAACGGTGTTACTCTGGAAATTAAAATAGCGGGAAAAAGAAACGACGACGAGGTTTACAAGAGGCTAAAAAGATTAGAGGGTAGGTGATCGTAAACCGAAGTTTTCCTTCTTAGGACTAAGGTGCTCAAATCTTTAGTCTATTGACATAAGTTAAAATGCCATCTGTCACGGCCTGACAGAGGTTCTGAACTCCCACAGTAAGTACCTCATAACTGTACCTCATAACTCCTTAATAAATTTCAGCATTTTTCCGAAAGGCAATATGTCCCTTTGAGGGGCGAGCTGTGTTTGTTTACACCGAAGTTTTGTGAAAAACGAGGATTGGTGTTTATCGGAAATAGTTTGTCTTCGGGGTTTGTGGGTTTTGCAAAGTCCTTCATGGGCCCACTCGTTTTCTTTGTGACGCTCATTTTTCCTGCACTTACTTTTGCAACTTCTCAAAATCGTCTTCAAGGTCAAGCATCGACAACTTTACCAAATACGGCTCCTGTCGTTTTTAGCACCGGCGTTTTGATGGCCACACCCGAAGCAGGTGCCATCGAATTTGACGGGACAAATCTGTATTACACCAACGAAAGTAACACTCGTAAAATTGTAGGCTCAACAAGTGGCTCTTTAACAGTCAGTAAAGCCGTGGCTACTGACACCAGCGGCAATCTTGTAACTTCTGCCACCTCAAGCACTGAGCTTGGGTATTTAGTTGGATTAGGAATTACCAACGGTGGAATCGTCTATGGCAACGGTGGCGCGTTGGCGACGACAGGAGCCGGAACATCAGGTCAAGTTCTGATTTCAAACGGTGTTGGGATTCCTTCATGGTCTATGCCAACAAGTGCAGGGAGCGCAAGTACAATTGTCAAGCGCGATGCTACAGGTAACTTTACCGCCGGCACAATCTTAGCAACTCTTACAGGTCACGCGACGCTTGACCATGCTCTAACCGGCAGCACCATGACAGGTACCATTACTACTCGGGCGTCAACTACAATAGCTAGTACGTCACCAATTAAAATTCCAACAGGAGTGCTTATGGCAACTCCTGAGGTTGGAGCCATTGAATTCGACGGGACTAATTTTTATTACACCAACGAAAGTAATACCCGCTCAAAAATTGGCTCAGGCGGAGGAAGCTCCACAATTTCAGCAAGTAGGGCTGCGGTCTCAGACGGTAGCGGTAACATCGCAGCATCGGTCACAACAAGCAATGAGATCGGTTATTTGGCAGGAGTTACAAAAGCCAATGGTGCCATCATCTACGGTAACGGAGGTGCCATCGCAGCCAGTAGTGCCGGAACATCAGGGCAAGTCTTGTTGTCAAACGCCGAGGGCATACCCTCATGGTTAGCTGCTACCGATGCTGGGAGTGCTTCGAGCATTGTCAAACGAGATGCGACCGGTAATTTTACGGCGGGCACCATCTTGGCTACACTGACTGGATCTGCTAGTCTTAATCTTCTTCTCACTGGCGGTACTATGACAGGTACTATCACGGGCCGGGCATCGACGACAATAGCAAGTACCTCACCCATAAAATTACAAAAGGGAGTATTGATGGCAACAGCTGAGGGTGGGGCCATCGAGTATAACGGGACTTCTTTATTTTACACAAACGAAGGCAACACTAGACGCACTCTTGGGATCGTAGCTTCAGCGGTTTTAACTGCGAGTAAAGCACTTGCAACCGATTCAAATGGCTATATTACGACGACTTCTGTGACAGACACTGAACTTGGTTATCTTGCAGGAGTCCTTAATACCAACGGTGGTATTATTTACGGCAACGGTGGCGCCATCGCCAACACAGGAGGTGGAACATCTGGCAATGTGCTGTCATCTAACGGTGTTGGTATTCCCACATGGATCGCAGCAACTAACGCGGGTAGCGCCACTTCAATTGTAAAGAGAGATGCCACGGGCAATTTTACTGCTGGTACGGTTTTGGCGTCTTTGACCGGCACTGCTTCATTAGATCTTCCTTTATCTGGTGGTACTATGACCGGAACCATCACAACACGTGCTTCTACAACAATCGCCGGAACGTCACCAATAAAAATTCAAACAGGAGTCTTAATGGCCACACCTGAAGCCACAGCCCTTGAGTTTGACGGAACAAATCTTTGGTATACTAACGAAAGTAATTCTAGAAAAATCGCCAATACTCAATGGACGACAACAGCCAGTAATATTTTCTTCAATGGTGGCAACGTCGGTGTTGGTAATACTGCGCCTAACACGGCCCTTTTACATATTGGTTCAGGCACTCCAACGACTGCCGCCAATGGCCTCATGTTTGGATCAGACGCTGCGGCAAATCTTTATCGTTCAGCTGCGTCTGTGATTAAGACTGACGGGACTGTGATTATCACTGGCTCTTTGACGGTAACTAGTTACATTACGTCCGGTTCGTTTAAATTTGTCAATTCCAACGCTAGCACAAAAAATGCGGATTGTGGCGCAGGGTTTGCGGCACTAATTGGCGTAGCTAATTGTGGCAACAACCCGAGTGGCACAACTTGTCCTGTCACCACCACAAGTGCTACAAATTGTTCGGGGACCATAGGTACTGATCGGTATTGGTACGCCACATGCAATAATGGTAGTAACGCCAATGGCATTTCACTTGTTTGCGTAGCCCCGTAAATATCATAGGTCCTAGATTTGGCTAAAGGCTAGTCAAGTTTACAGCCGACTTTGTTGTTAATACCAAAGATAAATTCTAAACTAGTAGATAAATGAAAGCAGACAATGTGTACTTAAAATGGCTCAGTTTAGTGGTCATCGGCATAAGTCTTTTTATTTTTTATAGGGCCTTCACCTTTGAATTTTTAAATTACGATGATCCCCTTATCCTGACAAGAAATCGTACTGTCGTGGGCTATGATTTTAAGAGTATTTTTACCAAGCTAGTAGCTGCTGACTATGTGCCACTTACCTTAGCAAGTTTTGCTTTAGAGTATCATTTTTTTGGCGAAAATCCTTCGGTTTTTCACTCCGTTAATATTTTCCTTCATATTATTAATTGTATTTTAGTGGTTTTTCTCTTTTATAGGTTTTCTGAAAAAAATTTCTTTTTGACTGTATTTGGGGCACTGATCTTTGCCACTTGTCCTTTACATGTCGAGTCAGTGGCGTGGATTACCGAGCGAAAAGATGTTCTTTATGGTATGTTTTTTCTTTTATCGCTTATTTCATATTTGAGATATCTTGATGGCAAAAGATCGAATTATTTTATGTCTTTGGTCTTTTTTGCATTATCCTTGCTTTCAAAATCCATGGCGGTGACTCTACCTATTGTGTTATTTCTTTTAGACTTTCTTAAAAATAGAAAACTTAAAATTATCGAAAAAATTCCGTTTATTGTTATGGCTGTGTGGCTGGCTCTCATTCAGTTAGGAGTTCGGGCTCAAACGATGAAGGAACCCCCTTCTTTCAAACCACTGTTGGCAATGGAAAATGTTCTGAGGTCCTTGATTTTTTATACTTCAAAATTCATTTGGCCAAACAATCTCACTGCCTTTTACGAATCAGAATTTGTTAAAAATTCAGTATTTGAGAAGTTTATGGCTCTTATTTTTGTCGGAGTTTTGGTCTTTGCTGCAAAAAAATTTGAACCAAAAAACAGGCGTTGCATATACTTTGGCCTTTTATTTTTTTTAATTTGCATTTCTCCGGTTTTACAAATCGTACCCTATGGAAATGGTTTTATATATGGTGATCGATATTTTTACATCCCAGGAATCGGCCTCATTTTCGCATTGGGAGTTCTAGTCAATTCACTGGTTGCGGAAAAATCAAGGTCGTTAAGGCCTGTGATTTATGTTCTGCCATTTATTATTTTATATGGTGTAATTTCTCATCAAAGAACTAATATTTGGGCCAATAGCGAAATTCTTTGGAAAGATGTCATAAATAAATACCCTGAGTCAAACTACGCTCTTAATAGCTTGGGTCATCATTATATGTCTAGCGGTCAGATTGAACGGGCTATTGACCTATATGAAAATCAAAAATTAAAAGATCCCCATCAGGTTATATATATAAATTTAGGCAACGCCTACTTAGATACCTTTCAACCGTCTGAGGCCATTAGGGCTTTTCAAAAAGCGGCTACCAAGGGGCCGCCGTTTGCTGATGCCTACGTAGGATTGGGCAATGCCTACTCTCAATCAGGCAACAGGAGTATGGCCCTAATAGAATATGAAAAAAGTTTAAAAATAAAACCTAAATGTTCTGAATGCTATTACAATTTGGGTTTATTATTTAAAAAATCTGGAGATTTTCGCCAAGCTAAGACTTACTTTGAAAAATCATATGCAATTAACCCCTACGACGAAGCAGTCCTTGGTCAAATTAATGACATTAAAAAATTTCTCATGAATGCATCGAAATAATCATTGGATAGCGCAAAGCAACTGAATACCAGTTGTGCTATTGCTGTCGCATTTGACATACCAATACCTGCTCGAGCCAAGAGTCGTGCAGTTATTTTCATTGCCAGAGGTCGTAGTTACGGTGCAAGTGGCAGCCACATCATCGTTAGTACCGCAATCGTACGCCGCGGCAATGGCAAAATAACCAGCCCCACATTCAGAATTTTTGGCCGTTCCTCCGGATATTTTAACAATCTTAAATGAGGTGGCCTTGATAGTGCCAGTTACAGTTAGGTTACCAGCAATAGTCATAGAGCCATCGATCGTCACGGTTGACGCAGCTGAACGATAAAGATTTGCCGCAGCGTCTGATCCAAACATGAGGCCATTGGCGGCAGTCGTTGGAGTGCCTGAACCAATATGTAAAAGGGCCGTGTTAGGCGCAGTATTACCAACACCGACGTTGCCACCATTGAAGAAAATATTACTGGCTGTTGTCGTCCATTGAGTATTGGCGATTTTTCTAGAATTACTTTCGTTAGTATACCAAAGATTTGTTCCGTCAAACTCAAGGGCTGTGGCTTCAGGTGTGGCCATTAAGACTCCTGTTTGAATTTTTATTGGTGACGTTCCGGCGATTGTTGTAGAAGCACGTGTTGTGATGGTTCCGGTCATAGTACCACCAGTGAGAGCCATGTCTAAAGTAGCATGACCGGTAAGTGATGCGTTAATAGTACCCGCGGTAAAGTTACCCGTGGCATCTCTCTTTACAATTGAAGAAGCACTCCCTGCATCAGTTGCTGCGATCCATGTGGGAATACCAACACCGTTAGACTTTAATAAATTCTCTGCAGTGCCGCCCCCGGTGTTCACTAGTTTACCACCGTTACCGTAAATGACACCTCCATTTGTAGCGAGCATTCCGGCTAGATAGCCAAGTTCTGTGTCTGTTACTGAAGTTGTAGTAACGAGCCCGCTGCTATCGGTAGCCAGCGCACGATTTGCTGTCAACGCCGCCGAGGTAGCCGCAGCCAAAGCTCGTCTTGTGTTGCTTTCGTTTGTATAAAATAAAGAAGTACCGTTATACTCAATGGCTCCGCCTTCAGCAGTGGCCATAAGAATTCCCTTTTGTAATTTTACCGGTGAAGTCCCGGCTATGGTCGTCGACGCGCGCCCAGTAATGGTTCCAGTCATGGTGCCGCCAGTAAGCAAAAGATTTAGGCTTGCTGAGCCTGTGAGCGTCGCAAAGATCGTACCGGCCGTGAAGTTACCTGTGGCGTCTCTCTTCACAATTGTGGACGCACCTCCCGCATCTGTTGGTGTGACCCACGAAGGAATTCCTTCAACGTTTGAAATTAATATTTGCCCAGATGTACCAGCACCCGTTATTGCCAGCGCTCCACCGTTGCCATAGACGATTCCGCCGTTGGTTACTCCAAGGCCTTTTAGATAAGTAATCTCTGTACTTGTCGTTGCCGATGCAATGGTACTGCCTCCGGCATCTGAGACCGCAGCCCTGCTTGCAGAAATTGTGGCACTCCCTGAACCTGTGCCAATAATGGCTCGAGTATTACTTTCGTTTGTGTACCAAAGATTCGTGCCGTCAAATTCAAGGGCACCTGCTTCAGGTGTAGCTGTAAGAACCCCGGTGGGGAATTTAATGGGGGATGTACTGGCAATGGTTGTCGACGCTCGGCCTGTTATAGTACCCGTCATGGTGCTACCGCTTAGTGCAAGATCAAGTGTTGCGTGACCCGTAAGAGTCGCTAAGATTGTGCCGGCAGTAAAGTTGCCCGTGGCATCTCTCTTCACTATGCTGCTAGCGCCGCCCGCACTGGTTGGTGTAGCCCACGACGGGATTCCAACGCCGTTTGAGACTATGACTTGTCCCGATGATCCACCACCGGTTGTGGCGAGTGCTCCACCATTGCCATAGACAATTCCACCATTGGTGAATGCTACTCCAGCAAGATAACCAAGTTCTGTGCTTGAGGTGGCAGAAGTTACAAGATTGCCGTTGGTATCAGTGGCAACGGCTTTACTGACTGTCAGAGTTCCACTGGTTGAACCCACGATCTTACGAGTATTGCTTTCGTTGGTGTAATAAAGATTTGTCCCGTCAAATTCAATAGCACCTGCTTCGGGTGTGGCCATTAAAACGCCGGTGCTAAAAATAACGGGTGCTGTTTTGGCAAGTGTTGTTGAAGGTTGACCTTGAAGGCGATTTTGAGAAGTTGCAAAAGTAAGAACAGGAAAAGTTGTGATGACAAAGATAATCAGTGAGCCCTTAAAGGACTTTGCAAACCCCACAAACCCCGAAGAGAAACTATTTTTGATAAACACCAGTTCCTTCAATTAAAAAAACGGTGTGAACAAATACAGCTCGCCCCACAATGGGACATATTGCCTTTCGGAAAAATGCTGAAATTTATTAAGGAGTTACATGCTTAAAACCGAATCGTTTTTGTACTTGGCTATGGGATCTATGTCGGGTCTATAAAAAAGTCGTAATTTTTTAAATGGTGCGAAATAAGACCGGGTCAATTTCCTGTAAGAAAGGCTGGGATTTAGAAGTAAAAAGCTCGTGAAATTGGATCTTGGTATGGACTGAATCTATAATCCAAAATGGAAGAAAGCCTTCTTGAGTTGGCACGGGGCAGCTGGACTTCATCGATGGTCAGCTTATCTTGCTCAAGATATATTGATTAATAGAGATACCTTGTTCGGCAGATTTAATCGCAAGTTCTTTATGAATTTCAGGAGATACCCTTAGCGTAAGGTTCCCTTTGTACTGAGCCTGCCCCATAGGTTCAGGAATTTTATCCCCATCTTCAATCAACCATTCTAAAGAACCCTCAACCGCTACTGCAATCTCTTTGATGGCGTCTTCAATTGTTTTTCCATGCGCTGATAAGCCAGGAAACTCTAAGCACCGGGCAATATGAGTATCGTCTTCTTCTGACCATTCGACGCGATAAGTATATTTATTAAGAAGTTCTCTTATTTTTTTATTCATTGTTTGATCTCCTTAAGCTTTTCGAGGGCCTTGGCAATTTGACGAACTTGATAGGCCTTTGCCATTTTGCCATCAGGCTGGATATTAATCGTCGGACCTGGCCCCGAAGTTTTAAAAATATGATGGCTACCCTTAATCCGCGATTCTCCAAAAAACGTCTCGCAAATTTTCAAGAGGTCTTTAAAAGCTACGCTCTTGGGACTGCCGAGTGCTTTTAGAGCCTCATCAATCGTCATTCTTTAGATGATAGCGCCGATGCTACCAAATAGCAAGAATTTGATTATACGCATCATATCGGCTTTAAAAACCGATATGGGCTAATTGGCGTCTTCTATTGTTTTTTGGACTTCTTGGCTTCATGACAATTCTTCCAAAAGCTAGTCATGAAGCATATTTGGCAGTTTGGAACTCTTGCCTATGAATTGCCAGAAGTGAAAAAACCATATAAAAAATCAACCTGCAAGTGTTATAGCGATTTATGTTTAAGTCAGTAATATAAAAACAATAACTTACTGAATTTATTAGTATTTAATTTATATTGCGAAGTAACTTTTAATTTCGTAAAATAAAACCATGAGAGAATTAAACCTCACGGCAAAGCATATGATAAGCGCGCTCGGACGCCTCGACGAGATTTTGCCAAAACCTATTCAAATCATTATTGGAGGCGGCGGATCAATGATTTTGGCCCATCAATTTCCTTTGGCAACCAGCGACATTGATTTCATCCCAAAGGGTATAGAGTTAGTCGAGTTGGATCCGTTGATCAAACAGGTCGCCAAAGAAATGAACTTAGCGCCCGATTGGCTTAATCCCTGGTTCTCGACATTTGTCTATACACTTCCCAGCGACTACGCAAAAAGACTTATCTCTGTCTTCAAAGGTATGCGCTTAGAGGCTTTGGCCTTGGGCGCCACCGATATGTTGATTATGAAGTGCTTTGCACACAGACAAAAAGATGTGGGCCACGCCAAGGCATTATTTAAAGCCGGGGCCGATAAAAAATTTGTGCGAGACCACATTGAAAAACTTCAAGAAAAACGAATTCCTCAAGCCGAGAGCGCGTTGGATTTTCTAGATGACATTGAAGATCAGATTTTTTTATGAAGGGGCTCATAAATATACCATCGCAAAAAGAACTCGCTAAGGCCTATATAAAATTAAATGAAGCCAGTCGGGTAGAGGGCGTTTCGATACAAACCATACCGACAACGGCACAAATAGCCCTTTGGAGTCAGTGGTGTCGCCTTGATCCCCGCTTGGCCGAACTATTTGTTCGTGCACTTTCGATTTGTTGGGTGCACTTGCCTCCCTCACAATTAAACAAAGAGTTGGCTGTGATGCCCTGGCCGACAGCTTTTGGAGTCCTAGGGGAGCAAAGTAAAGACTATTTATTGAAGGCTCCATCTGAGAAAATGGCCTTTAATTACTGGATTCAATGCGTAATGGTTGGTTTGAGCAAAACCTCCTATGAACTTTTTTTTATTGGCCAACGAAAAATCGCAGGTAAAGAAATGTATCTAGATGCAAGCCTTACCATTGAAAGTTATTATAAATGGGGCTTTCTCAGTCGGGAGATATTAGTTAACAAATACTCAAACAATGGTCATACGTTAATCAGCCGATCTAGGCGTCAATCTGCCTTAAGATTTTTACTTAAGAAAAAAAAACGAATCACAACTCAAGACTATATTAATTGGCTGGAGGGGTTAGTATCAAGGCGTCAGGCTCAGATGGATCTTCAAAACAGCCGGTTACTGAAGCCAGACGGCCGTACCCGTGGCCGAACTTATATAACGGCCAGGCAAAGATCAAAATAAGTCTCTAAAAAAATGCCGAGTATGTGAGTGTCGAGACAAGTCAACAAGACGAGTCAAAGCGCCGCGTAAGTCTGATCTATAACTGACTTATACTTTTCTTGAATAAATTTACGTTTTACTTTCAGGGTAGGAGTGAGTTCCCCTGACTCCACGGCAAATTCTCGATCTAAAATAATAAACTCTTTGATGGTTTCGTACTTAGCTAATTTAGAATTTATTCCATCAATATGTTTTTTCATTTCTCGACGTACGTCGGGTGAGGTGGGCCGATTAAGTGTCACTAGTGTGATGAGACATTTTTTTGTATCACCAATGACGACAGCCTGATTGACCAAGGGGTGACTTCGAATTTGTGCTTCAAGGGGGGCTGGCGAAACGTTTTTTCCACCCGATGTGATAATAATATTTTTCTTTCGATCCACAATTCTTAGATTTCCTTTTTTGCCAATGGCTCCAATTTCAACAGCACCGATATCTCCCGTTCGAAGCCATGGGCCATCTTTAAGTTCAGAAGTACTTTGAGGATCTTTGTAATAACCTAAACAAATATTATCACCTTTGAGTTGAATTTCACCATCTGATGAAAGGCGACATTCCATCTGATCTAAAACGGGACCCACCGAATTAAAAGTATAGTGAGAAGCTAAAGTCATGTGACTTGCCCCTGTGCACTCCGTAAGACCGTACACTTGTAAGATGGTCATTCCTCGATCGTAGAAAAATCGCAAAGTGTTTTGAGAAATGGGCGCTGAGCCTGTATAAAAAAGACGACAGCGATCTAAGCCTGCCTTCTTTTTTAAATTGCGACCAGCAAACCAACCAAATAGCAATTTGGGATATTTGAGATCATCTTTAAATTCATCTTGTAGTTTTTCCCAAATTCTTGGGACTCCAAAAAATACCGTGGGTCTCACTGATTTAGCGGCTCTCATGACGTCATTAATATTTTCAACGACGTATACCTGATACCCAATAAGCGCTTGGCGAAACCCATTAATTCTTTCTGCGATATGAGAAAGGGGAAGATAAGACAAAACATGATCGTCTGGAGATCGAGGTGACCTGTGCGTTAACTGAGTAAGTTGAGCGCAGAGATTTTTATGACTAATCATTACACCTTTGGGAGTTGCCGTGGTCCCTGAAGTATAAACAATGGTGGCCAAATCACTGTCAGCTATATAAAGATTCTTGGGAGATTGGCTGTTCATCCCCGATTCTAAAATAGAATCAAACGGAATAATTTCTGGCAATTTGCTTGGAGCCAATTGGTCGTTGAAAACCAAGTCATAACTGTCATCGGCGACGTAGATAATTTTTTTTACAATGGAAATGTTTTTGATTTTTTCAAAGCGCTCTCGTCCACGCACAATAACGATTTCACACTCAGAATGCTCAATAATATAGCGAGCCTGCTCTTCGGTAGCGTTCGGATAAAGAGGCACCACCACCAGGCCCGCCGCCAAAGCTGCAAAATCAGAAATATACCACTCAAGACAATTATTCGAAAAAATAGCAATACGAGACCCTTGAGGTTTACCTAAGCCTTGAAGGGCAGCAGAAAATTGGGCCACTTGCATGCCGTACTCTTCCCACGTCATTCCATGCCAATGGCCATCTTGGTAAAAATGAAGGGACGGGTCATGAGGTTTTTGCAAAACCTGATTCCAAAAATGGTCTAGGACGGTCAACGTTGCCTTACTTTCTCTTCATCATGACGGTTCGAGTGCCCTCTTGTACCACTTCACTTCGTTGATTGAGAATTTGAATAGCAAAAGAAACAACTCCTCGATCTTTATTTTTACTTTCTTTTTTTTCTCTTACCACTGATCGCTGTCTGATGGTGTCGCCGATTTTGATGGGTGCGGTGAATCGCCATTGCATTCCTAAAAATGCAACGAGAGTTCCATCAAAAACTCCGGTTCTCATAGAAAGGCCTGACGAAATGGTTAAACCTAAGAGCCCGTGAGCTATTCTTTCTTTGAACGGAGTTGATTTGGCGAATTCTGCGTCGGTATGGATGGGGTTCCAGTCACCCGATAATGCCGAAAAATTAACGATATCGGTTTCGGTAATCGTTCGACTTGGGCTTTCAAAACTAGCATCTAGGATGAAATCCTCATAATACAAACCTTTTGCCATGGTTCCCCTTTGCCCCAATCATCATATGGCAAGAATACTTTTTCAAGCCTGGACATAAATAGAATTGAACATCTAAGATTATGGAATGATTGAAGTCAGCAGAGATGAGGATGGTCTCGCCTTAAGTCTAGTTCGTCTATGTAATGGCAGCATTTTCACTTATAGCAAAAACTAAGTTGGAAAGTTTAAGAGTAATGATCCTGTTTTTATTGATAAACCCATGGTTGGACTCAAAGTCGAAGGTTATTTTGCACCTTTATAGGGAGACATATGCCAGTTGAATTCACCAGCGATCATGAAATTTTTAGAGACTCCGTTAAAAAATTTATTGAAAAAGAAATCAGGCCCTTTGCCGAAACCTGGGAGATCCAAGGCCGCACCCCCCGTTCTCTTTGGAAGAAATGTGGTGAAATGGGTTTTCTCGGTATTAGCTACCCCGATTCGGTTGGTGGAATGGGGGCTGATTTTCTTTACAATTATATTTTTGCAGAAGAAATGGCCAAGTGTGGCTCACCTGGGGTGGCGACTGGATTTGCTGTGCAAACAGATATGGCCACACCGGCTTTGGCCGAACACGGAAATCCCCTATTAATAGAAAATTTTCTTAAACCTGCAATAAGCGGCGACATGATTTGTTCTATCGCCGTGACTGAACCCGGTTGTGGGTCTGACGTCGCGGGTGTTCAAACTCGAGCGGTTTTAGATGGTAATGACTATGTCATCAATGGACAAAAAACGTTTATCACCAATGGCACTCAGGCAGATTTTATTACGTTGCTGGCAAGAACAAATGATAAGCCCGGGCATCATTGTTTTTCGCTTTTTGTGGTACCGACTAAGATTTCGGGATTTAGTGTGGGAAAAGTTTTAAGAAAAATCAGTCACTTGTCATCTGACACCGCCGAAATTGTTTTACAAGATGTGCGAGTCCCTAAAAACCATCTCATTGGCCAAGAAGGGGAGGGATTTATTTATCAGATGGAACAATTCCAATTTGAGCGACTAGCCGGAATGGCCAACGCCATCGGGATGATGAAACGAGGCTACGAACTCACCAAGAAATATGTGAGCATGAGAGAGACTTTTGGCAAACCATTGGTGGAGCGTCAGGTCGTGCAACATAAGCTAGCTGACATGTATGCTGAAATAATATTGATTGAAACTTTAGCTCTTCGATGTGTGGAATTAGCTCAAAAGAAAGAAAACTTTTCTAAACTTGTTACAGTATTAAAGCTTAAAGGCGCTCAAGCAAAAATTCGTGTTTTAGAAGAATGTGTTCAGCTCCATGGCGGTTATGGACTCATGCACGAATATGAAGTGGCCAGGCTCTATCGAGATTCAAAACTTGCAGGCATTGGCGGTGGAGCCAATGAAATCATGCTTGAGATTATTGCTAAGATGGAAGGGCTTATCCCAAAGAAGTCCTCTTCTAGTTTGAATTACGCTAAGCAAGTTGAAAAATCAGTAGTCGCAAATTAACTAAATTGAATGTTTTGAATTAAGGAGTTTTTTTGAATCTGTCGCCTGCCGAGACCCCTAGAAGTCTTGGGACTGTCGGCTAAAACAACTTCTCCGGAGAAGTGAGTCTACACGCGCCGGCGCGGAAAATTTAATCTTTTGTAAGATCGGATTCAAAAAGTCAGTACTAACAAATTAATTAAATTGATCGATTAGAATAAATTACTTTGAATCAAAGTTGCCAAGCATTTCACAGCTTTAATTATCTGTAATAATTACAGATACTTACATGGTAATATGCATATGTGTGCGAAATGACATGCATTATGCACACATTTCAACATAGGACCACGTAACTACCACATTTCTGGGGCATCGCTTTACACCAGACTAACTACTAAACACCCATAGCTAATATCTAGACCTAGGTAGGGTCTGGGAATTGCATTTTTTAGGCTCCATGAGGGGAAAAATTCACGGTATGCAAGTCTTAACAATCATTCAGATTGTCCTGTTTTTTACAGGCTGCTACAGGGCTTCTCCAAGTAATACCCAAAGGACCACTGTTTCAAGCTCTACAAATCCTACTTCGGTTTGGAGTTTTACCGGGGCCGCCACTATAAGTTCTATCGTCAAAAATAAACTGGGTATCAAAGGCGGCAACGCCAATGAAGATGCAATCTTAAACCATTTAGAGTCTCACAAAATGCAATTGGGTGGTGGTGATTACGCAAATGGAATTCAAGCCAACTCACGACCTGAGCCGGGTAAATTTAAGTATTTAATCGAAGTCATTTCTGACGCCTGTTATTTGGCGAATACGAAACCTGAAGTTTTTGCTGAGCTCTTTCCAAAAGTAAAAAATAATTCTGATTGGAATCTCGAAAGTTTCAATGAACTTTATTTGAGTACCATTGGCAGAAATCCAACTCTGTCTGAAAAAAGAGAACTCCTTGCACTGGTGCAAAGACTTCCCGCTAGCAGGCCCGATTATCTTAAAAAAGCGGCCGGTGCTTGCACTGTAGTTTTAAGCTCTATAGAGGCTTCCAATGGACGCTAAAATATTTTGCATACTCATCATCGCAAGTCTTGCTCTTCACGGGTGCACGCTAAAAAGACAACTTCAAGAACCTTCTACCCAAAAGACCTTGGAATTTTCTGAGCCCTTAAACCAAGCCACAGTTTTGGCTTCAAAAATTCTAATGAACCGATTGCCCACTTCATTAGAAAGATCAAATGGAGCTGCCAATATTGAAAAATACAAATTGGCCATAAAAAATTTCATGGCTAGCGAGGATTTCAAAATGGCCATGGTTCGCGAACACCAAGACTACTTTGGTCTCGGGGGGCAAACCGCAGGTGCAGATATTGACTTTGATGACCCTGCTAGGCTAGGCGCCTATATCGTCGCCAATGACCAAGATTATAGAAATATACTTAAAGGCGCAAAATGCATTGGGCCTGATTTTAAAGAAAAACCATTTTGTGACACTTTTAGCGATCAAGCAACTGCCGATGCCAACGGTGCGGGTGTTCTCACCACTAGAGCTTTCGTTTCAACTCACAAACGGCCAAAGGCATTTAACTTTAGAATAGTAAATGAGGCGTTTCAAAAATTTACGTGTTCGACCTATCCAGATTTAACTGACAAGAAAATGCCAGCTCCACAAATTTCAAGTAAGATTCATCCCTGGGGTCTCACGCCTAGTGGCACGACATCAGACTGCTACGGGTGCCACGGATCTATGAACCCCAAAGCGTTTCTGTTTTATTCTTATGATTTTACAGGCAAGTACTCTACAAATTCTTCAATTACGACCCGAACTGATGCCAATACAATGTCGGTGAAAGAAGATGTTATTAATCCGGGATTCACCCCCAACACACACGAAAGAAATCTTGCATCGGTAAAAGATCTTGGAGAGGTCATGGCGCAAGATCCTCGATTTGCACCATGCATGACTCAAAGATACTTAAACTTTATTTTAGGACGAGATTACGCTTCAAGTGTTATGGGTTTAGAAAAGTACTCTCAAGCCTTTATTGATTCAGGTTACAACGTGAAGATATTGATCACGACTATTTTAACTGGGGATCTCTTTATAAAAAGAGTCCAAGGAGTTTCGGCAAATTGAATATTAAGTCAAGACGAGAATTCTTAAGAAAAGTAGGGATCATCGTTGCTGGTTCTAGTCTAGCTCCCTATTTAAAACTCAATGTTCTAAAAACTATAGCAAGAGCGGTAGTACCTGAAGCTTCTGCTAATGAAGCCAGTAAACCCGTAGATTTTGTCATCGACATTGCGGTGAGAGCGGCATTTCCTTTTGGAGATCTTTTTCCCCCGTCTGGGTTTTTGTCTAATGATATAAACCCCGATAGGGGTATCATTTACGATTCAGGAGTTTCGACAGTTCAAGCGGGGTCAGGAAGAATACTCAATTTAACTCAGCCGGCTGCAGATGCAGGGTTGAGTCGTTTTGCACCCAATATTGGTTACTTTGAAAGCGGATACGGATTTGAAAATTTTCATACAAGTATCTGGTCATCTCGAATCGGCGGAGCTCGCGCACCAGGAGACGGTATTGTACCCCCTGGCGCAGGCTCCACATTTGCACCCATGTTCGCCGCAGAAATTGCAAAATCCAGAGCCAATGCGCCATCGATCCCAGGTGTGCTCATGTCTCGAGGCGGGGTAGAAGAAGTTTATGCGGGCTATCCCAATCTTCTTAATCTCGACTCTATCGAAACACTCAAAGGCCTGTTCAAGTCGAGCGTTCCTCTTATTGGGCGAACCGAGATGGAAACTTTGGTTGATACGCTTAAACGTGTCAATGCCATTCAAGAAAAAGAAGTTCTCCAGTTTCAACTTCAAGATGCAAGTAATGCTAGGCTAGCCGCGGGTCAAGGGCTTGATCTCATAGTAAAGAATCAAGCAGATACTATTCAAAATGAATTTGATTCGAACAAAATAAAATTTGGTGTGGGCAGCACCATTGCAACGGACGGCAGCGGCAACGTACCTAACCCAACAGATTTTGGCGCCCAACTCTTAGCATGTCTCATAGGGTTTAAGTTCAATTTGTTTGGATCAGCTGCCATTCACCTTCGTGCGGATCACATGCATCTGCCTGAGGATTATCAATCTCAAAGGGCAAAAGATCGAAATAAATTTATCGCTGATAGATTGGGAGCACTATTAGATTCCCTCGCAAGTACTCCCCATCCTTACCGCCAAGGAGCTATGCTCTTTGACAATACTCTCATTGTCATGACTTCTGAAGGGCAAAGAGGTGTCCTGTTTCGAGACCCCGAAGGAAGACTTAACTGGGATGATTTTGAACGGTATGGGGCAGTTTTTATTGGAGGAAGTATCAACGGTGGCTACTTAGGAGACGTTGCAGCCCCAGGAAATAATAGAGGCACCACCTTAGGTTTTGATTTTAATACGGGGGCCCTTGCGTCTAATAATAAACCAAGTCCAAGTTCTATTTATCGTACGGTCTGTGAACTGATGAAAATTCCCCCTCAGAGTATAATTAGAAATATGCAAATGGGTGATCCTAATGCGCCTATTTTAAATGCATTTATCAAGAGTTAAAATTTGAAATCAGATCGAATGCTGCTGGAGCGAATTCAAAAAAATAATTCTATCAACGAAAAATTATTTTAAATTTGGTGTTTATCGTATGCGACATTAGTGAGGATCTGTGAATCAATAGGATCAAAAGCTATGAAGAAGAAAAGGGATCGATTATTTCGATCCCTTATTTTATCAACTCAAATTATAATGGCGTCAGTTGAAGTCTGACTTAAACCTTTAGGGCTTTTCACCTTTCTTCTGAACTTCATTCAACGCATCGTCTACTTTTTCAGACATATCGTTTAGCATTTCTTGCAGATCTGCAAATGATACCGTGATTTGACTGCCAGCTGGGCAACTATCGCCCTTTGAAGTGACGACGGTCATTAAAGCCGTTTCGTCATTTTCACTTGGTTGGCGGACTACTTTCAAGACGTCTCCACCGGTCACTTTGCAGACTTGATTGCTATTTGAAGTCTGAACGTTTAATGGGTCCCCAACAATAAAGAGGTAATTGGGATTTTGAATAACT
>JAHFAE010000044.1:6271-23439 GCA_023250675.1 Oligoflexia bacterium | reverse complement strand
AGCGACAGTTGAAAGCTTGGTGCAAAATCCAACAGCAATTAATACTGAAAATAAAAAGAAGCTGTTCACCGAGTATGCAACGTTGTTTCCAAAAAAATCTGATAGAGAAGCCGCTGGCAAAGCCGTATCAAAAGTTTATAACTGCCAGAGACTTTTTTGGGAAGACGCTATGGCTTCATACAAAGCTCACCAAGTTGTGAAGAGCGATGCTCGAAAAGAGTGTGAGACAATGGCTGGTACTTTCTTTAACCGAGAAAAGCTCTTACCCGATGAAGTTATTAAGAGCAACGAGGCTACGATCTCAGTATTTGCTGAGCGTAAACGCATTCCAGCTGCGGATGGCAAATCTTCTGTAGAGGTGAACGAGACCATGCTTCGTAATGCATTGGATGCCCAAGTAAAGGCTACCGACGCCATAAAGAAGATCTTTAATTAATTAGTAATATTAAATAGTTAATAGCATTAAATGTACTCAAGTTTCCCTTCAGGCTAGCCGAAAGGTTAGTCTGAGGGGATTTATGTTTTTACGGTACGTATTATCAGTCCTATTGTTACTTCCCATGGTTTTGGGCCTTGTAGGCTGCTTTAAAACTCCTGGAAACCCCGGAACAGCTAATAATTCAAGCACTTCAGTTCCCATTACCCCAGTCTATAAGTCAGCTAATAGCTCTTACTTATTGGCTGAAGGCCCATGCTTAGGAAGTAACATGATTACCTTTACATATTCGAGTCCTTTGACCTCATCAAAAACCGTAGATGGAACATGCTCTGACGATAAAATTTCTGTTCACTTAGATATTTCTGCTGGCGATATGGAACAAAGATTTAGCGTTTCAATTGTGGCACGGGTAGGGAACAGTCACTCCAATCCATATAGGGTTACGGTTAACTACACACCGCCCCCTCCTCCTTCGCCTAATTTTGCAGTGGTGACCGGAGGTGGAGTAGCTACCGGTGGGGATATTATGGTTAATGCCACGACCGGTGAGCCCTTTAGCCCGGGTTCTCAATCTGGTGGTTCTATAACAAGTCGATCAGGTTTGCAGGGAGTTTTGGATCCCTAACCTAGAAAAGCCCCAGAGAATTTTTAAATCGATTCCACTTTCGCTTCATTTTTAATATTCTTGTATTCTCACGAGGCCGAGGATCAAAACCCCATTTTTCAATAAACTTTTTTAGGCTCTCCTGTTCATAGCCAGGCCGCACATGCTTTGAGTCTCTTGTGCCTTTGGAGTGATGCCAAATAAAACAATCGGCAACCTTATAATACTTGAGCCCTGCACGAACCATGCGTTCTCTAATATCCACATCTTCAAAGCCAATAAAAAATCTCTCGTCAAACAATCCGATTTTTTCAAACGTACTTCGCTTGTAACACATCATGATGGCGGCCCAATCGTCAGAATATTTACCCTTGTTACGGGAAGTGAATCTCTTGGCTAGTTTGGGAGTTTGGATTTCATCAAAGGGCCCTTCGTAGTAATAGGCACCTACCATGTCGCCATTAATCTTCTGGGCAACCTCTAAGATAGCATTATCCCAACCTGGCATAAGCCATGTGTCGTTATTAAGAAGTATGACGTAGTCGGAGCGAGAAGCTTTGATTCCCAAATTAAACGCAGCAGAGACCCCTTTGTTTTTGGAATTGGTAATGGTCTGAATCGTCCAACCTCGCTTGCGACCTTCTACGGAAGCAGACTTAAGATATTCTGGAGTGTCGTCTGTAGAATTATTGTCGACCACAATGAGTTCGTGGGGTTTGGTAGCGCCATCAAAGAGGGAAGCGAGGCACCTTCTTGTGAGGTGAACTTGGTTAAATACAGGAACAACAATAGAAACAGCAGCCACTATCCCATTATCCTTTTACCTGAAACCCAAGTTTACTTAAAATTTCTCTGATTCGTGGGCGATGATCCCCTTGAATTTCGATCTGATTTTCTTTGTCTTTATAAGTGCCGCCAGTGCCACATTGACTTTTAAGTTTCTTCGTCAAGTCTTGCAGATATTGAGGATCTCGGGGCATATCGAAGATGACGGTGACAGATTTTCCGCCCCTTCCTGCTTTTTCTAGGCGCAATTTGGCCACAACGCCCTTTGCAGTGACGATCTTTTCGGTGGCCACACAAGCACAACCCGGTGTGAATTCGCCACAGCGTGGGCACCGAACCTGCTTGGGATCTGTACTATATACCAACCGTGTATTGTTATTAGACATTGATTTTTAATAACATCGTCCTATTTGAATTTCTATAGTGGAATTTTGAAGAATTTGCCGTTGACCTCTCAAGGCGAATCCTGCAGAATCGAGGGCGGTTGCAGGTTTCAATGACGCGAAACGGGAGGGAATCTATGTCCAGTAACACAACATCTTCAATGACCATGTCTGGTTCTATAGGAAAAGTCTCTGCATTAAACACAGTGAGAATAAATAAAACGATTCTTGGTCATCCGGCCGGGCTCTTCGTTTTATTCTTCACAGAAATGTGGGAGCGCTTTTCATACTACGGTATGAGAGCACTTCTCGTTCTATACATGACCAAATATTTAATTTTGCAGACTCAAGCAGGTGCATACGTATTTGGGTTTGGCCCTTTGCGTGGAGCCATTGAAAGCGTCTTTGGACCTATGGCGGTTCAGCCACTTTCATCGCAAATCTATGGTATCTACACAGGCCTTGTTTACTTCACTCCGTTTTTTGGTGGAATGATCGCCGACAGACTTTTGGGCCAACGCAAAACCGTTGTTGTTGGTGGCGTCTTGATGGCCATCGGCCATTTTTTGATGGCTGTTGAATCTATGTTTTTACTGGCTCTGATGTTTCTCATTTTAGGTAATGGCTGTTTTAAACCAAATATTTCAACCCAAGTTGGTAGTTTATATCCCGCCGATGACCCTCGCCGCGACAGTGCTTTTATGATTTTCTATATGGGTGTTAACTTAGGTGCATTCTTAGCACCTCTTGTCTGCGGCACTTTGGGTCAAGTCTATGGATGGCACTACGGCTTTACCGCCGCTGGATTTGGGATGTGTGCGGGTCTTGTGGTCTATCTCTGGGGTCAAAAGTTTTTAGCAGACGACCAATTGACCTTGAAGAAAGACAATAAAGTCCAAAATGCCCCCCTCACTTCAAAAGAGTGGAAGGCTGTTATTGGTCTTTTAGCGCTTGCGGTTTTGAATATCGTGTTTTGGGCCATTTACGAGCAACAGGGCAATACTATTCAATTGTTTGCAGACCAAAATACCGATTGGCATTTTTTGGGTTTTGAAATGCCGTCGACTTGGTTTCAAGCTTTTAATCCTGCCTTTATCTTTTTGTTGACCCCATTTTTAACCATGTTCTGGGCTTGGCAGAATAAGAGAAATAAAGAACCGGCAAGTGTGACCAAGATGGCCATGGGTTGTTCACTCTTGGGCATTTCGTTTTTAGTTTTGGTGTATATCGCACAAGGTTTGGGGATTGACCAAAAGATCAGCTTTTTATGGCTTGTCCTCTGCACTTTTATCTACACCTTCGGTGAATTGTACTTGTCGCCCATTGGTCTTTCAGTCGTTACAAAAGTCGCGCCGGCGCGACTTGTCGGTATGCTTATGGGTATGTGGTTCTTGGCTATTTTCTTTGGCAATTACCTCTCAGGTTATATCGGCACTTTCTATGAGAAGATGCCTAAAGAATCTTTCTTCATTCTATTAACGGTTTTGGGAGTTGCGTCTGGATTGGCGATCTTTGCTCTTCAAAGACCTTTGAAGAACGCCATCGGCCATCGCGTTTAGTATTGTTTGAAAAGTACCGAGCCCTCGCAATTGCGGGGGCTTTTTTTGCGAAGTGATAGTTAAAGTTGCCAAAATAAAGAGACCGACGCCGCCGATGTCAGCGGTGGAACAGCCAAACAAACAGAACTCACGGTATATTCCCTCAGCAGTCAAAAGGGCTGATAGTTCGTCGAACTTTTAGACAGAAGTTAAGACATTTGATGAACAAATGAGCTCAAAGAGCCTTTATGAAACTCTGAATTGGCATCCTTTGTGAAGCTATAAGTTTCGAATAGGGTAATAGGATTTCTTTAAAGGGGATGTAATATGAGCAAGCAAATCCAAATAATTCTTTCGTGTACCATTGTCTTTTTAGGGGGATTAAGCCTCTTTCAAGGTTGTGGTAAAGTTAATTTCAGCGACCTAAAGCCGACATTGGCCGCTGCACCTATCGATCCTTCGATGCAAGAACCAACGGGGACACTTTCAGATCCTTCAACCGCTCCGCCAGAATTATTGCCATCAGCAAGCCCATCGCCTACGGTTTCCGCAACACCTGCTCCAACGGCTAAGCCTTCGGCTTCGCCAAGTCCATCGCCATACAGTTGTAAATACAATAAATATAACGACGACAAAGATAGTGGTCAAAAGTACTACGGCAAAAAAGATGATGACGACGATGATGATGGCGACAAAGATGATGATGATGACGATGATGACGACAAGGATCACGATGGCAAAAAAGACAAAGACTATTACGGCGACGTAGCTTGCGAACTTAAAGATGCAAAGGGCTCTTCAGCCGATAGACGAGTTGTTCTCTCACTCGATAACGGTAAAACGGGCGGAGATGTCTGTATGTCAGTTAACTCATGCTTGGTCGTTGTCGAAGCCTTCGCCAAAGCCCGCGGTTGTACTATAACTGCTGGTGTTGCGACGACTCCTGACAATAAAGCCAGCTGCACGCGAGTAACCAGGTCTGGCCCAGGAAACGGCTGCCGAAGTGCCAAAGTATTAACTGACGCAGAAGTTGCCAATATCTTGGCAGAGATGGGAAAAGACCCCACGAATTAAACTGAATCTGAATTTAAAATCAAGAAGGGCTAGCTCTTACCAGCTAGCCCATTTTTTTGGCGATCTACTACTTCTTATGTTCTGCACTTTCAGCTTTGGTTTCTACGGCTTCGATTTCAAAGTTAAGTGTCACTTCATCGCCAACCATGACACCGCCGGTCTCCAAGGCCTTATTCCATTTCAAACCAAAATCACTGCGTTTGATTTTGCCAGTGGCGCTAAATCCCATATGATTTTTTCCGTCAGAGCCCTTCTGGGTGCCACCAATCGTAGTTTCGAGTATGACTGGCTTTTCTACTCCGTGCATGGCTAACATACCTTCTACTTTTAGATTCTTACCTTTGCCTGTGACTTTGGTGCTCTTAAATATAATTTCTTTGAATTTTTCAGCATCAAAGAAATCGGGGCTCTTTAGATGTTCGTCCCGCTTTTCTTTGCGGGTATCGATGCTAGCGACTTTGATGATCACATCTACTTTGTTTTTTGCCGCATCGTGCTCGTCCATAACAATACTTCCTGAAAAATCTTTAAAATTTCCGTTTACCTTGCTAACCATCATATGTTTTACGCCAAAACTTATATCTGAATGATCTTGGTCAATTTCTAACAAATGGGTATGGGCTAAGGTTGGCAACGCGTAGAAAAGTAAACTTGCCAAAAGTAATTTCATATTAAGTCTCCTTATTTGATTTAGTTTGGTTTTGTTACAGTCAATTCGTTATACCAATAGCTGAGTTCGCTTACCAAAGTTGATAAATTCTGTTTTAAGCTGTTCAAATGAATCGATGACAAAGAGCTCTTCTTGCATATGCCAGATGTCGTAATCTTGGTGCGTTATCTTCTCCACATTAAACTCGTGTTTAATAACCTTATCAGATAGACAATAAACGACTTCTCTTGGGGACGAAAGAATCCCCGATCCGTAAATTCTCTTCTGACCTTTGTTCTTAATAAGGCCAAATTCCACCGTGAACCAATAGAGCCTTTGAATTTCTTTGAGCAACTCGCCCTCAGCTCTTGCTCCGGCTTGCCCTATGGCTTGAAAGAAATCGCCAAATTCCTCGTTTGTCAGCAGGCTGGTATGACCAAAAAGGTCGTGAAACATATCTGGCGCGGGTGTATAAGTGAGATCCTCTCGTTTTCTTATGAAATCTGTAGATGGAAAAAGCTTGTGGGCCAAAAGTTCAAAGAATTCTTTTTCAGGAACCAACCCCTCGACTCGAACCAGTTGCCAACCGGTAGCTTTTTTAAGTCTTTCGCTAATATCGGCAAGTTTGGGAATTTCATTAGTGCCAAAAGATAACTTAGAGAGACCATCCATGTATTCTTGGCAAGCCCTGTTGGGCAAAAGCTCCATCTGTTTTTTAAAAAGCAAGCGCCAAGTCTCATGTTCCTCGGCTGTATAATTCGGATAACTGAATACCGTTTCGTATGCCATCGAGGGTATTTAAAATCTAAATTAATCTTTGGTCAAGATCAGTGAACAATCTTAGATTTTTTTTGAGATTTCTGGTATAAATAGGGCCGTTCAAAAGGAGAACCAATAGTGCCTATAAATACTAATACGCCAACGTCTGCTTCAATCACGCCACCTGTCCACAATCATCCTCCCACCCAAGAGCCGGTACCGAATAACGTCGTGCGGCTGCAACCTGTGGGGAGTGGAACCATACCCTGGTTACCCGAACAGGCCATAGAGCATTACAATATCGAGAATTGGGGAGCCGGGTTTTTCTCAGTGAATGAAAAAGGCAATATGTGCGTTTATCCCCAAGGCCGCAGTGGTACTAGTGGCAACCCTTCTATTGATATAATGGATGTGGTCGCAGATATTCGCGAAAAAGGCCTTAAATTCCCCTGCGTCATTCGTTTTCAAGATGTTTTGCGAACTCGAGTTAAAACATTAAATGAGTCATTTATTAAGGCCATTCAAGAAAACAGCTACACGGGCCGTTATTTTGGCGTTTATCCCATCAAAGTTAATCAAATGGCTGAGGTCGTCGAGGAAATCGTCGATGCAGGTCTTCCTTACCACTACGGTTTAGAGGCGGGCAGCAAAGGCGAGCTACTTATTGTTTTAGCTTTGAACGTTGACCCCGAGGCCATCACTGTCTGCAACGGATACAAAGATGAAGAATTTATGCGCCTTGCCCTCTTGGGCCGAAAACTAGGCCGCAAGGTCGTCGTTGTTATTGAAAAACTCTCTGAACTTCCACTTTTAATTCGCGTTTCAAAAGAAATGCAAGTTGAACCAATTATTGGTTTAAGGGCTAAACTTACCACAAAAGGTATCGGAAAGTGGGAAGGCAGCAGCGGAGACTTCGCCAAATTCGGACTAACAATTCCAGAATTGATTAAAGCCGTAGAAATTTTAAAAGCTGCAGGTCTTGAAAATGCGGTGGAGCTCTTTCACTTTCATGTGGGCAGCCAACTCACCAATATTCGCACCATAAAAGACGCTGTGGGTGAAGGCGCTCGCATTTACGCCCAGCTTAAAAAAATGGGATTAGGAATTAAGTATTTTGACGTGGGTGGTGGCCTTGGGGTGGATTATCTTGGGGGCCGATCATCAACTTTGAATTCCATGAACTACACCATCGAAGAGTACGCCTCAGATATTACTTATAATCTCAAACAAATATGTGCCAGTGAAGGAGTTTCTGAGCCCCATATCGTCAGTGAATCGGGCCGCGCCGTCACAGCTCATCACGCTTGTATTATCATGAATGTTTTTGGCCGTATTGAAATTGGGGCGGCTTCGCTGATTCCACCTGCATCTCCGACTGAATCGCAAATTGTTAAAGAACTTCGTGAAATTGTTGTGGGCCTTAACGGCAAAAATGCCAGAGAAAGTTTTCACGATGCGGTGGCCAAAAAAGAAGAAGCTCTCTCTATGTTTAAGTTTGGGATCTTGAATCTTGAAGAAAGGGCTAAGGTTGAAAGTCTTTATTGGCAACTTTGCCGGGACCTCATTCAACTTAATAAGAGATTAAAGAATCCGTCAAAAGACACCAGAGGCCTCAACGATTTATTGGCCGATCAGTACATGGCCAATTTTAGTTTGTTTCAGTCAGCGCCGGACCATTGGGCTTTTGATCAGCTCTTTCCTATTGTCCCTGTGCACCGGCTCAATGAATTCCCAACGCGAAACGCCACATTGGTTGACATCACTTGTGATAGCGATGGCAAAATTGATCGATTTATTGAAAAGGCCGACGTGGGAGACACAATTTCTCTGCATTCTTTGATACCTGGAGAGCCCTATTACGTAGGCATGTTTATGACCGGTGCTTACCAAGATATTATGGGTGATATTCATAATCTCTTTGGCCGAGTTAATGAAGTTCACGTTTTTGTCGACGACGAAGACCCCGAGGATTTTTACCTAGAAGAAGTTATACCTGGCGATACGGTCGAGAAAGTTTTATCTAATGTGCAGTACGAGCCCAAAGAGTTGGCTAGAAAAGTAAGGGCTGCCTTAGATCAAAAAGTGCGAGAAGGTGCGTTAAAGCCCAAAGAAGGTGTTGGTCTTACAGATTTTTATGAGTCAGTTATGCGTGATTACACTTATCTGACTTATATTTCCCCCCACGATTAATTTTGTTTGGAGGTTTTTTGTGAAAGTACTCGTTTTTGGTTTGATCCTCGCTTCTTGTTCGGCATTTGCCTCGGGGCAAGATGAGATAAATCAACGGGTTGATAGTTTACTGGCCCAAATTCGAAAGGTGAAGTTAGTCATCACTCAGACCTATATTAAAGAAGGCCAGCCCAACAAAGAAAAAGTTTGTTCTTCCATGGAGCAGTTCTCTGGTGAAGTGGTTCAACTTGTCATTACAGTTGTATTGAATTCGAATGTCGATTCGATTGAACGCAAGATCATCAGACATTTAAGCGATTTGGCTGGGCATTCTCGAACATTTTGTGAACCCAAAGAGAGTATAGACCCCAATCTGAAGATTTATAACTTTGCCGATCTCAATGAGGTCTTAAGTCAAATAAGTTCGTTAGCCCACGGGTTACGTAAAGAAATTTTTTACTAGTCTATAATCTAATAAACGCGTTAGGCTCATATAGTAATGAGAGCCGTCGTTGGTTTTTTTCTGAAGCTTGGCTTTCTTGGTTTTGGTGGGCCTCTGGCCACCATCGCCATGATGGAAAACGAAGCGGTCACCAAGAATCGGTGGATCACTCAAGAACAATTCGCAAAAATCTACGCTATCATTAAAGTCTTGCCCGGCCCAGCGGCCGTTCAAATGTCTATTTATTTGGGTAAAGCAAAGGCGGGTCGGCTAGGGGGATTATTAGCGGGGCTACTCTTCATTTTTCCGTCTTTTTTGATCGTGCTTGCAATCAGTTATTTCTACGACCACGCAAGATGGATGACTAACAATCAAAATCCATTTGTCGGTATGCAAGTGGCAGCACTAGTTTTTATTGCAGATAGTGTGGTTCGAATGTCCGCTCCCTACAAAAGAAACCTGAAGGCTGGGGCCATAGCACTGGCCGCAGCGCTGATCATTTTTCTAAAACCCACACTAGAGCCCCTTATCATTTTGGCCTTTGGAATGTTTGGAATTTTAGGATTCGGGTTAATGAGTGTTTTTCTTATGCCAGGCACTGTGAATTTATTTGCTAGCCCAAATACGATCTTAGACTCCAGGATTCTAAATTTGGCTTGGGTTTGTTTTAAAGCGGGAGCATTTGTTTTTGGAACAGGGCTAGCGATTATTCCCCTTTTAGAAGGAGATGTTGTCGGCCATTACCACTGGCTTACTCATAACGAATTTTTAGATGGGTTAGCTGTGGGCCAAGTAACTCCCGGTCCATTTATGATTACGGCTACTTTTATTGGGTTTCGAGTGGCTCGTCTTTGGGGTGCAGTGGTTGCAACTTTTGCCATATTTGCACCGGCTTTTTTGAATATGCTATTTTTGATTCCGTTTTTTGAAGGGCAAGTTGCAAAATCTCAAAGTAGGCAACAAGCATTGAATCGATTTAGCCAGTGGGCCATTCCTGCTGTAATTGGTGGAATAGCGGGAACTACATTAAAACTTGGACTAAATACGGTGAACAATACATTTTTGTTTTTGTTATTAGTTGGAATCTCTCTTGTGGTTTACTTGAAGCGGCCACCGGTTTGGTTGGTGATTCCTGGTGCGGGAGTTCTTTGTTATTTTCTTCGCTGAGATTGAAGGGTCCATCCACAGAGTTTGTAAAGTAAACGTGCCCCTACGTTGGCATCCCACTCGTCCCCTTCTGGACCTGGCGTTACTTCGTTAAGATCAAAGCCAATAATTTTTCTTCCCGTGGTTGCGACGAGCTTAATAAGGTAAAGAGCTTCTTGAAATTTAAGTCCCCCTGGCACGGGGGTCCCCGTGTGAGGGCAAAGGACGGGATCAAGGCCGTCTATGTCAAAAGAAATGTAAACTTCTTTTGGCAAAGCTTCAACGATAGGTAAACAAATATCTGCCCATATTTTTCCTTCAAATTTAGCTTCAGAAAGTTTTTCATCAAAAAACGTTTTGATTCTTGGTTTAGATTTTTTAATGAGGGCAAATTCGTCTTCGCTAAAATCCCTGATTCCCACTTGAACTAATTTTTCAAGACCTGTCTGGTTTAAAACATTGTACATGATGGAGGCATGGGAATGTTCAAATCCCTCGTAGGCTTTGCGTAAATCTGCGTGGGCATCAAAGTGCAGAATTCCGGCTTTGGGGAACACTTCAAGCACCGCTTTAATGGCTCCAAGGGGGCTTGAGTGATCTCCCCCTACTAGGCCAACGATCTTGTTTTCCTTTAATAGACTTTTTGTTTGGTTGTAAACGAACTCATTTACTTTTTGGCTTAAGTTATTAACAGCTTTTATAGATTTTTTAGACTTTGCTTTTGCCGCTTTTTTGGCTGTAGCGTTCCATTGCCTGATTTCTGCAGATTCGTCGGCCATGGCGATGCCGACTTTATAGAAAGTTCCCAACTCAATATCATAGAGATCAACTTGTCTACTTGCGACCAAAATGGCCTTCGGGCCCTCTGCAGTTCCCCCTCCATAAGATGTGGTCGCTTCCCACGGCACTTGAAGAAGGGCTAGTTTTGAGTCTTTAACAGAAAACGGGAGTCCAAATATTCCAGAATCTTTTGCGGCCGCAGAGTTAGGATCAAATTTTTTCTTATCTTTCACTTATTGGCTTCCTTGTGGCACGTGGCTGCGATTTCAACAGACATAGTGGAACCAAGTTGTACTTTTTCTGCGGCGCACTTGATTGCTGCATTTAATTTTGCTAGCTCATGAGAAGTAACAGATCTAACTTTTGACGGGAAAAGTCTTGCCCACCATCTCAAAGGGTAAAGAAGACTCACTTCTCTAAAAACTGTGCCGGTCCCTTGTGGAAAAAGATATTTAATGTTGTCGCGAATAGCAAAATTTCTCTCGTCTTTTATTTGTTTTGCGCGTTGAATCCACGCACTGTCTTCCCAGTGACTGCTGTAGTGAAGAATATACTCTTGAGTTTCAACCCCTGGGACCAATTTGAAAACCAAACCATCAAATGTCCCATCGGGCCGTCTCTGAAAAATATCAGCTGGCTTATCTAAGCCGTAAAGAGCCTGAAAGTATTGAGGATCATCGACGATGCTTACTACTATTTTAGGGGTTGCCAAAATGTAAATGGATCGAAAACCCATTCCCAATCGATAGGATTCGGCTCCAATTTTAATAATGTAATCTTCTACGGGAGGTTGTGGAAGAGCATTGGTTTCAGAAACTTCAAAAAATTCTTGGCTGTGTTCTTGAACGAATTTTCTAAAACCTTCTTGTGATTCCAGAGGTTCAATTATTTTGGCCATTTTTTCTGAGATGGCGTCGACGGGAATACTGGCCCTGGCAGGCATGAATAAAAATAATGTGATTAGTAAATTCATTTTGCTGACCACTTTGTATTCAGCTTCGAAGGTAAATGCAAGCAATGCCAGAGGGCGCTCTTGACCTTTTGATAACAATACCGCACCATGTCTAGATTGACTCTAGGACTTGAATTGCCATTTGCCCGACCTGACAAGAGGTTACTGAAATTATCTATGGCTTGTTTTGTAAGAAAACTCCTGGCAGACTTATTTTCTATGGAAAAATTAGAAAAGTTCATAATTGCCGCATTATTCTTAACAAGTTTTGCCTGCAGCACGGAGCAAAAAGATCTAGCTCCTCAAACTGCAGCACCACCTTTGGGAGCCGCCGTGATCAAATACAATTATAAACCCAACGAAATTACTGAATTCTGTACCAGTCAAATGAAAAGAACCGACGAGCGCATTGCTGAGGTTTTGAAAATTCCTGACAAAGAAAAGAATTTTGAAAATACCTTTAAAGCCTACGAAACAATTACAGCAGACCTAGGTGAGTCCATGGCGGGGCCCACATTTATGAATTACGTGTCCACCGATAAGGGGCTTCGCACAGAGGCCGAACAATGTGAAGCCCAGCTTGGTCAGTATTCAGTGGGATTAATGACGAGAAGAGATATTTATGATGCCTTAGTAGTTGCTGACAAAAAGAGCAAAAAAATAGGACCCACAGACAAAAGGCTTGTGGAAGAAACCTTAAAGGCGTTTAAACATAACGGATTGTTCTTACCCGACGATAAACTTAAAGAGGTAAAAAAACTTAAGCAAAAACTGACGACTCTTGAAACTAAATTCTCAGCGAATTTAAATGAAAATATTGATTTTGTAGAAATGTCTAAAGAGGACTTAGACGGAATCCCTGAGTCTATCACCAGTCGTTTTGAAAAATTACTCAACGGCAAATTTAAGGTCACGACAAAATCAACCGATTACGTTCCTTTTATGGAAAACGCCCGAAATTCTGATGCCCGCCGCCGTATGGCCATTAAATACGAGAACAAGGCCGCTGAGAAGAACACAAAGATTTTAGAAGAAGCCGTCGAACTTCGACATCAGATTGCAAAATTATTAAAATTTAAAACTTGGGCCGACTATCAGACTGTAGATCGCATGGCTAAAAGCGGTGGGAAGGCCATGATATTTTTAAATTCACTTAAAACAAAATTGGCCATTAAAAATAAACAGGATTTAGAAAAGTTATTAAAACTCAAAAAAGAACTCTACCCAGAGACCACCCACCTTGACCCCTGGGATGGCACGTACCTGGCCAATCAACTAAAAAAGCGCGATTACTCTGTCGATAATGAAATGATAAGAGAGTACTTTCCTTCAAACGAAGTTGTAAAAAAGATGTTTGATATTTATTCCAAAATTCTCGGTGTCAATTTTGTAGAAGTCACAGACGCTGACGTTTGGGCCCCCAATGTTCATCTCTATAAAATTATGGATGCTCAAGATAGCCATTTCATTGCACACTTCTTTACCGATTTTGTTCCCAGAGACGGCAAATACGGCCACGCTGCCGCTTTCACACTCGTGCCCGGTCGTATTGTCGATGGGCAATACAAAACTCCGGTTTCAGCTATTGTTGCAAATTTTAACCCCCCATCAGGGGGTAAACCATCGTTACTTGATCACGGCGAGGTTGAAACTTTGTTTCATGAATTTGGGCATATTATGCATCAGACTCTAACCAAAGCGGCCTATGCAAGTTTGTCGGGTTCAAGTGTGGCCCATGATTTTGTCGAAGCCCCTTCACAGATGCTTGAGAACTGGGTTTGGAATGCAAGTATATTGAAATCTCTTTCGGGGCATTACAAAGACCCCTCAAAGAAAATTCCAGACAATATTTTAAATAAACTTTTAGAGACTCGCGATTTTAATCGCGGATATTTTTATACAAGACAACTTTTGTTTGGTTTATTTGATATGGCACTTCACCACTCAAATAAAGATCTAGACCCAACAGCGACCTATAAAAAATTATATAAGCAACTGACCACTATTGACCCTCTAGAAGAAACTCATTTTCCTGCCGGCTTCGGTCATCTCATGGGTGGGTATGATGCAGGCTACTACGGTTATCTTTGGTCAGAAGTTTTTGCCCAAGACATGTTTACCAAGTTTGAAAAAGACGGTCTTCTCAACACTGAAGTGGGTTTACGCTATCGCAGAGAAGTGCTTGAGAAGGGTGACACGGTTCCAGCTGATAAAATGCTTGTGAGTTTTCTAGGCCGCAAACCAAATAACAAGGCATTTTTTAAACTCTTGGGAATAAAATAACTTCTCACTTCAGAAATTTAAAACCAAGAATTCGAGAAGATGTGATTCCCTTTGGATAAAAGGGGCGAAGGTTCTAATTAATGTAAAATATCGAGACGATTTGTACAATTAACGCCAAAATTAGAATTCACCAGATCGCTTTTTAATAGGCTTGAGAGATCTTGCTTTTCAAACTTATATTTTAGGCTATTTATGTATTCTTCAAATCGATCCGAACCAATTTGACTAGTGGTTCCCTTTGCACTTTTTTCTATCTCTTCAATTTCTTCGTAGGTAATGCGGCCTGGGATTTTTTTCGGAGGAGAATAGTCTCGGCCAAATGCAGTTCTGTAAATCTCCTTGTATTCTCTGCTAATCCAAGGATTTCTGATAAGCATCTGGCGAAGATTATAAAGGTTTATGCTATTGAGTTTACCAAGACTTACAATTTGTTGGAGTTCAGCTAAAACAATTTTTGCAAGCCGACTTCCCTTCTCAATATTGCTGGTACGCAAATCATGACGAAACAACTTGATATAGCGAAAATGCACCCAGTCTTGCCACTGAGGTCGTTTGGAGGCGAGTTCCTGAAGTAATCGAAAATAGATATACTGACCCTCCTGGTAGGGAAAATACTTAAGAAACTCATCAATGGAGCTAGGGTTTTGAACAAACCCATCAAAAATGCGCTGTATTTGTGTCTCCCTCTTTTTGGTAAAAGGCTTTTCGATTGTGACTTCGTCAAAAAGTATAAGTGCTAGACCTCGAGAGTTAAGCGGGAGATCTTGTAACGCTGCAAGAATATCAGCTTTTAGTGTTTGATCCTTTATACCCCTAAAAGTCAGCTGCCAAATATCAATGAGGTCGCCTACTCGACCGCTATCGAGAAGTATTTTTAAAAAAAAGGCCTTAAAGGCCTTGATAAATTCAACCCTTCGGTGGTTTGCCAAATAGTCGATTGAACCTGGTTTGAGCACTAACATATACATGAACTCGTGCAATAAAGAGGTATCGGCTACAAAATCTAAAAAACCTGGGGTATGTAGATGATCGACTTGGCCGCTGGTTGTTGTCCCCAAACGATAAGTATTAACAAAGGCACTAGTCGCATTTCTTAATTCATACTGGTCAAAATTTTTTGCCACTGCAGAAAACTGGGACCAATATTTACCTTCAGTTTTCATAACCTCTAGATATTTTGAGATTCGATATTGATTTGGATTTGAAGTCTCTAAATATTTGAAAAATATTTGAGGATCCCGCGCCATGAGATATTCGATTTCAGTCGAACGGCCCTCTTGGATTATGAAAGCAATGTCCTCGTTATTTAATTTTGAATTTTCGTTTTGGATAAGAATAAGCTTTGCCGCGACACTTTTAGTACTACCATAATATTTTAGTTCTTCCATTATTCTAGGCGTAGCAAGGTCTCCAAGTATTTTTGAAATTTTAGGAAGAGCAATTTCGTCAGGCAAGTTCAAATAATAGAGTAAAAATCTTAATTCTGATACCGGGTCATCCAGGTGATACCGTATCTCAACACGATTTGTAGCGATCAGCTTTAGGAGGCCCTTGAAATAGAAATTATTAATGAAGGTTCCATACATTTTATTTTTACCGGAACGCTCCATAATGACTGAATGGTACCCAAGCCGTAGTGATTGTAATAACAGAAGTATGTTGAGCGCATCGATCTTTTTTTCAAGAGATTGATTTTTATCCATTTCAGGAAGACTCAAATGAAAGTGATATGACCAATCAAATGCGGTCTTACTCGTAGGATTCCAAAATCCTCCCAAGATACCGGTCCTTCTTGCCAAATCTATCATGCTTTTCAAATACTCGGCGGGGTCAGTTACTGGAATTTCTAATTTATCTTTTAATTCAGGTACCCCACTACCATCTCTTGTCCATGCAAGATTTTCGAGATTGTCAATGGAGTCTCCGTTATTTTTCCTAAACTTAATTTTACTAAATAAAAAATAATATGAAATATAAAGTCGTGCCCTAAGCCGGCTGGGGAGAAAGCGTATTTTAGCTAGGCTCAGTCGAATAGAGGGATCAAGTGTTTGCCATCTTCTATAAAAAACCTGCCAATGATTGGCTCGATCGGCTGTAGCCAAGAGTGCCGGGTCGACCTTAGGGTCTGTAAGAATAATTTTCGGTGCATCGGCTTGAATGATTCCCGATTGTTGATCTTTACCTTGGGCATCCAGAATTTTTCTGGGCTTTTGACTCACTTCTTTTATTTCAGTTGTCAGTTCTTGCCCATCAGACCCGAGAATCTTTTTCTGAGGCAATACTATGCCTTCTAGCTTGAGATCGGCCGTTAAATTCTTCTTAACATCGTCTGGAAGATCATCAAAGCCCTCTTGGTTCATGGTGTAAGTGTCTAAAAATTCTTTTGCGATTTCTTCAAGCTCGTTAAATTTAAAGTTATTTGTCGTAGAAACTCGGTTGGCAAAGACGTCAGCCAAGGTCAAATCGCCAAAATCAATTTCATCAATAATATTTGAAAGGGGGCCTTCGGTGAGTTCAAGTTCACGGCCTAATCTTACTTTGCCCTTCCAGGGGGCAAAGAGTTCATCTAGGTCTTCAGAGGTATTGGTAAAGGCCTCAGGAAATAATGTTCTTAATGAAACGGCAGAATCCCTTGACGACACGGACTGACCAAAAAGAAGGGCGGAATGCAGTAAAATCGTGAGGCAAACTAAAAGCGTTACTTTGACCTTGGTTTTCATCATCTGTAGTTAGATAGCAAACCAGGGACCAGGAATAGCCTATAAAGGTGAAGTTAACTGTTGAAAAAACAGACAAGCGTTAGCAATTTAAAGCCCTAAAGGGGCGTTTAGGACAAAGCATTTAAAAAAACTTCCGAATCATCGAAGAGTTTTGCGAATCAAATTTTACTAGAACAGTCCGTCAAAAATATGAGGTAGACCTATGACGAAACAAGTCGGGCTGGGCTATCGATCCTTAGGATTTTGCAAATAGATAGAGGGTGCTAAAATTAAGGGGCAAAGTGTTCTTTTTTTCTAAGAGCTTAAGCTGAGGATGGCCCTCGATAAAATTTCGGGGAGTTGTGGTTCGAAACCCTAGTAGCTTTTGAGTGAAAGGATTAAAAACATGGTCTAAGATTTTTGTGTGGATCATTTCACCTCTAAAATGCGACACAACGCAGATTT